>DJSB01000024.1 GCA_002437945.1 Christensenella sp. UBA6345 | reverse complement strand
GTTAATACACTAAATGGATTATGCCCACAGCATAGTTCGATAATAATATGTAAAACTGTACCACTCATGATACCTATAAAGATACCGCCTTTAACGTTCTTGATATACAGTACTACCATTACAAAGAAACTAACCAAAGCGACTACTGGTGCCCATGATGAAGCATTACCATTAAGTAAATTAAGTATCTGGCTATTATCACCCAATCCTAATCCCAGTATAAATAATCCGACACCTACTGGCATAGCCACCTTTACACAATTGGGAATTGCATTAACAAGTTTCTTTCTTAACCCTGTAACAGTCATAATCAAGAAAGCAACACCCGCCATAAAACTTATAGCCATACCTTGTGAAAATGTATAACTGCCGTTTAACACTAATTGAACAATATAACTACATAGTCCAATACCTGGTGCTAGAACTATAGGCAAATTGGCAAACAGTGCCATACATAAAGTACTTATAACGATAGTAAATATTGTAGCCAAAAACAAAGCCTTCCATAATGTACCACCATTAACTCCATCAAATAGCCCCGGTATTACAACTAAAATATATGATACAACTAAAAAGTTTATAAATCCACCCAAGGCTTCTTGTTTAAAGGAACTACCCCTTTCAGATATTTTAAAAAACTTATCCATCTTATTTAAAAACTTATTAGACTTTTTATTATCTGGAGTATTATCTTCTACAGTTGTGTTAACATTATCTTGATTGGCTATTTCGTCATTAAGCACTTTCTCTTCTGCTTTTTCGTCCACTATTATTCTCCTTAATTTATTTTATTATTAATATCGCTAGGCTATCAATTATTAATATTGTGACTAGCATAATAATACAGATAAATATGTATACAAAGTCGTCCAACTTATAAGTATTAATTACTACTTAAACTACTTTCATATAATACTTATCTAACTATCTTTAGTATAACATAGACGTAATCAAATACCTAATTATTAATAATTAAAAAAGACAAAATTTGATACTAACATACATTTATTAAGTATTCATATAACTAAATTTTGTTAACTTTTAGACATAATTGTTATACAATTAGAATGTAGTTAAAAAATAACGCAAGGAGACGATTATGGCTGTTAAATTAAATCCAGATAGTGAGATAGTTAAACAAATTAGAGAAGGACTTAAACGCACAGGCGGATATTGCCCCTGCAAAATTGAACATATACCAGAAAATAAATGTATGTGTGAAGAATTTAAAAAACAAATTAAAGACCCTAATTTTGAAGGGTTTTGCCATTGTATGTTGTATTACAAATCTAAAGATTAATTATTAAATAAACAAAAAAGTAAAAAGTGTACACTCAAGTACCCTTTTTATTTTTTTAACTTTGCAATATATGTTAATATATATGTATAAAGGATTGATGTCATGGATAAACCAACTAAATTATATAAATATTATCGCAATAGAAGTTACGTATTCAACACTATTACCAATGGCAAACTTTACTTCTCTACTGCAGATAAATTTAATGACCCATATGATTGCTATATAGGAGTATCAAAACGAGAATTTTATAAAAAATATTTTGCTCTGCTACTTAAAGACAATCACCTAACTGATTTTTACGATGATTTTATGGCTAATTATTATAACAATAATATAAGAAAACAACTTAACTTTAATGCCGTAGAAGATTATGTAATGATAAACAATCAAAATAATCAAAATCCAATACTTAAACAATTACTTGATAAAGTAGAAAAAAGATATATATGTTATGTAAAAAACATATACAAACTTAAACGTAGTCTATATGTATGTTGTTTTTCAAATACCGACATCGAATCATCAATACAAATGTGGGCTTACTATGCCAACAATTATAACGGATATTGTTGTACTTATAATATTAATCCAAAAACACAAAACTTAAAGAAACAACAACTTGCAAAAATGTTCTATGACCACTTATATCCCATTATTTATACCGACAAACTTATTAATGTAGATATAGACACTTTATTAAAAATAGCCCCTAAAAAACTAGACTCGAGTGATTATATTAAAAACTTAATATTTCTAGCAGGACAAAGTAAATATAAAAAATGGGAAAATGAATCTGAATATCGACTTATATTTAACAAACAAGACTTTATAGCCAATGGTGGAGATATAAGCACAGGACTTATGGATTTTCCATTTTTAACTCAATTAACATTAGGTAGAGATATATCTAAAGAAAAACAACGTCAATTCCTAGAAAAACTTAAAAATATAGAAATCAACCGAATAAGTTATTCTTATCACGAATACAAATTATCAAAAGATTGGGACGATGAATCCGTACTCCACAATTTAAAAATAAAATTAGGTATAGATGACGAATAAAATACAGCCACTGTTAATGTTCTACCGATATTCGACAGTTTCAATTTGAAATTGGTATAACTTTTAGATACAATAATAATCCAATAAGGAGAAAATATGAGAAATATTGAATTTGGTAATTATATATACAAGTTAAGAACAAATGCTAATTTGTCTCAATCCGAACTTGGTAAAATGGTTAACGTATCTAATAAGACCATATCAAAATGGGAAAATGGCAATGCCATACCTACCAGCCAGACTCTATCAAAACTAGCAAAAATCTTTGGCATAAGTATAGACGATATGTTTAAGGCAACTGAATCAAAACCAGAACGTCAAATTAAAAAAATAGCAATTACTGGTGGACCTTGTGCAGGAAAATCAACCGCATTAAGTTGGATTAACGAAGAATTTACAAAGAAAGGATATAAAGTATTGTTTGTACCCGAGACAGCCACCGAATTAATAAGCGGTGGAGTCGCACCTTGGACTTGTGAATCCGATATTGATTTTCAAACAGCAATATTAAAACTTCAATTAGAAAAAGAAAAAGTATTTGAAGAAGTTGCACATCATCTTTATGATGCACAAAAAGTACTTATTGTGTGTGATAGAGGTGCAATGGACGGAAAAGCATTCATAGAAAAACATAATTTTGATAAGATATTAAAAAATTTACATCTTACCGAAACCCAACTAAAAGACAGTTATGATGCAGTATTTCATTTAGTGACTGCTGCAAAGGGTGCGAGTGAATTCTACACTTTAGCCAACAACAGTGCCCGCACAGAAACAATAGAAGAAGCAATTGCTATCGATGAAAAAATTATTTCTGCATGGACTGGACATTCACATTTTAGAGTTATAGACAATTCAACTGATTTTAAAAGAAAAATGCAAAGGTTTGTTACTGAAATATCCAATTTTTTAGGCGAACCTACCCCATACGAAATTGAAAGAAAATTTTTAATTGAATATCCTGATATATCAAAACTTGAAGCAGACCAAAACTGTGGCAAAGTAGAAATTATTCAAACCTATCTTAAATCAAATGACGATAAAGAAATCCGAGTAAGGCAACGTGGTAACAATGGTTCATATAGTTATACAAAGACTATAAAACAAACCATTAATGGTGTAAAAAGGCTGGAGACAGAAAAAAGATTAACCCAAGCCGAATATATTAATTTACTTATGGACGCAGACACAACCAAGCATCAAATAAGGAAAACTAGATATTGTCTAGTATACAATAATCAATATTTTGAAATAGATATATACCCTTTCTGGGACAATGTAGCAATAATGGAAATCGAACTTAATAACGAATCACAATCCATTAAATTTCCACCACAAATCAAGATTATTAAAGAAGTAACTGACGATATTGAATATAAAAACAGCAGTCTAGCCAACATAAAACAATAATCATTATTAAATTGTAATATTAAAAAGAGTGATGTTTTACCTAAAATGTCGCTCTTTTTGTATTACTTACTATTCAAGTTGTTATTTTTACTTAATAAACAAGCGACTATGTTTACAAATCTTGTCATTCTTGACTACAATAATGAGTTATGTTAAAATAATATAAGAAAGTATTAATTATTAAATACATATTTGCTTTTGTTTAAATAATATCAAATATAAATGGATTAATTATAGATATAGAGAGATTAGAAAGTAAAATTCAACATTTAAGGAATTATGGTAAAAGTCCACAAGCATTAAGCGCATACAAAGACATAACTGATAAATCAGAATCCACTGCTATACAATCTTTTCGTGAATCTGCCACACCTTTTGTAATGGCTACTAATATTCGTGAAAATGTTAATAAATCTAGTGGAATTTCAATCAGGTGTTTTTCTAGCCTTCCCCAATCTGACCAATTCTATGCTATGGAATCAATTAATATAGACGATAATGGCAGAATTGAAGGTTTCACCAAATATATAGGACATGGGGAAGGAAAAAATAACTTCAAAATTAAGTTAAGCCCAGTAATCAGGTTTGATCTTGGTGGTAATATTCATACTTATAATACTATCGCCAATAAATATTTTAATAATAATGTTGATACACCACATATCCATTTTTGCAGAATTAATAGCAACAATCGTATTGAAGAAAATGCTCTCGAATTTAAAGATTTAATAAGTTATTTACAAGATTTAGGCGAAATAAGAAACAATGACGGACAACTTGTTAATGGACAGCCAGAATCAGATATTAATACCAATTCTTATGGAATGCCATATCTGGCACAAAAGAAAGAATATGAACAAAAATATGGCAAAGACAGTAAAGAATTTCAATTATTAATTACAAATATGGTTAACACATTAAAACAAGCACAACAATTACTTGTTAAGTTAAATGAAAGAATAAACTTGTTAGTTGAAAATCAACAAGAAGTAAATAAAGATTTAGTTGTTAATATGTATAGATATTCTATATTATCTATCGTATCAGCAATAACCCAACAAGCCAACCTTAACAATTATTTTAATACACAAGTATTACAAATAAGTCAAAGTATAAATAAGGTAAAATAAGGAGAAAATATGCAAAACTATTACGAAAATTTAAAAGCGTTTAATCCTATTAAAAAAGAAAAGTATTTTGAAATCACTGTTCCAGTAGCAATGGATATTAATCATAATTTGTTAAAACTATATATAAAACAATTAGATAATGGTTATATGATTTATGACGATGGTCAACTTTTTAAAGAATATAATAGTACCACCCAATATTATTACAATCTATTTATAAATAACAACGAACATAATTATGATATTAAACTTAAAGACGATAGATTCTACAAAACTTATCCTGATAATTTCAATATTCAAGTTGCTATTAATGAATTTGTTAGATTCTTTGTATATTTAGATGATTATATTCTTGATAATGACATTATTTAAAACTATCTAATATCGGGTTGTTACCTTTGCTCATAGCCCAAGTTACTAGACACAAATACATGATAATGAACAACAAATTAACTAAATAATAATTAATTATAAAAAAAACTATCATATAGTACATCGTACTATATGATAGTTTTTTATTATTTTTATTGCTTCTTTTTAAAGAAATATGATTTAAACACAAACCAAAGCACAATCAATATTTCGAATGGCAAACCTATTAATAGTAGCCAATAAGTATTATATTTAATAGTGCTTAAACATATAGATAACAATATTCCCCACACAATAATTGATGTATGAATAATATTGTATATACTCTTACCCCACATACAATTAAATACTAAAAATACAATACCTGTAATAGGAATAGCATATATAAAGCATAACCATTTATGTGTAAGTTGCGGTGCGAATGTGATTAAAAACGCAAAAACAATAGTGGCAATAAACCACACAAGTAATCCTGACAATGCAGCGATAAAGAAATGTCTATGTTTCTTAAATTTTGATATTTTCTTTTGCTTTGGTTGGACATAACATAATTCGTTAACTGTAACACCAAAAATCTCTGACATACGCATAAGTACATCAATGTCTGGAAGTCCATCTCCACGTTCCCATTTAGAAACTGCTTTATCACTATAATTAAGTTTTTCAGCCAATTCTAGTTGAGTAAGTCCACTCTCTTTTCTGTATTTTACTATGTTTTGGCTTATGATTTCATTAAGGTTTTCCATACATTCATTATAGCATATTTTACCTTTATGTCCAACAAATTAACAACTCTACTGTCAGTAGAGTGTTAAAAATCGACTATATTTTTCAGTATTTTACAGTAGAAAAATAAAAATTAATAGTAGGTAGTAATTTTATATGTTATTTAATATCATATATGTATAAAAAATGACAAAGGAATCATTATATGGAAAAGATAATTATTACTACAGAAGAAACCTGTAATTTAAGTAAAGAATTATTAGATAAATACAATATTAAAAAATGTGATGTTACTTTCTGGGTTGATGGTGTCGAGCATAATTCAAAGACCACTGACATGACACCACAAGAATTTTATGGGAATATGCGTAACGGAAGTGATGTAAAAACTTCACAAGTTAATTTACAAGAAGCAAAAGATTTTCTTGAACCATACTTTCAACAAGGTTACCGTATATTACATATAGGTTTTTCTAGCGGATTAAGTGGTACATACAATAATTTTAAATTGGCTATGTCCGAACTTAACAAAAAATACAACGCACACAATGTTGCAATTGATTCATTATGTGCATCTATCGGTCAAGGTTTATTGGTGATAGAAGTTGCTAAAAAACTAGAATATGGTATGGAATATGACAAACTTGTTGAATATGCCGAAAATATGAAATGGAACATTAATCATATATTCACTCTTGATGACTTAAAATATCTAGTTAAAGGTGGCAGAATATCAAAAACAAGTGCTACAATAGCCAATGTTCTTAATATCAAACCAGTATTACATACAGACAACAATGGTAAACTTGTAAGTATAGGAAAAGTATTTGGCAGACAATTAGCACTAAAAAATCTTGTCGAAAAAATGGCTATTAACTATAATCCACAATTTAAAGATGTTTTTATATGTGAAGCAGACTGCAATAGCGATGCTATCAAACTTGCAGGTATGGTAGAAAAACGTTTTGGCGTACGCCCTACCATTTTACCACTAACCTATTTTATAGGTTGTCATAGTGGTCCAGGGACAATATCATTATTTTATGTAGGCGATAAAAGGGTTTAATAATTAATAAAAGGAAGTACAATGGAAAAAATAATAATTACTACAGAAGAAACTGCTAATTTAAGCGAAGAATTATTAAACAAATATAATATTAAAAAATGCGATGTTCATTACAACATTAACAATATTGAATACAATTCAAAAGATAACAATATAACTAGTGAAGAATTTTATACTTTATTAAAAAATGGTGCTGATGTAAAAACATCACAAATTAATATTCAAGAAGCAAAAGATTTCCTTGAACCATATTTCCAACAAGGATACCGTATAATACATATAAGTTTTTCAAGTAAATTAAGTGGTATATACAACAATTTTAGGCTTGCTATGTCCGAACTTAACGAAAAATATAATATGGATAATAAAGTTGTAGATTCTTTAATAGGTTCTATGGGACAAGGTATAATAGCCATAGAGACTGCAAAGCAATTACAAAATGGATTAAGTTACGAACAACTAATTGATTTTGCTGAAAATCTAAAAGCCAAAGTAAATGGTATATATACCTTTGAAGATTTACGATATGCTCTTAAAGGTGGTCGATTGGCAAAACTTACTGCAATAATAGCCAATGTACTTAACATTAAAGCCATATTATGTAGTGATAATAATGGAGATTTTGCATCTATAGGTAAAGCATTTGGTAGACAATTAGCATTAAAGCAACTCGTTGACAAAATTTCAAAAAATTACGACTCTGAATATAAAGAAATATATATTTGTGAAGGCAATGCTATTGACGATGCCAACAAATTATCAAGTATGATAGAATCAAAACTAGGTATTCAACCTGTTATACTACCACTCACCTATTTTATAGGCTGTCATGGTGGACCTGGAACTATAGCCTTATTCTATGTAGGAGATAAAAGAATAAAATAACAAAGTATTAATAATAAAAACAAAAAACTCACATTAATTAAATGTGAGTTTTTTAATTATTTAATTGTAATCAAGCACAATTATTTACTTTCTCTACCCTTTTGTTCTTTTATGCTATCTACTAAAGTATTCTTTGTACTAGGTTTTGTAAGAGCATATTGTGAAAGATGAGCCTTATAGTCTTCAAAAACATGTTTAATTACATCTTCAAGATTATCTTTATATACTCCCAATTCATATTGAGCGCTATATGCTTCATCATAGTCAGCAATATTGGCATAATCGTCAAACATATTAATATTTTGACCTGGTTTGGCTTTAAATTTCTTTTCTACAAAACTTCTATACTCTTGAACTTCTCTACGAGTTTTTTCTTCAACAACATCAAGTTGAGAAGAAAGTTTTTCTTTCATAGTCATAGTAGGTGTAAACATAGATTGTATTTTTGTTAATGCAAGTCCTGGATCCATAGCATTAAATTGTTCTTGATAATAATCAAGCATTTTTATCCATAGAGTAGCAGTCTTTTTACCTGGGTGACTAAACAATTGACATTGTTCTGTAACGTGGGTATCTTCTATCTTTCTACCATATTTTTGATAGAACTCATGTCTAGTTGTTTTGGCGGCGTCAACAATTGCATCAAAAGTACTACGGAAAGATCTGGATCTTAAATTATCTATAATACGTGCTTGCATATCTGCATAAGCGATTAATGTCTCATAGTTAACTCTATTAGGTATATTCTCATTAGGACGGCGAGAAAATAATATAACTGCTGCACCATCTTTAAGATTATATGTAGTAGACAATCTATAGTTAAAACTTTCTGGACTTTTATCTTTTAACACATCGGTTGTGGCTTCTTGATAAGTTATCTGACTAATCAAGTTGCAGTTAACAAAAGAACTATTAACTGTCTGGAAATGTCCTGCAATCACTCTAGCATCTGGTCTACCATTAGAAAAAATAGAACTTAATATTCTATAACTATCAGCAACTTCTCTTCTAACAATATATCTTAAAAATGTTTTTTCAATATATTGTCTATCTTCTGGACTTAAATCTTTAAAATCATGTTTTACTGCTTCATTAATATTAAACATTGTAAAACTCCTTATCTTCAATAACTGTAGTAAAAATATCTACTTATTAAGTATATCATATTAAATTACCCTTTGCAATAGTGAAATTTAATATACAAAAATATCTAGGCTTTAGCCCAGATATTTTTAAGTGTTTATATATTAAAACCACCATACATAATTATGACATAAATTACAGCAAAAACTATTTTGCCTACAAATTCGATTGTCGTTATTCCTTCTAAAAGGATTGGCACAAACACAACTACAATCGAAAGCACCATTACAACAGCACATATTAAACTCCTTATACCCCTTACAATATTGTATTAAAAATTAATAATTAATGTTAATGATTATATTTTTTTTGATAAAAACAATATAATGTGGTATACTTTAAATAGATTTAGACTTAATAATCTACATTTTTGCTTATAAGGGATTAAATTATGAACAGAATAATAGAAGATTATCTTAATAAAATTAAACATTTAAGAATTGCTAAAGACTACTTGCAAGATTTACTTATAATAGAAGATACAATTAATGACTTTGACTATGATTATGCTACTCAAGTCATTAGTTATTTATCTATAAAATACCGCAAAGACTTAAATACTATAGGCCGTATGCTTACTGGTATTATGGTTCTTAACCAATCCGAACTTGGCCCAAAAACCGGAGATGATTTAGTAGACGATTTACTATACCTTTACGATTGTATTATCATACTTGGAGCAGTACATTGCGGGCTAGAAGACACAGTTAAGTCTGCAACATTAAAGATTAAACGTGCGGAAGAATATTCGGCATAACAAAATTAAAATAAAAAAAGTATATTGCTAGTCAATATACTTTTTTTATTACTCTTATTAAGATTAATACAATATTAGTCTAATAATGTGCTCTGTAATTATTTTTGTTTACCAAGTTTAATATCTTCCCGCCATCACTATATGTGTATTCATAGTAATTATTACCATCATTAACATACACATCTTTTCGTCCATCTTTAAACCATATTTCATAATTATAACGTCTATAAAGTTTATTTAATTGTTTTACTATATTAACACTTTCACTATGATATAGTTGATTATTGGGCAAAACATCAAAATTATTAAGAAGTGGATTATTTATAATAGTTTGTACTATACTCCAACCACATTTATCTTCTGTATTATAAGGCTTAAACCCTAGTCCCAAATACATATTAACTGCAACATACGAATGTGTTTGGGTATGTAAAAGTATCTTATTATATCCCATATTATGTGCTATATTTAATATTCGACTTATTAATGGTTTTGCCAGATGTTTACCTTGAAATTTAGGGGTAATCGCCACCCAATCTATCACGACTTGATACCCATATGCATCATCTAGATTAAGTGTTGCCGTAGCCACTTTTTCATTATTCTCATTTTCTATAAAGATACAATAGTCACCTATTTTATCTAATATCTTACCATAAAACAATTTAAAGAAATTTTCACTTTCTTCTACACTAGTAAATTCGCCGGTACTTAAATGAATATTTACCCAATCTTTTAAATTATCAGGATATGTAAACCCAGAAAAATGGTAGCCTTGTGGCAACTCATAATTAAGATAGTCAACTATATTATCATTAACCATAATTAATTCGTGATATTCTATAGTTTTGTCCATACCATTATTCATAATCATTACCTTCATCTAACGGTTTATCTAGTAAAAACCACGCCGTACCATGACTAGGAGCAACACTTATAGGTTTAATCTTTTCAATATCTTTTAACCACATTAATGTACAATATTTCTTTTTTGTAGTGCTTGTCCAGTCTTCAAAACGATCCGTGCCTATATCACGTCCATACTTTACTCTTATTTCTTCCACAATTTCTGGAGTTAAGTTATAAAATTGAACATTATCAACTTTGGCTTTTGCTATAACTTTGCCACCACTTAATTTTAGATATATTACATCGCCTTTTTCTACCTTTCCAAATGGTATAATTTTGTTATAACTAAATCTACTTTCTATAGTTTTTGTTCCATAAAGAATCATATTTAAAAATGGTTGTCTCAATATCGCTAAATGATACATATTTATTTCCCCTTACTTGGATGTAGTTTTTCATTGTAAACTACACATCGACAAAATAAAAATTCGGTAGACATATTAAGAACCATAGTAATAAACAATATAAGATATTCATTCCAACCAATATTGGCTAAAGCATTACCACCAATAGTAGATAATGGTGTAAATACTAGATAGTACAATCCAACTTCTATCATTGCTACTACCACATTGTTGACACCCTTAAATGTAAATTTACGATTAAGAGTGAAATTCCACAATACCGATAATGTAAGTGATATAAGATAACTTGGCCAGTAAGACAATCCTACCAATTCGTTAAGCAAAGTAAACGATAATATTTGAATAACTCCAGCCGAGATTGAAAAGCCTATAAATTTTAAAGCCTGAAAGACATCTACTCTAGTGATTCTCTTTTTATTACTATCATTTTCGGTTAAGATAGTAGTGGTTGCGTTTTTATCTAAATTATTATCCATATTATTATCAACTTGATTATAATTATCGCTAGGTTCAATAATTTCAATTTCTATATTTTCATTATTTGTGTTATTAGTTTGTTTGGACATATTGACTCCTTTAATCCATTATACCAAAGCAAAAAATAAATAAAAAGTAATTATATATAGTTGGCATAAAAATAAATATGATATATCATTGTTGTATGATAACAAAAAATATGGATTTAGAAGTTACAATAATTGATATGGGAATCAATGGCGAAGGTATAGCCAAGCACGATGGTGCGGTGATTTTTGTTCCTTTCGCATTAAAAGACGAAGTGGTGAAAATACATATTATATATGCAAAATCACACTATTATGTAGGTAAAATATTAGAGATATTGAAGCCATCTCCATTTAGAGTTAAACCTATATGCCCATACTTTCAAAAATGCGGTGGTTGTGACTTACAACATCTAGACAATGCAAAAATACTTGAATTTAAGACCGACCTTGTTAAAAATTCATTACGTAACATAGCCAAAATTAATGCTGATGGAGTCGTACATAACTGTATAGGACTTAATGAATACTATTATCGTAATAAGTTCGCTTTTCCTATCGGGCAACATGATAACGAAAAATTTGTGGGCATGTACAAAGAAAACTCACATAATATAATCAGAATAGACAACTGTTACATACAAGCAGATTGGTCTAAAAAAGTGATTGATATATTTAATCATTTTCTTAATACTACCAATAATAGTGTGTACGAAGAATCTACTCGCACAGGACTTATCAAACATCTTGTATGTCGCATGGAAAACAACCAATTATTAGTATGTGTAGTTATTAATGGTAAACAGTTAAACGATATGCAAGTTCTTATCAATTATTTAAGCCAAGAATTTGAAAATTTTGGTTTGATGGTTAATCACAATACTCTTAACAATAATGTTATTCTAACCAACAACTATACTCATATTTATGGTATAAAAACAATATCAATATCTAGTCATAATATTAATTATGAAGTAAGTCTTAATAGTTTTATGCAGGTTAATACCCCAATCGCTGATGCTATATATAGCAAAGTTCAAGAACTTGTTAGTGGCGAAACTGTAGTTAATGCTTTTAGTGGTGCAGGATTATTAAGTGCTTACATTGCAAAAACAGCAAAACAAGTGTATGGTATTGAAATAGTAGAAAGTTCACATAATGATGCTGAAAAATTAAAAGTAAATAATAGCATTATCAATTTAACCAATATTCTTGGTGATGTCGCTAAAGAATTACCTAAAATCAATCATTTTGACTGCATAGTCCTTGACCCACCTAGAAAAGGTTGTTCAAGAATAGTGCTAGACACCATATTAAATGTTGCACCAGAAAAAATAATATATGTATCATGTGACCCAGCCACTCTTTCTAGAGACATAGGTATTTTAAAAGATAAATATCAACTAGAATTTGCACAGCCATATGATATGTTCCCAAAGACAAGACATACCGAGACTTTAGCATATTTAACTAAAAAGGACATTTAAGATATGTGTATTAAACGTATAATTGAAAAAATAAAATTAAGAAAATCAATAAGAGATTTTTTAAATAAAAAACCTGATAAACGCTTATCTATAGAAGACCAAAAATGGAATAAACTATGGCAACTATGGAGTGATGTGACACTTAATAATAATTATGACAATTATATTTATACACTTATGACCTATTCAAGCGAAATTAACAATGGTGGACATCTACAATTCTTTTTAAATGAAAGTAACAATCAAGTTAATTTTGATACAATTAATCAACATTTAAAGACTGCTTTATCGCCATTATTATATGATAATTATTTTAAGGCATACAACTTGTTTAAATCCTTAAATTTAAAAGTAGAATGCATAGAAGATTATGTAGATGTCGAGATGGAAAACCATTTTCAAGAATTTGATAAATGCTTCTATGATAACGAAGAATCAATTAATCAAACAATAAAAGATTATGCCAACACTATAGAATTATAAAAAAACACGGAGTTAAGGGTTAGACATTTTGAAACTAGCAGAATAACAAAATAGGAACAATGCAAATGCAATGCACTGTTCCTTTTATTTTGGTTTTAATAATTATATAATCTGCTTATATCTAGTACTATTTTATGTTTTTACATATTAGTAAAATCAATTAAATTTAATCACTTTTCTTTACATTACCAATAAATTGTTTTAAAAATTTTGCTGCAAGATTTCTATCTAGCATTTCGTGTATTTTTTGATTTTCATAACTTCTCAAACAATTATAACATGATGGATTACAATTACAACTTTCCATATTATTTAATGCAGATTTCATAATTTTATATAATACCATCCCATCTTCAGTTACCAATCTTCTTGAGTGTCCTGCACCGCCCGGCACAGCATCATAAATTATTATTGAATAATTTAATTTTCCCTGTATAATTTTTAAAGAAAGACAGGCTTTTATATCTTTTCTTTCAATATTCATATCTTTTGAAATTGCATATAGTATTGCATACATGCTCGAAATCATTGTATTGTAATCAGACGTATTGCAATCAAAACTTATTTTTACGACATCGGTATTAAATGTGTGATGAAGTGAATATCGATACAATTCTTGACATTCGCATTTAAATTGACCGTAAGAACTTTCGTGTTTGTTTGCCGTATAAATCTTATGCTTTTTATGTTTTTTATCTTTATTTGCTTCTTTATCATCTACAATGTTTTCATCTTCTGCATATGCAAAACCACATCTAGGACAAACATAAAAATTATTTGAGGATTTAACCATCAAAGAATCATTGCTAGTGGACTCTATTGTAACTTTAATATCATTATATAAGAAAGAGCGTTTTTCTATTGTTTTTGATTCAGTATTACCTATATAATAATCATCAGATTTATAATTTTTTTCTTGTCTAGATAATGGGACCTCTTTTGCCTCTCTTTCTGTCATAAATCCGGAACGTGGTTCAATGCTTTCATTGTAATCATGTGGAAAAAGCAAATTCCCACAAGAAGAACATTTAACCCCTGTTTCTGGGATAGGAACAACACTATAATTAACACACTGACATTCTGGATTATTGCAAATTCCAACATATGCTGTATACCATTCTTTATGATTATTGCCAATATTTGTTTTCTTTATATATCGACTGGTATATAGTTTTCCATCTGCAACAATCTCTGATGACGGAGCATATTCTGCAATCGCTATAGACAAATCCCTACTAAGCCTTAATTTATTTAAATTCCCGGCGGTTGTATTTTGCTCTAATTCCACTGTGTCAACGGGAAACCCATATCTAGGCAAAATATTACCTCTTGCTAAGAAATCAATAAGTTTATTATTTTTGTAATTTTTTAATTTTCTTTCACATCTTGTTGCTTTTTCCAAATCATCTTTTTTGTATTTTTTTATAGACTCTTCAAATTCTTTTATATTATTCTCATATTCTCGTAAAAGTAATGTAAAGCTTCCTTCTTCACCAATAAAAGAATCTAGCCATTGAAAGGTTTGTAAACCAAGTCTGTTGTGTAATTCATTTACATCTGGGATAGATCGTTTCAACATATCGGTAAGCCTATTAGGTTTGCTTTTCAACCAGTCAATAAATAGTTGATAATTTTTCTCATTTATAAATTTATCCGAATTGTTGTGATCATACAAATCGGGATGATCGGCAAAAAACATACTTAAAGAAATTGCATATATATGCCTTCTTACAATCTTTTCATTATCAACCTTGAACAATGGTGGTAATATTATACCACTAATCATTTTGTTTGGTTCTCTAAAAAATGACAAATCATGGGAACTTAATTTAGCAAATGTTAGTGCATAAGCAGCCGCATTCACACTTCTTCCTGCTCTACCTGCTCTTTGTGCATAATTGGATGGCAAAGGTGGAACATCTCTTAAAAATACCGTCTCAAGATCACCAACATCGACACCCATTTCAAAAGTAGTTGAACATGATAAAGCGTTAATTTCTTTTTTTATAAATTCTTCTTGATATGTAGCACTTTCTTTTTTGCTTAATTGTGCTGTATGTTCTTTAATGAATAAAGGCGACATTCTATCGCTAAAATAAAGTTTAGCAAAGTGATTATCTTCTCTCAGTTTTTGAGGATCTATCGCTATTACTTGTTCTTCACATTTAACCGTAGTACATTTACCAACCATATTATAAGGGGAAACTTTACCGCATTTTGTACACTTATACCATTTTATTGTAGGGTCATTTGCTATCTTAACTTGTAAATATTTCGCAGGTAATACGTAGGTACCATCCTTATTCTTATCAACCATACAATACTCATTACCACATTCAGGTTTAGTTAAATAATCAAAAAACTGATCCAAAAACTCAATTGCACAATTATTATCTATTTTCAAAAAATGAGTTACATAATACAGTTTGTTGGTTCTAAAGTAATCATTTTCTTTTCCGTTCTTATGTTTTGGCATCCAAGACGAGATGGTTGTTTTAGGAGAAACTTGTTCTTCTTTAGAAATAAACCTTTGAGATGGAGTATAAAATATATACTCTCTATCATTATCATCAATATCGGTATCAGAATCTGTACAGACTGCACCTGTTTTAATTATTTCAAAAATAAGTAAATTTAACAAATTTTTAACACAATCATTATCTGTATCGTATTTTTGCGATATAGAATTTATAATTTCATCATTAATACCAAGATAGGTAAATTGTAATACGCCTAATGACATTAAAGATGTAGATGAATTGAAACGAGCTAATTCGTTTAACATCGCCACCCAAGCATTTTTATTGCTAACTGCAGTTAAATTACTTATATCACTATTAGATTGAGCAAAACTTCTTTTGTTAGAAAAATAAGCAGTTAATTTTTTAACGAAATCAGATATAGTAAATGAATTTTCAATTATTAAGTTTGAATTTTCTTTAATTATTTGACAGATTCCACGACGACGTAAAAATTCATTATAACTTTTGCTCAAATAACATGCAAATTTAGCGGCTTCTTGTCTGCTATCTGAGAATGCCAAAAATTGTCTTCCCGTCTTTTTTGCCTTCTTTTTATTAGCAAGGACTGCGTTGGTAAATATATTAGTAGATGTTTTTGTATCAATTTCATCTTCCTCATAAGTTATTTCCGGAAGTTCTTCATACAATGCTGTTGCTAGAACCGATGTTGCTGCATCATTTCCTAAATATAATCTTTTATAGACTCCTCTGTGACAATTTCCACACCTTGCACCCAACTTTAATTGATTTGCCTTTATAATTTTTATATAATCATTTTTATTGCAATCACATGGTAAATTTTTAATTCTATTTTCCTCTACAATTGCACCACAATGAGGGCAAAGGTAATAATATTCCTTTTTTGTTTTTTCATCAGTTTCTTCTTCTATTTCATCATTATTGTCTTGTGCTAAATAAAAATACTCTACACTTTCATCTAATTTACCAACTTGTTCTAAATGGTTATTGTCTATTTTCCCAACAATAGAATACTTACCGCATTCATCACATACAGCAATTTCAAACACCGCATATTGAGAGTTGTTTTCATAACATGTTTTTTGTCTCGTTAAAAACAATTTTCCATTTAATGATAAATAACATCCTTCAAGACTTCTTATAAAATAATGATATCTAGCATCAACCAGTGATTTATTATTTTTTTGAGCCCTAGTACATAGAGAAATGAAGGCGGTTGCTGTATTTGAGTCAAGATTCAATAACGATTGTACGTCTTGGACTGTACACACCTTTTCAATATTTGCACGCATTGTATTATATAATTCTGAATCTACAACAAAATCATATAGGAGTTCGTTTTCAGATAAAGAATCATCACTTTTAAATCCATAACTTTTCAAAACATCTGAAACTTTATTTTGTTCATTCGCTAAATCCACTATCAATTCTTTAGGATATTTTTTTTGCGTGTCACTTGGAATAAATAATTGTCTTTCAGCTCTAATAATATTATCTTTATTAAACTTTGCACCACACAAATTTTCTGCGAATTTGATAATGTCATCATCAGAGTTTTTACCGTTACCAAGGGTAGCACTTGTAAGAATAAATTGAGTTTCTTTTGTTGATGCAATTCTTGCTTTCAACCTTCTTAATAAAATTGAGGTTTCTATTCCTGTTGCACCAGCATATACATGGGCTTCATCTAGCACAACAAAGCGAAAATCTGATTTAGAGAATAAAACATCATCCTTAGGTCTAAATAATAAATGCTCTAACATTGCATAATTAGTAAACAAAATGTTGGGTGGATTGTTCTTCATTTCATCTCTTGACAACAATTCATTAGGTAATCTATGTCTAAGCTCGGGAATAGGTTCAGTAGCGAACATAGATTCGTAAACAGATATTGCATCTTCTTCATTATTTTCTGTTCCTCCATTATAGACGCCAAAAGTAATTTTAGGGTAAAACATTAATATTTTTCTAAGATTTTTCATTTGGTCATTAGCCAAAGCATTCATTGGGTAAATAAATAAGGCTCTAACTCCAGGTCCCAAAGTTCCGTTTTCAATTTCTCTCAATAACTCATTTAATACTGGAATAAGAAAGCAATTTGTTTTACCACTACCAGTACCAGTCGATACAACTGCATTATTTCCGCTTTCAATTGTTCTTATCGCCTTCTCTTGATGTAAATATAGTGGACGATCTAAAGGTAGATTCTTTTTATATAAACGGCTATTGGGTTTCTTTGATTCTAAATCTCTATACAATGGAGACAACACTCCAAGATCAATCAGTTGATTAATAGATTTGCCAGTTCTAAATATATCATTTATTTCAAGCCATGGACCATTTGCAATTTTTAATTCAAGTTCTTTGCAAAATTGTTCCCTTAAATTTTTGTCTGCAAATGAAAAAGAAGTTGAAATATAACTTACAAATTCATCTTTAATATTCTTTGATGCTTTAACAGGATTAAACACTTTTCACCTCCAATAAGAAATAATCTATTCCTTTTGTTCTTTGTCCATTAAGTTTTGTTACGATATTAGTTTTTTTCTGATAATCCAAAGTAAACTCACTATCGTATTCAAATTCGCCATCTAAGTCTTCTAACCCGTAGCCTAAATAACAAGAATTGTAAGTCCTCATTTCTATTCTGACTGGATTTATCCTGACCAGATTTCCAACTTCATTTTTCATATAATCTAAATATTTATTTTCTTCAAATATACTTTTTACAAAAAGGCATCCAGAATAATAATCAAAGCCATCTTTCGTTCCCAAATATTTTATAGCATCAATAAAAATAGGCTTAATTTCTGTTTCTTCATTGGAATCAAATAACATCACTGATTTTATTGTGAAAAATTTATTATTATATTTAAAGTTCTTTTCGTTGCCTAAAATTATCTTTTTTTGAAACAAGAGTTTTTCTCTTTTTAAAAAACCTTGATCTATTGAATATAATTTTACTTCATAATAACCATCACAAAATTGAGATAGGTCTATTCTTTTTTGGGTTTTATCACACAAAATCATAGTAATCTTTTTTGATTCGTTATATAGATCAATTCGAAATTTTACATCAGCATCACCCACATAATATGCAGACAACCAAATCAGTTCTTTACTTTCACTGTTCAGATATAATGGGTCACTTATTACTTGTTCTTTAGTATAAATAGTTATAGTCTTGTATAAATGATTATTTATTTTTGCATAAACAATTACATTATTTTCATTCTCACACATACTAATTGCATAAACATATTGTCCAAGTTTATATTCATAACAATTTTTACCTTTTTCAAGAAATGAATTGTTGACACAAATTTCGCATGTTAAATCTGATGGCACATCTACATACAATGTCGAAGTATTATTAATAGATTTATACCAAATACCATTATCATTATGGCCATAGTTCCAATTGTTCTCGTCAATTTTCCATTTAAATACTGGTATTTTTACAAGAAATTTTCCTTCATTATATTCAACTTGAAGTCCATCTTCTTTTGCATTAAATTGTTTTTTAATGTTTTTACCATCACAAATAAACTCAACATTACCAACAGAGTTGTTTCCATAATACAAATTTTTGTCAAAAATCAACACAATACTATTAAATTTTACAAACGATACTGAACAAATAATTGAATTGTCGCTATATTTGAAAATTGAAATTTTTTGCGGTTCTCCTGAATTAGCCAAACTAGATAATAAAAACCTATTACCCATACCAGCTACTTCTTGTTTAAATTCATTTAGTCTGAATGCAGCATCTTCATATCTTACTCCAAAATCTTTTGTATCAACATTAGCATTAACATGCAAATATAACTCACCTTCAATTATTTTATATTCTTCATTATTGTATTGATACACTAAATCTTGTCTTTCTTTTGCATGGAAATATACTGCTCGCTCGCATTTTTCATCGACAAAGAATATAGTTTTTTTATCAGTTTGAATTAAATCACCTACATTTGTTTCGATACTATAAGTATTAAAACTTATTTTGTGAATATCTTTTGGGTATCTATATAGTTTCGTTAAATTTTCACAATATAAAATATATGTCCCTAATGTACACTCATCGTTATTTATTTCTTTCTCATCCTTAAATAGCAAAAAATCCCTTTCTAAACACTTCTTGGAATCATAGATAACTTTATCACAATGCGTGATTTTCAGTGTTAGTTGACTTATATTTTTAAACTTGCTTATATTTAAATTTACTGGTACAGTAGCCATAAGTATCCCAGAGCCTTTAAGGGGCATAATTGTTTCATAGATACATTCATCTCCAGTAAACAGAGACAAATATGGTTCAATATCAATGTTACTTTTTAATCTAATAGAAGGGATTGATAAAACAACAGAATCATCATCTAAGACATATCTTGGTTTTATTTGCGAATAATCAGAAATTACAACATCCCTTTTATTATACGATTTATTTTTAACACCAAATAAAGATTCTTTTCTCATCCACCAATCTTTTATTAATGTATATAAATATTTTCCATTTTCTATTGGAACACTGTTAAATAATGAATCTATAGTTTTAATTGTCTCATTGAGCAAATATTTCATCATTTTTTGTTGATCTAGCACCAAACCTTTAATACCTGCTCTAAAAGAATACACTTGACTGCCAACTTGAAATGGCTCATCTTCATTATTTTCACCAACGAAATAATTATGCAAACTTGTTATGATCATTTCAATTGAATTGTCATTTTCTTCGTAACTTTGATTTAAGTCATTGCAATAGATGTCCCAACACATATCAAAGAAAGATTCTATTGAAGATTTAGGAGCAAAAGAGTGGCTACATATAGTAGCATAATATTTTTTTGTAAAAGAATTTAGTGAAAATATCTTTCTTTCTGTCAATTTATTTATTGCATTTATTATTTGATTGTATATCTTTCCAGGCAAAGGCAAATATCCTAAAAGTTTTTTAGATATGTAATCAAAAAAGGCATCTTCTTCAGAAATCCATTCTTTAGCTAAATTTACCATTGCAACAAAAACCAAATCATAATCCATAGGAGATAATACCTCTCCTCTTTCTGTAGCAATATAACGTAATTTTAATCCAATATATTGATAGATTTCATTTAATTCATCTGTTGTAAAAATATAATTACCTACAAACGGCTCTTGAATGGCCTTAGAAATTTTATTCTTTAGATCTTCTTGCACAATTTTTCTCCTATGTTTAACTATTGTGAATATAAGTATATCCTATATTAATATAAATTTGGGGAAATTTAGGTATATTGATTAAAAATCATCATTCAACATCACCAAGCAGCCAATCCAATGCATTAACCTTTCTTATTCCGTTATAATCGACTTCTGGGTCTTCATCTAATGTTAGAATAAATTTAGGATAGTGATCATTTATGTTTTGAAGCGGTTTCAATTCTCTTTCCAAAGTTTTATTATCTCTAACCGTGGCTGAAACTTGAAAATAAACTATTTTTTTATTATTCATAGCAACAAAGTCAACTTCAGTATCATCAACTTTACCAACATAAACTTCATATCCTCTACGCAATAATTCCAAATAAACAACATTTTCTAAAATATGACCAATATCAGTCGAGCGAGAACCTAACAACATATAACGCAACCCAATATCAACCACATAATATTTTTCAAGAGTTTTTAAATATTGTTTACCTTTTACATTATACCGATTAGCTTTATACAAAATAAAGCTTTCAGTAAGTCCGCTTATGAATTTTTCAACGGTTTTTACATCAATCTTCCTTCCATCAGATGTCATAGTGTCTGCTATTTTTTTCATAGAAAGTGGACTTCCAATATTATCAAACATAAACCTTGTAACACTTTCTAGCATAGAAATATCAGATATTTTCTTTCTTGTTGCAATATCTTTTACAACTACAGTATTGTAAATGCCATCAAGATACGGCTTAATTTCATTTCTTTGATCTCTTAATTCCAAAGTGTAAGGAAAAGAACTATTTTCAATATAATCAATATATTTTCTTGAAAGATCTTTTTTATCTCCAGTAGTTGAGACATATTCTGCAAAAGATAATGGCAACATAGCTATTTCAATATAACGTCCAGAAATTAGTGTCGCTATCTCACTAGATAGCATATAAGCATTTGAGCCTGTTATATAAATATCGACATTATTTTTTATAAATAGGCTATCAACTATCCTTGGAAAATTTTCCACATGTTGGATTTCATCTAAAAATATATAATTTTGTTTTTCACTATCTAACTTGTTTTTTATATAAGCATAAAGTTTATCTGGCTCCCTTAAATTATAAAAATCATAATCTTCAAAGTTAATTGAGATAATATTTTCTTTATTAACACCATTTTGCAATAAATAATCTTTAAAAATCTCCATTAGAGTAGATTTCCCGCATCTCCTAACACCAGTTATTATTTTTATAATTTTCTTGTCTTTAAGTGAAATTAATTTATCTAAATATTCTTTTCTTTCTATAAACATAAAAGCCTCCAATTCTTTCATAAAACATTCTATCCAAAAACTTAACAATTGTCAACACTTTTTGGAATACAATCCAAAAAAATAAGATAACCATCTAAAATTAATAAAACTAAAAGTTAATGCTATTATAAGTAATTAAATTCACAACAGAATTATAAACTGGCATTTAAACGTGTGCTTGTCTTGATACAAGTCGGTGCCGCTACGCTCCACCGAAGACAAGCACACGAACAATAAAAAAGGAATACAAAACCAACATAACAATAAAAAAAACAATCTGAAATAATAGAAAAACACTAAACAAAACCATGTTTTTCTTGAGCAAACATTGCCGAGTGAAAAAGAGGTTTGCGCGCAGGCTATCCGCAAAACCTCTTTTTTTTATACACTCGGCAAATTGTATTGTAATTTGTTGTTTCAAATTTCAACATTGTTGTTTTATAAAATTTATAGATTTTTGCAAAAGACATTTTTCAAATACTTAACTATGAGCATTGTTAATGTTCTAGTTATTCCAAAATCATTAAAGTATGTTTTCTTTATTTAATCTCCTTTACTCGCTTTTGGTGTCTTTTGTAGCATAGTTTTCCCCTAAGTCAAGGGAAACAAATATTGTTTTGTGTAATTACTAGACTAGGTTTTTAACCTGGTCTTTTTTGCTTTTAAGCACAATATTTCTTTCTTCTTCCTTGACTTCTTGTATTAGAAATTTAAGTGTAAGTGTATTTAATCCAAACCATGCTCCAACGCCACTTGCCAAAAGGCGGATAAAGGAGAAAATATATGAACAAAAGAAAAAATGAAATATTAGAAGATAATGTTGTAATTAGTTTAGACAACATTGAAAAAATCTCAAAAGTTATTGCACTTTCAAGTCTAGGCAACTTTGAAAAGTATTCTTACCCTAACTCAAAAAGAATAGAAACATTACACAAGCAATTACAAAAAGACATTTGTCATCACGGTGAATTAGACCCATATTCAGATGCTTACGATTTAGTTCAAGAAGCAAGTTTGTTTTTACTTAACTTTGTAGGTCAAAGACTTGGAGATAATTGCACTTTTATTAAATCTACTGCAAAAGCACCACAAACAATATCTATTAGAATGGCTTGTTTTAAAACTCTGTTTGCATATCTAAGAAAAGAAATAAAAAATGGAAATTCAGAAAATGAAGAACTACTTGAGTTTATTCCAGCAAAAGATTGTTTTGAAGATGAAAAGCTAGACTATACAAAAGTTAACGAAATAATAAAGAAAATTGTAACCAACAAATTAGAAAGTCAAATTTTAGAGTATTACTACAATGGGGTTGAAGTTAAACTTATTGCAGAATTTTTAGGAGTTAGCACAGACATTGTTTACAAACGCAGAAGAAAATTCAAAGATAGATATTTAGCATATTGCATATAACCCAACAAGCAGAGTGTGTAAAAGCATACTCTTTTTTTGTTTAAGAAATATCAAGTAAAGTCATGTTTAGTTTGGGTAAATGTTAAGTAAAGTTGTTTTTTGTATAGGTAAAGTACAAGTTAAGTCATTACATTTTGTGAATTACTTGTGCTAAAGTAAAACTGGAAATAAAAAGACAACGCAAAAATGACAAGACCGAGTTATTGTTTATTGGTTTGCTTTTAGCCAAAATTAAAAGCCAGTGGTTGCATTTTATGGGCGTAGAAAAGAAAACTTTTTCTATGTCCTTTTTAATTCCAAATTTTCAAAAAAAGGAGTTAAAAATTATGCAAAAACTAGAAATTGAATTTGAAAACGAACTAGATTTAACTTTACTAGACAATGAATTTTTTGTTGCAATGTTGAATCAGATTATGCTTTTCAAAAAATGTGAGGTGCAATATGGACTATCCCAAAACTAAAGTATATTTTGATGGTAGTCATTTTATTGGAATACCACTCGAAAAACAATTATGGAAGAAACGAAAGAATGACAAAGCAAAAATTAAAAACGAAACCGAAGAAAAAATTAAAGAGTTATACAAAGCCGAAACTGGAACAAAGAAAGAAAAAACCGAAAAAGTAATTGAAAAGATAAATGAAAAAATTAAAGATGAAGAAAAAGCGAAAGAGATTGTAAAAACTACACTTGAGAAAGAAAAAAGAAATAAAATTGTTAGACTTACGAGATTGTATAGAAAAATTGGTTTGCAACAATGGACACACTTTTGCACTTTTACTTATGACAGCAACAAACTAACTGAAGATGAATTTAGAAACAAATTACTCACTTGTTTAAGACATCTATCTCATAGAAAAAACTGGAAATATATTGGAGTGTTTGAACGTAGTCCAAATTTAGAGAGATTACATTTTCATGGAATATTTGTGATTGCTGAAATGGTTGGTGAGATTATTGAAACAAAAGATTATTCTACCAAAAACCACAAAATGCAAATTGCTCACCAAAATACATTCTTTTTAGAAAGATTTGGGAGAAACGATTTCAAAGAGATAATAAACAATGCTGGAGTAACCGATGCAGTTAATTACATTATGAAATACATTCGCAAGACTGGTGAAAAAGTTATCTATTCTAAGCACTTACAAACATATTTTGTTGCGGACATTTTGCATGATGATGTTGTGTGCAAAATCGGTCAAGAAGATAGAAAAATATTACTCTTTGATGACTTCAAATGTTTAGACTTTGAAACTGGTGAAATTTTAGGACAACCAAATATAGATAAATCTCTCATAGATAAACTACCCAAAGCTTATTGATTGTCTTTCGGTTGCAGAGCATAAACGAAAACTCTTTCTTGTCAAGGGTAAAATGTATTGTTTCACAACCCTTGACAAGAAAATTAAGACTTTAAGTATTAAGAACGTAATCCCTTTTCGTTTCTTTTCGCTCTGTCGAAAGACAAAAAAATAAAACTTAATAAAAGGAGAAAAAATAAAGTGAAAACAGCAGTAATATATGCAAGATATTCCAGCACTAACCAAACTGAGCAAAGTATTGAAGGTCAAGTTCATGTTTGCGAAGATTA
>DJSB01000012.1 GCA_002437945.1 Christensenella sp. UBA6345 | reverse complement strand
GACGCCGAATCAAAACTATGTATCCATTGTGAAGCAATAGTTGTTGCGATTAGCAACTTGTGTTGTGAACAAAGTGAGCAATACAATATCACATTGTTTATATTATTATTAATTAAACAATTATTAAATTAAGATAATTTTATTAGCATATTAAAATAAAAAAAGTTTCTTAAATGTTTTAAGAAACTTTTTTAATATTTGAAATAATTTAGAATGTATAAGGCATTAAACTAATATCAAATACAACATCACTGGCTGTAAAATTAGTATCTACAAGTTCGGAATCATTATCGCCAGAATATTGTTTGATACTCTTAATACGGAATGTAAATTGTAAATAGTTATTACCTGTATCAAGATTTATATTTACACCATCAGTACATTCATAATTGTTACCTACAATGGTGCCCATATCATTTATTGAAGTTGGTCCATCATACTCACCAAATTTTGGTGTAGCAGGGTCTTTATCAAACTTATCATATATTGAGAATATATAATTGAATGGTAGTACTTCACCATTAGTATCATATGGCTTACGGAAAGACTCACTATATGGATCTTTAGCATTAGGATTATTAGGGTCAAATTGTACTTTAGATGGATCAAAATTAGGATCTTCTGTATCAATATAGGTAGGTACATATCCCCTTGAATCAATTGTTAATACACTACTACTCTCGCCATCAGGAACATAACTGTTCATTTCTTTTTTATAAGTTCCTGCTTTGTACATAATATCCACTTCTAATTCAACTACAATATCATGTTCATAACAGGTGACATCATCAATTCCTGTAGGTGTACGACCAGTATGTTTATCACGTGCAGTTGCTATCTGCAATTGTAAAGCAACTGGTTGAGTATTCGCTTTAGGTTGCAAAATTATTTTATCTAGTTTAATAGGCCCAGTAGTTGTCATTTCTTGTATTACTTCGCCATCTTTAATTATAGGATAAGTACTAAAATTACCATTAGCACTAGATGACTTTTTAAAATATGGATATAAACTTGTACTAGCCCAGTTACTTGTATCTTCACCCCAATAACTTATTTCTTTACCATCTTTATCCTTTGCTTTCCAGTTTTTCATAACTTTTGGTTGATAATCGCCTTCAAATGTATTTCTTAATGCTCTTTTTACAAGTGCTGGAATAACAACCTTATAACCTTTATAAAGACGTGGATTATTATCTATTGTATATTTCTTTTCACTTTTATCCGAATCTAACCATTTTGTTTTAGAATATATATCTGCTAATATTTCTACATCAATTTTTCCATTATAAATATTTTTATCATTTATTTCTTTATAATATTTATCATCCTCAGCTATTCTATCACTACCAATTATGTTTTCATTTATAACATCTATTAATTTATCTTTAAATGTAGAATCAAAACCTAATTTATCTATCTTACTAATTAAAGCATCATAATCACTACCGGCATCATTAGTTAATATTTGAGCAATCATTAACTTTAAATTATTTTTTGTTTCTTCTGTTGTTAATTGTGATACTTTCCATACTTTATCAGTATCCTCAACTAATCTAGCAGCTTTATTAAGTCTCATATTTTGTCCAGAACTAGCACCCATTAAATTTAATGCTGTCACATCTGCAAAATAATTGTTTTCAGTAGAAATATTATTATTTTGTGTTTTATTTAATAGTAAAGATTTTTGATAATCTGATAAAACATTAATATTGATTTCAGTTAATGTAGCAGTAATTTTATTTTCTTCATTATTTCCATATATGGAATCATAGTCACTTTTACTTAACTGAGTAAGTAATTTATCAGTGTGAGTCATAGCAGTTAATTCTCCATATTGATATGGTGAATTTTCATCGGTAGGCTTCCCTTCAGCATCAATCACTAAACAATTAAGAACTATAGAATTCCCCCATACGTTTGTAGTTGTCAATCTATAATTTCCATAAATATAATTAAGTCCATTAAGTATATCTTGTGATAATATGTCAATCTGCCTATCAACCAATGCAGTAAATAATACTTTTTTATTTACTCCAAGAGTATCATCTTTTACTAGCAAATCACCACTTTCATTAAGAGTAACCATATACCCACTAAAATATTGAGAGAAGTCTGCTACTTCACCCGACTTAATGTTGCCATCATCGTCAATATCCACATCAGAATCATCACCTGTGCTTGGTGGTGTATTATCTGGTGCAGGTGCGTCACTACCACTTTCATAACCACCTACTGGATTTTCACCACATGCAGCCAAAAAGAATGTTGAGCATAACAACAGACAAAAACAACATATTATTTTCAAAAATCTTTTCTTTTTCATATTTCCGACCTCATACTTCTTTTTTCGTTATAAAGTCTAGTCGATACAAGTGACAATTGTACAAAATGGACACAAGTCGACATTATTATTAGTATTATTATACAATAATTAGTATGTTATGTAAATAGAAAAGGCAAAAAAACTAGATAGCAGAAAATATTATTATAATATTAATAAATATATATTGTATGATATTTCATTTAATTTTACTTTATAGATTACTTTTTTAAATAACAAAAAAACTGCAAACATAATGCTTACAGTTTTTTTACAATATTAAATTGAAATTTTATTATTGTGCGTTTTTATCATAATACCCATCAAAGGTAATTGTAAATTTTGCACCATTACTGTTAGTAAAGTTAAACTTAATATAGTTAGTTTCAGTAGTTGAATCAGATATTGTTGTCTTTTCAAAAATTTTAGTATTAACATCTTTTTCAGTATTACCTTTATATTCACCAAAAGATGTGCCATATCCAGAAATATCTAGAGTAAATTCTTTTTCAGTATCACTCAATTTAATTTCTTTCTTAGTTCCAACAGGTTTTCCATTGATTTCTAATTGATATTCTAAACTTGCTTCACTACTACTTAGATCCGAACCTTTAATTTTTACTACAAGTTTGGTATAAAGAGTATTTGCTTTAGCAAGTAATGTTACATCACTATAATCATGTGCATCTTTAAACCCAGTTGCATCAGCACTATAATCATGTGCTATATTAGAGAAAGTTGGATATAATGAAATATTTGTTCCGTAGAATTTATTATCAAGTGCTGATTTTACAATAACAGGAACTAGTTTATTATAACCTTTATAAAGACGTGGGGAATTAGAAGTTGTATATTTTTTATCTCCAGTGTCTGAATCAAATAATTTTGTATTATTTCTCATCAATCCTATAGTCTCATCATTTATAACACCGTCATAATTATCCACTAATTCTTTATAATATTTATCATCTTCAGCTATTCTATCACTACCAATTATGTTTTCATTTACAACATCTATTAATTTATCATTAAATGTAGAATCAAAGCCTAATTTATCTATTTTACTAATTAAAGCATCATAATCACTACCGGCATCATTAGTTAATATTTGAGCAATCATTAACTTTAAATTGTTTTTTGTTTCTTCTGTTGTTAATTGTGATACTTTCCATACTTTATCAGTATCCTCAACTAATCCGGCAGTTTTACTAAGTCTCATATTTTGTCCAGAACTAGCGCCTATTAAATTTAATGCAGAAACATCAGCCAAATAATTATCTTCTGTTTCGATTATTAATAAGGATCTTTGATAATCTGATAAATCATCAATGTTAACTTCTGTTAGAGTTACTGGATCATCGGTATCAAAGAAAATTTTATTAATTTCAGCATTACTTAACTGTGCTAAAATATTAGTTGAATCTGTACGAGCATAATAATCTGCAGGATTTTTCATATCACGATAGACATATCCTCTTGTTGAATATGGATCACTTAGATCATAACTCTCGCCCCAATGATTAAGATTTAATGGATTTAATCTATATTCACCATAGACATAATCTAAACGTTTTAGTAAATCTTGTGCTAAAACATCAATCTGACGATCAACAAATTTTTTAAACTCTTTTGTTGTACCATTAGAATCCACAATATTTTCTTTTGTGTATGTTGCTTTTACACCTGAGAAGTACTTACTCATTGCTTCTTTTTTAGGTTGTTCTACTATTGGACCTGGACCAGGACCTGGATCTGGAGGTGTTTCTGAACCACCGCCACTACTTCCGCCTTCACCACCGCCGCCACATCCGGCTAGAGCAAATACTGAAGTACCCATGATCAATGCAAGGCCCATAACTAACAATTTGCTTTTTTTCATAAATTTATATTCCCCTTTTGTAATATTATTTATTTTTTTGATATGTTATTTTCAACATATCTTTGTGAGATCTTACAACTCTCTCACTTAATTACAGCACTAGTATACCACATTTAATACTAGACTTGCAATACCCAAAACGCAAATAAATTAGATTTTTTTACAATTTTATACTTTTATTATGAGCAATATTGAATTAATGTTACAATACCATTTCATTAAAACGATATTAAATCTTCACTTATTATATAATCATACAATATCTATGTATCAAAAATGACATAATGCACCAAGTCTCATATCTTAAGACATATATGTAACATGGTAGATTAAGTACGATGATATTATAAAGTGAATTATCACAAATTGCGGCATAACTATCCTACACCACAATAATTGTTACTTTAACCAATGGTAAAAGTAAGCATTTAACTAATATGACAACAATACCGGTTATTACTAACACCCAATATAATTTTTTATAATTTATGTTATTACAACAATTGTAACACCCATATTTTTTTATTATATTATTACGTTTAATGGCTATTGCTGATAAAAGAATAAGCACTACACATACACATAAGTCGAAAGGTAATATAAATATAAGTACATTAATGACTCCGGTAATGCCGTACTGTACTATTAATATAGTAATATCAAAACCTATAAGATAACCTTTAATTATTAATATCAAATAAGTAAAAATCTTACAAAATGGTTTAAAATTAAAGAATATAATTATTCCGCAAAAGAAAAGGTAACCAAACATACATGGAAAGAATAATCCCATAGTCCCTCTATCCCCTTTTAAAAACTCCACAAGGTTAGAGTCAGACATATTACTTAAACTTAAATCCCCAGAATATTTAATAGATTTATAAATACCCAATCCGAGACCAAGCAGTAAAAAAACAAAACATACTATAAGTAATGCTTTGTATGTGTTAAAAAACAAGGAAACTTGATTTTTAACACGATATTGAGTTACATAACTATTAGACTTCACATTAATATATATGAAAAAAATCTAAAAATTAATACTCTGTTGATATTGAGTACAATTAATAAGTACTTGATCCAATAAATATGCTAAAAAAGCACGATTACTTATTGGAGCATTATTAAACAATCCATTGATTCCAGAGTATGCATCTGAATTCTTTTGAGCATTGTTAATAGAACTTCTAATATTACGTTCAATATTAACAGCACTGGTTTTATTACGGCTAGCAACTCTAGGATAAACTTCAGTACTTAAACTACCTAATATTCCGCAATTATTACAGATAGATTCTTCAATACACTGCTTAATATAATTAAAGCCCATGAGTTTAGGCACAAAACCTAATCTAATAAGATATTCGGACATAAACTGATTAACAACTTTAATATCAAATTCAAGACTAGATTTTTCTCTAATATTAAGCAAAATACGATCTTTAAGTGGAACAAGTCTACGAAAAAGACTCTCGTAAGTAATACAGAACTTTGTTCGATTGTCGACATTAAAATTATTTTCTTTAAAACCTAAATACAATATATTATCTGGTACACCAAAACCACCATCAGTTTGCATAGATTCAAAGTCATCAGTTAACTCTACTGTTTCGCCATCTATCATAAGCAATTGTACATGATATTTACCAAGTGAATACAACAACTCCGAAAAGTAATTAGCAATGAATAAAGTAAACTTATTCGAATTGCGAAAAATCTTTTTAATTTCCAAAATTCGCTTCATATTATTTTTTGTATAAAATACTGCAATGTTATTAATATTTTCTTTCATATTGCATCAAAATCCCCCTTTTGACAAAATATGTGTTTAGTATAGCAGTTATTAAAAAATAAATCTACTTATTTTGCAAGATTTTGTACAATTTTCTACAATTTGTACAATTGGATACGATATTTTTAACATTTTTTGAATAAAATGTAATATTTTTTGAATTATAAAAATCATAAAAATACTTAAATCGTTAATAAATAAAAAGCCGTGCAAGAAATTTGCACGACAAATTATATCTATTCATTAATCATAAAGTCTAAATATAACCCAAAACCTTTTGTTGCATCATTAACAAACACATGAGTAACCGCACCTATAAGTTTACCATCTTGAATAATTGGACTACCACTCATTCCTTGAATAATTCCACCCGTTTTTTCTATAAGTCTAGGATCTGTTATTTTAATAACCATATTTTTACTTTTAGCACCAATCTGATAATTAGTTTTTATTAATTCTATACTATATTCTTCTATAGTCTCCCCGTCTACACAGCACAAAATACTTGCTTTACCTGGTTTGGCAGTTAGTTTTCCACCTACTTTAATTCGCGATTTACCCAAAACTAATAACGAATCTGGATTCAAATATCCATATACTCCATAATCACAATTTTTATCAACAGTACCTTGTTCATCTCGCCCTTGCATGAAAAACCCTAATATTTCACCTGGTGAACCACGTTTCCCTTTTTTCACACCTACAACATTGGCTTTATAAACTTCGCCATTGCTCACTTCAAATATTTGATTGGTATCCGAATCGGTAATTGCATGCCCTAACGAAGCAAATCTATGATTGTCTGGATTTACAAATGTTAATGTTCCTACACCCATAGCATCATCTCTAATCCAAATACCCAATTTATAACTACGTGTTTGAATATCCCATTGTGGCTTTATAGAAGTAGTAAATATGTTACCATCTCTTTTTGCAGTCACCGTTAAAGAATCTCCATTACTATTATCTAATACTTTTTTAATATCATCTAAAGAATTAATATTTTCATCATTAAGTTTAAGTATTATATCTCCATTATTAAGCCCTGATTCTTGCATGGGATTAATATTCCCATTTTTAGTAATTATGTAATTACTACCCACAATAATCACACCTTTACTTTTTAAATTCAAACCAATACAATCTCCACCCAAAAGTACTTCGTCTGATTTTACTACATTTACCTTTAAGTTTTTTATATTAAACAAATTAAATAATTTAAACTTTATAACATACTCATTAATCAAATCTTCATTGCCACCAGCAAAAACTGATTTTGCTTTAACAAAACCAGTACTAGCAAGCAACTTATTATACTCTTCTTGAGTTATGTAATCGTTGTCATTTAATAGCATAATATCTCTATATGGCACTAAACAACATAGCATAACAAATATTAAAAATATGACCACAAAAAGCCAATATTTATACTTTTGTTTCATAAAAAAACTACTCCTAATCAAAAGTAGTTTTTATAAATATAAATTTTTTATACTGGAAATAAATTCTATTTTAAACTTTGCTTATAATTTATAGCGTCATTAATTAAATCACGAGCACTATTAGTAGCATTTTCACCTGCATTAAGCCCCAACATTCGAGTAATTTCTTTTACTTTCTGTTCTTCATCAAGTAACTTAATGGAAGAAGTTGTATAGTTATTATCAGTTGTTTTTTCTATAAGATAATTATTATCAGCAAAACTTGCAATTTGAGCCAAATGAGTAATACAAATTACCTGATTATATTTAGAAATAGAAACAATCTTTTTGCCTACTTCAGCACCAATCATACCACCGATACCAGTATCTATCTCATCAAACACCAAAGTTTTTATACCGCTATTATCCTGAATAACACATTTAAACGCAAGCATAAATCTACTCATTTCGCCACCAGAAATTATCTTTGATAAAGGTCTTAATTCAATACCGGCATTAGCACTAAACATAAACTCTAAATTATCCGCACCGTTATACGTAGCACATTTTTCTATATTTTCAAGCGAATAATCATTATTAAATACAACTTCAAATTGTCCATTTTTAATACCTAAACATTTAAGTTCAGATAAAAGTTTGTTTTTAATACTTTCACCAATTTCTTTACGTAAGTTAGTAAGAGTTTGACATAAATCAAAAATTTGTTTAAGTTCGGATTTCTTTAATGTATTAAGTTTAATAAGAGCCTGTTCCGAATTAAGCAAATTATCAAGTTTATTTTTTATTTTTTCTAAATATTCAAAAATATCCCTTACATTATTACCATACTTACGTTTAAGGTCTTTTATCAAATCTAAACGTTCTTCAAGTTGATTTACTTCATCTTCATCATAATCAGTACCAGCAATCAAGTCGTTAATGGAGTCAGTAATATCACTTAACTCATACATAGCACTATTAACACGTTCCTTTAATTGTGCAATTTCCGGTACTATGTCACTTATCAAACCAAGGCTATATGAAGCACTTTTTAATTGATTAACCATACCGCCTTCGTTACCCATAAGATAACCATATGCATCATTAAGATTTTTAGATATTTTTTCCGAATTGGCATAGTACTTACGTCTAGATAAAAGTTGTTCTTCTTCTCCTTCTTTTAGTTCAGCCATTTCAATTTCATTGATTTCATGCTGTAAGAGTTGAATGTTATGTTGTTTATCTTCCCCTTCTCCACCCAAATCAGCAATTTGATTATTAATATCTTTTACTTTGTCAATATGAATTTTTAACTGTTCTTTTATACTATCAATTTTAGGATTAAGTGAATCGATGATTTTAATATGATTTTTAACATCTAGCAAGGCTTGATGGTCATGCTGACCATGAATATCAACAAGATTAATTGTTAATTTTTTAAGCATTGATAAAGTAACTGCTTCACCATTAACTCTAATTTCATTTTTACCAGCCAAATTATAATAACGACTAATAATTATAGTATTTTCTGGTTCAAGGTTTATACTTGAAAAGAAGTCTACTATTCCATCATTAAGGATTGGCAAATCAAACACGACTTCTACACGTGCAAAATCTTTACCTGTCTTTATAAGTGTTTTGTCAGCCTTACTCCCCAAAACAAAACTCAACGAATCTATTATGATACTTTTACCAGCACCAGTTTCGCCAGTAAGAACATTAAATCCAGAGCCAAACTTAATAAGACTCTCTTCTATTAAAGCAATATTATTTATCTTTAGACTAGTAATCATATTATCTCCAAAATTATATATACATTTTACCAAACTTTTATCAAAATAACAATTATAATAATTTAATTATACAAGAATATTATATAATAGTGTTTAACAAAAAAAGAAAACACACATTACTGCGTGTTTAAATTCATTTAAAACTCTTTATAGACTATAAATAATTAGCCGGCCATTAATACTTCATTAATTTTTTCTTGTACCATATATGCATCTTCAATATCTGCAGTAATCACCATAACAGTATCATCACCATATGTACAACCTAAAACTGTATTTAATGATAATTGGTCAATACAATTACTAACCATATTAGCAGTGCCTTTTAAAGTCTTAAGGACAACCAAGTTCATAGCATTTTTAACAGAAATTACACATTCTTTAAAAATATTAATAAACTTATTAGATACAGCCTGATTTGTAGTACCAACAATAGCATACTTATATTTTTTAGAATCAGACAAAATCTTTATAAGACCAAGTTCCTTAATATCTCTACTGATAGTAGCCTGTGTAACATCAAAGTTAGCAGCACGTAATTCAGCAACAAGTTCTTCTTGTGTCTCTATCTCTTTAGCAGATATTAATTCTAATATTTTTGATTGACGTGAATTTCTAGCCATACAAATTATCCCTTTTGTAAATTTTTATACATGCTTAAAATTTTCAAGCAACATAATTATACAACACGATAATTTTTTATGCAAGTATATTTTGAATATTTATACATTTTATTTTTTATTTTTATTCACAAATATTTATAATTATAAATTGTGGTTTGCATAATTATTCTGCATAATTATTCAGTGGCTTAATTAAGCCATTTTTTACTTATGCATAAAAATAAGAATAGTTATAAATTTATTACAACTATTCTTATTTTTTCTATATTTTTATAAATTTTAAGTTTGGTCAATTTATACAAACTTCCCTACTCTGCATATAAATACAATATAATTTTAATATTGAATTCCCCACAAAACAAGATGTTTTGCTTTCTTTCCACAGACTACACATTTATCATCAATTGGATCATCATGTTCTAAAATACATCTAGATTTTGTTCCACGAATTTCTTTAATCTTTAATTCACAGGCTTCGTCTCCACACCACATTGCTTTAACAAATCCTGGTTGAGTATTCATAATATTTCTCATTTCATCAAGATTATGTGCTTCAAATGTTAAACTGTTTCTATGTTCTAATGCTCTATTATAAAGATTGGTCTGAATATCTTCAAGCAAGTTTTTAATCTCTTTAACAATATCACAATTAATATCTACAGTAATACGTTCACGAGTATCACGTCTTGCTAAAGTTACTACCCCACTCTCCATATCACGTTTACCTAGTTCAATACGAACAGGAATACCATTAACTTCATGCTCCGCAAATTTAAAGCCTGGAGATTTTTCTGTTAAATCTACAAAAGAAACTACACCATTTGAATTCAATTTTTCATTTATAGATTTTGCCAAAGTTATAACTTCTTCGTCCGCTCCGATAGGAACAATAACAACTTGACGTGGAGCAATACGTGGTGGCAATACCAATCCATTTTCATCACTATGCACCATAATCAAAGCACCAATCATTCGAGTAGTTGTACCCCAAGATGTTTGGTAAACATATTCTTGTTGACTATTTCTATTAGAAAATTTTATATTATACGCTTTAGAAAATTTTTGTCCAAAATAGTGACTTGTGCCACATTGTAAAGCAACACCATTATACATAAGTGCTTCATTAGTATATGTATACTCTGCCCCAGCAAATTTCTCTTTCTCTGTTTTTCTTCCAATAACTGAAGGTATAGCCAAATAATCATGGAAGAAATCTTTATACACATTAAGCATACGCAAAGTTTCTTCTTCCGCTTCTTTTTGTGTTTCATGAATTGTGTGTCCCTCTTGCCACAAAAATTCTCTTGTACGCAAGAATGGTCTAGTTTCTTTCTCCCATCTAACAACACTACACCATTGATTGTAGAGTTTAGGCAAATCACGATATGAGTTTATTTTTGAACTATAATAATCACTAAACAAAGTTTCGCTTGTAGGTCTTACAGCCATACGTTCTTCAAGATTATTATTTCCACCTTGTGTAACCCATGCACACTCTGGAGCAAATCCACTAATAAGTTCGCCCTCTTTCTTTAACAAACTTTCTGGTATAAACATAGGCATGTAAACATTTTGGTGTCCTGTTTCTTTAAACATTCTATCTAACACACTTTGCATTTTCTCCCAAATCGCATAACCATTTGGTTCAAACACAATACAACCTTTAACATTAGAATATTCTGCCAATTTTGCTGCTTTTACAACATCAGTATACCATCTAGCAAAATCTACATTTCTATCTGTAATCGCTTTATTTTTCATAACTAATTAATTCCTTCTTCCTTATATTTATCTAAATCCTGTTTTAGTATAGTAACTTTTCCTTTCGTTTCATTAAGTTGAGCATAAAGTTCTTTAACAAGTAGATTACTCTCTTCAAACAGTTTTAAACTTTCTTCAAATGTAACTTCATTTTTATCTAATTTATCTGCAATTTCTTGCAACTTCTTTAATTTTTCATCTATATTCATAATTACTCTCCCCTAACCTTTGCAGTACCATCTGCAAAAATTAGATTATACTGTTTCCCACTAGAAATATCGTTACTTGATTTTATTGTTGTACAATTATTTTCAACCCTTACATAACCTTTTTCAAGTGGAATTTCTGGGTTTAATCCATCAAGTCTATTTTTTAAAATATCTAACTGATTTTGATATTTAGTAACTACAACATCAATATTATGATTTATTTTAATTGATAATCTATCAATCAAATTATTATTCTTTTCTATTATGTTTGAAGAAATATAATATATTTTTTCTAGTAGTTTATTACTATTATCAGTTAACTCTGATATTTTATCAATTATGTTATCGTAGCAATAATTATATAAGTTATCTATCATCGCATAATCATTACCAATATCATTAACCACACATTCTGCAGCAGCAGATGGAGTAGGTGCACGCAAATCAGCAACAAAATCAATAATTGTAAAATCTGTTTCATGTCCTACAGCAGAAACAATGGGTTTCTTACAATTATAAGTTGCTGTCGCAACAATCTCGGTATTAAAAGGCTGTAGATCTTCAGCACTACCACCGCCTCTAGCAACTATTACAACATCAATATCTTCATATTCACTAAAAAAGTTTATTCCTTTAGCAATTTCTTCTTCTGCACCCACACCTTGAACCTTTACAGGAAACAGAACAATATCAACAGTAGGATTTCTTCTAGTGGTAACATTAATAATATCTTGAATTACTGCACCAGTAGAACTGGAAACAACTCCAATACGTGACACCCTTTCGGGAAGTGGTTTTTTATGTTCGCTAGCAAAATAACCTTTTTGTTCTAATTCATTTTTCAATTTTAAAAAATTTTCGTATAACAACCCTTTACCATATGGCGCTATATGATTTGCATTAAAAGATAGTTTACCACCTTTTACATAATATAACACACTACCTACAACAAGCACAGTGTCACCAATATTAGGCACATTAAATCTACTAGCATTAAAAAGAACACAGGGCAAAATCCCTGTTTCATCTGCAAGATTAAAATATGCTATATTATTAGAAATTTTATAACTACTAATCTCACCATATACACAAATATTTTGAAGCATAAATTCTGCATCAAAAATATTTTTTATATAATTATTAACTTGTCCTACACTTAAATATTGTTCACTCATCATATATTTTTAGCAATGTTGGCTATAACAGCATTGATAAAAGAATAACTTTTTTCAGTACTATATTTTTTTGCTAGTTCAACTGCTTCATTAGCAACAATATTGATATTATTCTTTTTGTAGTATTTAAGTTCGTATGTGGCAACAATTAAAATAGCCAGATCAACTTTATATACCCTATCTATAGTATAACCTGTTATACTCTTGCTTACTATATCCTTTAATTCATCAAAATGTTCAACTATGCCTTCATAAATATTTTTAACAAATTCCATATTTACTTGGTCTAAACTATTGTCTTCATCTTTTAGTATTTCTTCATAATAGCAACTATCTTCGGGCTTATGAAAACATAACTCGAATGTTAATTTAAAAACGGCTTCTCTTGCTAATATCCTACTCATAAATATTCTTCCTTAATTAATTACAATATTAGTATACCATACTATATATTTTTTTTCATCAATTTTTACAAATTTAATAAAAAAATTAACCTACTTATATAGGTTAATTTTTATCTTCTTCTTTAATAAAGTCTACACCAAGTACATGTACATTAACTTTATCTATTTCTACATCAATCATACTTGCTAGACTATTTTTAATATTCTCTTGCACTTTATATGCAATTTCAGAGACATTGTAACCATAATATACATTGACATAAACATCAACACTGAGTTTACCGTTATTATTAGAAAGTTTAACACCTTCATAATAATTGTTACCAAACCAACGTTTTAATGCCGAGCCAAAATTAGCCACCAATGAACTTACACCCGAAATTTCTTTAGTTGCAAGATTAACAACTGATAAAATAATATTCTTGTTAAATGTAACATTACCTTTTGTTACTCTACTAGTCGCTTCATTATTATTATATATCATACTAAGCCCCTAAATTGAATTACATATAATAATAACACTATTTTTTTAATTTGACAATTATTCTACTGGGAATATTTTAATATTATCTAAACCATAATTTGTTTGATTTTCAATAATATCAACGATTTGTGCAACTTCTGCTTCTTGTAATTCTGCACTCTTAACAATTACATTAATATTAGATGCAGATGTAGAAACTACAACATCTTCAAATCCTTTTGCTTTAATCAAACCTTCTAAAGAAAGTTCCATTTCCATCATACTAATTAATTCTGCCTTCTTTGCTTCTGCAGCACTTTTACTTTCAGCACTTGCACTTGAACTAGCAATTATAGCATCTAGATACATAACTTCTTCATTTCTAGTACCTGTTCTGTCAGTACGATATGTACTAAAGAAATTACCAGTAGTAACAGTATTGTTAGAATTTGCTTGTTTTACAACCTTATTATTTAATACTAGATTTAACACCCCAGTTAATACTAGTAAAAAACAGAAACCAGCAACAATAAATATTTTTTTCTTTTTAGACAACATTTTATACCCCTCCATTAATAATATATTTGAATGTTGTTACTTGAAACATCAAGTAATGCCTTGACAGCCTCTAATAAATTTAGTTTAACTCTTACATCTTTTGCACCGCTTGCCACAACCACAACACCAGTAATCTTTGGACTAACTTCACTCAATATTAATGGCTGACTATTACTAGCCGATCTCACAATAATTGGTTCTGTTGATTTTGTAGTATTTGTGGTTGAACCATTACCATTAGTAGTAATATTTGTCCTTTCGTCAGTATTGCTAGCAAGTTTAAGTTCAGGGCCATGTTCAACTGTAATCATAACTTTCACATTGCCAACACCACTTATTCCACTTAGCACCCCCACAAGTTTATTTTCCAGTTTTTCACAATACTCCAGACTTGACATATAACTGTTAGAATTACTAGAATCTTTACTAGAAGTAAGGCTAGTACTGAAAGAACTGTTTAATATAATTAATGCTAATATTCCAAAAATTAGAACTACAATAATTGATTTTACATATTTATTATTAAGTAGTTTTAGTTTGTTATTTCCTTTAATTTCTTTTTTATTTACATTATTACAATTATCTACATTTTCTTTTAAGTTCTGATTATCAATTAATCTATTTTTATTATCACAATTTATATCTTTTTTAACATTCCCCTGCAATAATTTATCAAAAAAATTACGCATAGATTTTAGTTTATTACTACCACTATTCTTATTAGTGTAATTAACTTTTTTTTCTGTTAAATTAACAACATTAATTTTGGTATCCATATATAATCACATCCCGTTCATTTATATTGGTTATATCCATTACAACTTTAATCACATCATCTTTTGTGTATTTTTTGTCAATATCTTTCACATTACTCACATCAACATATACATTATCAATAGTCAACTGCTCTTCAAATATATTACTATTAATAACAATAGAAACATTACTTAATCCCATTTTATCATACTTTGATTTTATTTCTTTTTCCAACTGATCTATTTTTTCCATATTAGTCTCATAAATAAATTTACTATCAATTTTAATATTATCTGACACATTAAATACATTTGATTTTAGAAAACTCGCTATAGGTGAAATTATCACAAATAGCACAAAAACATTAAATATATGTTTTATAAACGAATTTGTTTTACCATTGGGTAATACAATTTCGATTATTACTCCTAGAAAAATTATACCTACAATGCTTAATATCCAACCTTTCATCTTCACCACCTATAAAATATTAGCAGTTGTCATAATTAAAGCAATACTTAACAAATACATAAAAGCCATTACTAATATAATTGCTAATGGATATGCTAATATTTTAGAACAACCCGAACAGAAATCAGAAATTCTACCATCTGAAACAGGCTCTAAAATTGCAGAAGTCAAACTTAACATTAGTTTAAGCAACAAAATATTAATAACTGGAGAAATAATTAATGCTACAATTATTAATAAACCTATTACCCCTACAGCATTTTTAATAATTATTGAAGAACATAGTATCAAATCAAAGCCATCAGAAATAAAACCGCCAATCAGTGGTATATAACTTTTAACTGCAAATTTAGTTGCTTTAACACTTATACCATCAAATTTCCCCGCACTAATACCCTGTATAGTTAGAAATGCTGTAAACATAGTTGCTGTAAAGCCTATCACAGTTTTAAATAAGGTACTTAAAAAATTATTGCATTTTGTCAATTTAATATTTTTACTTAAATTTCCAACAACTAAAAAAATAAATGAAAGTATAAATAATGGAAAAAGAAATTTAGAATAAATTACACCTACACAACTTGTAAGAATTGAAACAACTGGTTTATAAATACCAACACTAGTAACACCGCCCACAGCAGTTAATAATGTAAGCATTATTGGAAATATAATAGATATATGATTACTCATTGTCATCAATGTAGAATATGTATTTTTAATAACTCCAATAATTGTTGTAGACAATATCAGGACTATAGCCGAGTAACAAACAAAATGAATTAAATCATTAACACTTGATGCATTATTACTTGATTTAAGTGAATTTAAAATTGAACCTAAAATCGCGACTCCAACAATTAAAAACATTAAAGGAATCAATTTTTTCACACCACTAAATAATGTATTTAATACACCAGATAAAATACTTGAATATGACGAAAAATATTTACCAGAAACAATTGATAAAACAACATCTTTAATGCTATTATTTTCACTAAAACCATAGAATTGATTAAGATTATCCAAGCACATATCTAAATCAGAAAAATCAATATTATTAAGTTGTTTCCCTATAGAAGTATTTAATTGTTCTTCAACATTTTTACCATCATCTGCCTTTACATATATACAGGGTTGAATATTAAAAAAACCAACAATGCAAATAATTAAAATAATAATTATTTTTTTCATAATAATTCCACAATTATATTTAGAAGATTGGTTATAATAGGCATGGATACTGTCAAAATCATAAGTTTACCACCTAGCACTATTTTATCAGCAATCGCAGGATTCCCTGAATCAGTACAGATATTAGCGGCAAATTCTATTAAATATCCAATCCCTACTATTTTTAATATAATCGCAAATAATTCTGCATTAATTCCTGTTTTTGATATTATTTTGTCAAAAACACCCAATATATTGGTAAAATAGTTAAATAAATAACATAGCATAACTACCGAACCAGCAATCAGTACCAAAATAGCAAATTCAGGTTTTATCTGCTTAACAATAATAATTACAATACATATCAATATTCCCAAGGCTACAATTTTAAATATTTCCATATCTCTCCTAATATAAAGAAAATAATTGTTTAACCGTCCCAAAGAGTTCACTTATCATATTAACAACCATAAATAAAACAATTACCACACCAGCAAGTGTAGTTAAAGTTGCTATCTCATCTTTTCCAGCATATTTTAACACCTGATTAGTAACAGCAGTCAAAATTCCAATTGCCGCTATTTTAAAAATTATATCAATTCCCATTAATCACCTTATATAAATACAATAAATACAATTAAACTTAATAATATACCAAATTTAGCACCCAACTGCCCTGATGCCTTATTGTCTAATAAGTACTTTAATTTACATTCCATATTTTTTTTATAAGTACACATATTATTAATTTCAGTATCTAAATCCATTTTTCCTATACTACTAAAAAAATCTTTTACCATTTTTTCTTCTTCAAAATTTAGTATATTTGAATTGTATTCTTCATTGCCTAAAATATAATAATTGTAAGCAATATCTATAAATTCTTTAGAAAATATTTCTTTATTCTCATCAATAATTTCTTTTATTGAAATTTTATTTAGTTTAATTTTATTTTCACATATACTGCAAAATTTACTTAAATCTTTAAATATTATAATTCGCTTTTTATATTGGTTAGATATAATAAAACCCAATATTGTTATTAAACTACACACAAATATCAAAACAATAATTTTTATCATACACAAATACAATCCAAATTTTGATTATAAACTCCTTCCAGTGTTCCCACCCCACAATTATTGCTTAATACAACATATCTTTCAAATAAGTGATTATTAATAATATATTTAAACTCTTTTTTTAATTGTAATTCTTGAATATTTCTTGCATGAATAGTTGCTATTATCTTACAGCCACAAGTTAAGGATTGTTCTAGAATATTTAAATCTGTATTAAGATTAATTTCATCAGTAACTATAATTTCAGGTTTCAAACTTCGTATGCCCGCATTAAATCCATATTCTTTGCTACAATTAAGCATAACATCGACATTATTACCCATATCAAATATATTTTTACCTGTTATTTCAGAACGTTCATCTAATACGAGAATGTTTTTATTCAATCTTTTAGATATTTGCTGAACAAGATCTCTTATAAATGTTGTTTTCCCTGCTCCTGGCGGAGAAATAACTAAAGTCGATTTAACATCATTGTTATTAACTAATGACGAATATGTATTTAGACTACAATTTTTAACTTGATGTGGAACTCTAATATTGAGAGAACTTATATTTTTAATTGTTTTTATCGAATTACTGTTAGTTACTACTTCACCTGCAATTCCAATTCTAATCCCACCAAAGTAACTTACATAACCATTAACAATTTCATCATTAATTGTATAAAATGAACCATCTGATACTTTACTTATAACATAATCAATATCAGAAGCATTACAGTACAACGCTAAATTGTACATATTAGATGGGCCATCTGATGTCAGATAAAAATTACGATTATTAATATTAACCACTATCGGTTTATTGACTCGAAGTCTAATCTCGTTAATTAAATCATAGTTAATTTGTTCTACAGCATTTGAAATTCTATTAGGCAATATATCTTTTAAACTCATAGTATCACCCCACTTTTTATATAATATTAATGTAAAATGAAATTTAGAAAAAACAAAGAATAAAAAAATACCATGACATAACAGTCACGGCATTTTTCAACATATTGTTATATTATTTAACATTATCATAAATATTTTTTAATATCAGAGCATCATGTGCCATAAGTTCACTTGATTCACAAATAACAACAGGTTCCATATTATATTCTTTTAAAAGTTTTGCTAAAGGTTCAAATTCTGGTCCATATTTATTATCTTCCATTGTAAGATGTCTTATTTCACCCTTATCACCATATTCTATCTTACTGAAATGAATATGTACTTTTTTTGCTTTTTCTTCACCCAATGTTTTAAATAAATAATCTATTACTTTTCTATAATCATCTTCAGTCTTTAAGCAACCCTGTCCTAATGCATTAATATGCCCAAAGTCTAAAGTAGGTATATAATTAGGACTTAATTTACACATATCAATTACTTCTTTATAAGTTCCTATTTGTGCTGGTTTACCCATAGTTTCTAAACAAATTAAATAATCATTTAGTCCCAATTCTTCCAATTTTGATTTCAAAATTAATAATCTTTTATTAACCAACTCTAGTGCATCTTCTCTTTTTAATTTTCCACATGATGCTGGGTGCACAACTAATCTTTTACCACCAATAAGTTTTAGTTTTTGCAAAGAATTAATAACATAGTTATAACTTTTTTCCACCATTTCATCATCTGGATTAGCAAAGTTAATATAGTATGGTGCATGAATACTTACTTCAATATCATATTTTCTTGCTTCGTTACCAAGTTCTACAGCAGTCTCATCACTAAGGATAATTCCCCTACCAAAACTAAATTCAAAGGCAGATAGCCCTATTGATTTTAACCATTTTGGTTCTTCAACAGAATGTTTATATCCGGCTTCATAAAATGTTTTACAATTGCCTGCAGGACCAAATCTAATCATATTTTTTACTCCTTATCTTCTAGTAAAAATGTTTTTAATTTTAATATATTATCATTAATAGTAGCAACACCAATAATATCGTCTCTATGTTTAACAAAAACATTTTTGTTATCTGGACAACTATATTCAATAGAAACTCCATTTTTAATTTTAAATGCTTGTTTATCATCTACATTAACAATATCATAATTGCTAAAAACTTTTTCAATAAGTATTAAATAATTATTTATATTATTATTTATTAAATCTTCCAATGTAACACTATTATCAATATTAAATACACCAGTTACTGTTCTTTCAAGCAATGTAACAGTAGCAAGTGAATTTAATCTATATGCTAAATCTCTTATCAAACTTCTAACATATGTACCACTAGAGCATGTTATTGTAAACTTATATTTAATATCAGTTAACTTTGCAATACACTTAAAATCAAATATTTCAACATTAACAGATTTTAAATTAACTTCTTTACCCATTCGTGCCAAAGCATATGCCTTTTCACCATTTATATTTTTTGCACTATATATTGGTGGAACTTGGGAAATTGTTCCAATAAATGTTTTACAGCCATTGATAATTTCATCACAATCAGGGACAATTTCAGTCGTATTAGAAATATCTGTTCCTTTATCAAGGCTTGGGGTTTCATAGCCAAATTCTGCTTCAACAACATATGTTTTTTGCTTATTAAGAAAATAATCAAACATTCTAGTTGCCTTACCAATTGCAATAGGCAATACTCCGCATGCTAAAGGGTCTAATGTTCCCATATGTCCTATTTTTTTTAATTTAAAACAATGTTTGATTTTCCCAACAACTGCAGCACTAGAAATCCCTTGCGGTTTATTTACATTAATAAATCCTATCATATACACCTAATTCAAATATTTTTGACAAACAGAAACTATTTTTTTCTTAACAGTATTCAAACAACCAAAAATATTACAACCCGCTGCTCTTTCGTGTCCACCACCACCAAACTCTTGTGCTATTGCAGAAACATCAACAGAATTTTTACTACGTAAACTACATCTAAATAATCCATGCTCTTGTTCATAAATAATAACACCAATCTCGCAACAATTAACATTTGTTATTTGATTAACTAATCCAGTAGTATCATTAAGTTCGGCATGTGATTGAATTAAATCTTGTTTAGTTAATTTAATTAATCCAATCTTTCCATCAGCAAAAAATTCTGTTCCAGCCAAAGCACGTTTATTCAACTCAAATTTAGCAAGTGTGGTATACTTAAACAACATTTGATTAGCATGATCTAAATCAAAACCATAATCAATTAATTCAGCAGCAACTAAATGTTCTAAACTAGTTGTATTAGAATGGATAAAACAACCAGTATCGGAAGATATACCAGCATATAAAGATTGTGCTATTTCTATATTTAATCCACACAATTCTTTTATATAGTAATATAGAATTAAACAAACACTAGACATTCCTGACTCAACATGAGATAGACGAGAATATTTCTCGGACGTCTTATGATGGTCGATAACTATAGTATTGTCAATTGTATTAAAATACTTATCATATTTAGCCAATCGCTTTAAGTCAGAACAATCAACTGCTACATGCAAATCATAACCTTCTACATTTTCGTCATATCTAATTTCATTTACATATTTAATAAAACTATAATTTTCTGATACTTTAGAATCTGAAAATATATCAACAGTTTTATTTAATAATACAAGTGCTTGTTTTAAAGCACTTGCACCACCCAAACAATCCCCATCTGGATTAGTATGGATAAATATTGCCACCTTATTAGATTCTTTTAAGGTCTTAACAATATCATTATTTATTTTCATCATTAGTTTCCTTTCGTGATTTTTCAATTTCTTCTAATTTTCCATCAATAGTTTCACCATAATTGTAACTATCATCTAAATAAAAAGTTAAAAAAGGTACTTTTCTTAACTGAACTTTTTTACAAAGTTCTCGTCTTATAAATCCTGCAGAGTGTTTTATTTGATTAAACACTTCTTCTTTATCGCCATTAGGAGTAAAAACACTAATATAAACCTTACTATATTCAAGGTCATTAGTTGTATCAACTTTAGTCACACTAATAATACCTGAAATAGCAGGATTCTTAAGTTGGTAAGTAATTATCTCACTAATTGCTTTTTCAATTTCGGAATTTATTTTTAAAATTCTCATACATACTCCTACATTATTTGAACTTCTTCAAAGACTTCAATAATATCATTTTCTTTAATATCATTAAATCCTTTTAATTTAATACCACATTCAAAGCCTGCTTTAACTTGTTTAGCATCATCTTTATTTTGTTGTAATGATTCAATAGAAGTTGTGGTAATTTCTTCATTGTTACGAAGTATTCTTACTTTAGAATTACGATTAACCACACCATCTAATACATAACAACCAGCAATATTACCTAATGAACTTACTTTAAATATCTTTCTAATTTCTACATGTCCCACTACATTTTCTTCATATTTTGGAGCCTGCATACCATTAATAATATTTGTAATTTCGTCAACTGCTTCATAGATAATTTTGTATAATTTAATTTCTACATTGTTTCTATCTGCAAGCACTTTTGCTTTAGTTTCTGGTTTAATATTAAAACCTATAATCAAAGCATTGCTTGCTTTAGCCAATACAACATCACTTTCAGTTATGCTACCTACACCGCTATGAATACATTGCACTTTTGCTTCATCATTTCTTATTCTTTCCAAAGTTTGTTTAACGGCTTCTACGCTACCTTGAACATCGGCCTTAACGATAATTTTCAATACTTTCATTTCGCTATCAGCAGAATGTTGTAAGAAATCTTCAAGAGACATACCATTATTTTGTTTTGCCTTTTCCTGTTGAACTTTAGTCAATCTTTCATTTAGAATGTCTTTTGCCAATTTTTCATCAACAACATATGCTTGTTCTCCAGCATCAGGAACTTGATTTAAGCCCACAACAGAAACAGCCATACTAGGTTCTGCTTTTACAACATTTTTACCCGTATAATCCATCATGGCTCTCACTCTACCGCTACTCAATCCGCAAATAATATAATCGCCAATTTTTAAAGTTCCTTCTTTAATAATAATAGTAGCAACTATACCTCTACCACGATCTACTTTACTTTCCAAAACAGTACCAACAGCAGGAGCATCATAGTTTGCTTTTAATTCTTCTACATCAGCAACTAGCAGAATCATTTCTAATAACTTATCAATATTTATACCTTGTTTAGCAGAAATAGGTACACAAATAGTGTCTCCACCCCATTCTTCTGGTAATACATCATGTTCTGCCAATTGTTGTTTAGTACGTTCAACATTTGCTTCAGGCACATCAATTTTGTTAATAGCAACAATCATAGGAACTTTTGCAGCCTTAATATGATTAATCGCTTCAATAGTTTGTGGCATAATACCATCATTAGCAGCAACTACTAATACAGCAATATCTGTAACCTGTGCACCTCTAGCACGCATAGCGGTAAACGCTTCATGTCCTGGAGTATCAATAAATGTAATTTTTCTATCTTTTACACTTACAGAATATGCACCAATATGTTGTGTAATTCCGCCTGCTTCTGTTTGAATGACATTAGTTTTCTTTATAGCATCAAGTAAAGATGTTTTACCATGATCTACGTGTCCCATAACTGTTACTATAGGTGGACGTGGTTTTAAGTTAACATTTTCACTTGCATTAACACTTTCAAGTAAAGTTTGTTCGGCTGTTTTGCCAACATTCTTTTCAAGTGTTATGCCAAATTCACTTGCAACCAACTCTGCTGTAGCAAAATCAATAGGACTATTAATATTAAGCATCATACCCAATAACATAAATTTCTTAACAATTTCTGCCACTGGTTTCCCTATTTTTTCAGATAGAATTTTAATAGTCAAATTATCTGTCGTAATAACAGCATTAGTTATTTCTGTTTTTTCCACTACTAGAGGTTTTTGTTGTTTTTTATTAGTTTTTACTCTTACTCTACCAATTCTTTCTTCATTTTCATCATCGTTAAAGTCAACAACACCCATACGTATTTTTGCTTTAATATTAAGACCTTTCTTTTCACTATCAAAATTACGCTTTGACTTATCTTTTTCACGTTTATTGTCAGGCTTTGGAACAAAACTTACAACTTCACCACGTGGAACAAATGTACTCTTTGGTCCCAATTGCTTTGGTTGATTATTGCCTTGTTGTGGTCGCTTTGAAAAATCCTTGTCTTTATTAAAAGGCTTTTTATCATTAGCATTATTAAATCTTTTATCTTGTTGTGGTCTTTCACCATTTTTGTTAAATGGTTTTTTATCGCCATTGCCAAACTGCTTATTAACATTATTGTTAACAATTGGCTTCTTTTCAACAGGTTTTTGAGTAGTATCTACATTAGTCTTAACTTCTTCTTTAACAACTTGTGGTTTTGTTTCTACAACTTGTTTTTGAACCTGTTTTTCTTGAGCAATTGCATTCTTTTTATTAGCATATACTTTTTTTAGATTACTACAGTATGCATCTAATGATTGTTTAACCTTTTTTAGACCCACAGCAAAACTGTTAATTTCATTGCCAGAAATCAACTGATTCAAAGATTTTAAATTAGTAAAATCAAACACTGGTTTGTTACTTGTTTGTTGTTTATTTTTTTCCAATTATAATACCCCTTTTAATTTAACTTGATTAACAACTCATCAAAAGATAGAATCGCTTTAGCCAAATTATTATTTTTAATTGCAACTACTTTTACGTTGTCGCGTTTAACAAGATCGCTTAATAATAAATCTTTTAATTTAACCATTAAGCAGTCTTTATTTTGCAGTGATCTAATAGTTTTTTCATTAGTTGTACTACAAAATATTATTAAATCCAATTTCTTTTTAGACTTAACAATATTGTCAACCCCAAATAATATTGAATTACTTTTGATACAAAAACCTAAATAGGTTGATAATTTATTGATTGTTTCCTGCAAGGAAATCCTCCTTAAGTTTTTCATATACATTAGGTTGAATATTAGTAGAGAATGCTCTATTTAATGCTTTTGATTTAATACATTTTTCTATGCACTTAATATCATTACAAATATATGCACCTCTTCCATTTGATTTTCCAGTCTTATCTAATACTGCACCATCTTCAGTTTTAACAATTCTTAATAAATTCTTTTTATCATTTTGTTGTTTACATGCAATGCAAGTTCTGGTAGGTTGTTTATTACTTTTCATAACATTCACCTTTTTAATTCAAATCTCCAAAAGCATCTTCATCATCAAATAAATGATTAAATTCTTTTTGTGAATCATCAGTTTCTTCAGTATCCAAATTTAAAGAAGGAACAGCAGATTTTGCTTTAACATCAATCTTCCAATTGGTTAATTTGGCTGCCAATCTTACATTTTGTCCATTTTTACCAATTGCCAATGATAGTTTATCATCAGGAACAACTGCTAAACTTGTTTTTTCCAATAAGTTAGTGCTTACATGTAAAACAGTAGCAGGACTTAAAGCAGAAGCAATAAATTCGGCTGGATTATCACTCCATGGTACAATATCAATCTTTTCACCATTAAGTTCGTTAACTATAGCATTAACTCTCATACCCTTATTACCAACGCATGCACCAACGCAATCAAGTGATGGATTAGATGTAGCAACAGCCATTTTGGTTCGATAACCGGCTTCTCTAACAATACTCTTGATTTCAACTTCGCCAGTTTGAATTTCAGGTACTTCGATTTCAAACAATTTCTTTACGAATCCAGGATTTGTACGAGACAATTGAACATAAGGCATATTAAATGATTCTTTAACTTGCTTTACATATACTTTTACTCTTTGATTAATAATATATTTTTCTCCTGGTATACGATCTTTAGGTCCTAAAACACCTTCTACTTGTGTCATACCTAAATCAACATAAACATTTTCGCCTTCAATACGTCTTACAACTACAGTAAGTAATTCATCTTGTTTTGTACTTACTTCGCCCATAATTTTTTCACGTTCTGCTTCTCTTAAACGTTGCATAACAACTTGTTTAGCAGTTTGAGCGGCAATTCTACCAAACTCTTTAGGAGTTTCTTCTTGTTTAATAATATCTCCAACTTTATAAGACTTTTTGATTGTTTTTGCTTCAGCAAGAGAAATTTCTTTATCAGAATCCATAACTTCATCAACGACAGTTTTAAAAGAATATACTTTTATACTGTTTTTTTCTGGGTCAAGTTTTACGGCTGCACTCTTCGCTTCACCAAAATTTTTCTTATAAGCACTAGTCAATGCCGCTTCCAATGCACTTATAAAGAAATCTTTATCAATTCCTTTTTGTGTTTCAAGTTCATTTAATGCTTGAAAAAAGTCTTTATTTATCATTTTATTTTTCTCCTTAAAATTTAATAACTGGCACTATTTGTGCAATTGATTTTCTAGAAATTGTAATGTTTTGATTATCAATAGTTACTATAATTTCACTATCATTCCAAGAATCCAAAACTGCTGACAATTGTTTTTTATTAAAAGGTTGTATTGGCTGATAAAATTTTAATTCAACTTCTTTACCTTTATATTTATTAAACTCATATTCAGTAGTTAATGGTCTATCCAAGCCTAATGATGACACATTTAAAGAATATGGCACATCATTTGTTGGGTTAAGTTGATCTAATGGTTCATCTAGAGCCTTCGACACTTTTTCACAATCGTTAATATTGATACCTGTTGGCGAATCAATAAAAAACTCTAATACCATACCATCAAATTGTTTTCTGTATTCTACATCGACTAATGTATATCCCAAATCAGAAACAATCTTGGTAGCCATAGGCATAACGATTGAGACTACTTTTTTACCATTCATAAACTCTCCTAAATAATAGGAGTGGGATTTGATATCCCACTCCTAGCATAATTATTATTAGCATTATAAGTATAACACAAGATATATATAATTACAAGTAATATTATATAAATAATATATAATATCTAATACAAATGCAAACATACAATATTAATATAATCATTGTTTTTAAATATTTAATATTATCTTTCAGTAATTGACATATTTACAATATATAATCGCTATCTACCAACTTTATAAAAACTTCTGCAGTTGCAATAGCATCATGAACTGCCCTATGCGCATTTTCAAGTGAAACATCTAAAGCATTTGCAACAGTTTTTAATTTATAATTTTTAATACTTTTTAACTTGTTTTTTGCTAATACCATAGCATCAATTTGTGGATTGTCAAAATTATATCCTTGCTTAATTCCTGCAAGATACATAAATTTATAGTCAAATGCTATATTATAAGCAACCAATACAGAGTTTCGTGTAAATTTATAAAAATCTTGCAAAACATCTTTAATAGTTTTACAATTGGCAACCATTTCATTGGTAATACCAGTCAATTCGGTTATTTGGTCAGGAATTGGCTGTGAAGGTTTCATTAACACACTAAACGTCTCAATTATTTTACCATCTCTAACTTTACATGCACCAATTTCTATCATTTCACAAGTATTAGGATCTAGACCTGTCGTCTCAACGTCAAATACAACACAATCATGTTCTTTTAAAAATTTATTAGTATTTTCAACTACAACATCAAATAATGTAGCCTGTGCCAAACTAATATATGGTTCAGGTTCAACAAAAATATAATTCTCATTTTCGGATTTCAACTCTACAGGCCGTTCTTGAATCTCTGGTAATGTACACTTTGAAATACCCTTTACTTTAAAATTTACTCTACCATTAAATTCTTCTGTATCCCCAACAACCGCAATAGACATTTTTTCTTCTAATTGTTGAAATTTTTCAAGTGTATCTTTTGTTGGAAAATAAACACACTGCGTTTTGCCATAATTATCAATAAGAGTAAAACTATAATATTGTTTTTCTTCCCCATTACTATTCTTACGTTTAGATACATAACTCTTTTGTGTAATGTAATTAAGTTCACCGGCAATTGTAACATTAACACAATCACTAGTTAAAGATTTAGATGCCATAGCAATATTTTCTGTTTCAGCACCACATATATGTTCAACATTTAATAATTCATATGTAGTAGGTTCGACAACTTCATCAGATTGACTTTGAAAAATTATACCATTATCAATAAGAGTATTATCAAATTCAGAATTAGAATTTTTCTTTACCAATTTAACATCAAACATTTGAAAATAATTATCTTGTAGGAATTCTTTTAATGCAATTTCAAAATGTTTTTCTTCTAGATATTGATAAAAAATCTCTTGACACTTTACTACTACGTAAACTTGATTATTGTCTATATTTACGCAAAAATCGTCATCTTGCATAGTAGCCATTATACTTGCATAGTACTTATTTAAATAGTATTTAATTAAGTCTGTAACAATAGTTTTTTCAACCAAACTTTTCTTACATTTTAAATCTATTTCTAAATTAGGTATATGTAAATAATTTATTATTTTTTGTTTAAGATTTTCTTTATAACTATCTAAAAATTCAAAGCCAATTTTATAAACAACTTTAACCACTAACGAATTAGTGGTTTTGTTGTATGATATATTAACTATTTTTATATTTTCAAATAGTTCTTTCATATTAAGTTTTAGATATTCTATAAGTTTTTCCATAAGTATTTTATTAACCAATTAAATGTAACAAATCTACAATTATTACAAATCCAAACAATATAAATAATCCTACTGTATGGATTTTATTTTCAAGTTCTCTATTTATAGGTTTTTTTCTTATCCATTCTATAAGCACAAATACCATTTTTGCACCATCTAATGCCGGAATTGGTAAAAGATTAAACACAGCCAAGTTAACAGCAATTAATGGTATCAATAATAATAAATTAAGCATACTTATAGCACCAGCATCAGCAATATAGCCAATTGTAGTAATAGGTCCACCAATATCACTTAAACCATATTTACCTACAAGCAATTGTCCTAAAATTACTAAACACTGCCATGCCATCTGGAATGTAAATGGAACAGATTGCAATAAAGCATCACCAAATGAAAGTTTTACATATGTATTTTGCATACCTATCATTCCTACTTCTGTTCCTTCTTGTTGAACGGCAAATTTCTGAACTATAATTTCTTTCTTTTCACCATTACGAATTATAGTCATTTTTATATCTTCGCCAATGCCTATATCTTGTGTAATGCTAGATATTGTATTGAAAAATGATATTTTTTCGCCTTCACAATGAGTTATAACATCTCCAACTTGTAATCTTTCTACTGAATTATTTATACCTTCAACTTTACTAACAGCCATCTGGCCATTACCAATAACTGCCAATAATACAATGCTAAATATTATAGCAGATAGAAAATTAAAGAATGCTCCGCAAAATAACACAATTAATCTTTTCCATGGTGATTGAGCATTAAACGAACCACTATTTTCATCAGTAGTATCTTCTCCTTCAAAAGCACAATAACCACCAAGTGGTACTAACCTAATAGAAAAAATTTCACCATTTTTCTTTTTACGGGTAAAAAGGGCTTTCCCAAACCCAATAGAAAATTCATTAATTTTAAATTTTAATATTTTACCGGCAGTATAGTGCCCGAATTCATGTATCGTAATCATTAACAATAAAACCAATATTGCTAATACGATATAACCTATTCGAGAAAACACTGCACCTATACTAAGCAGATTACTCAAATTATACTCCTAAAATCAACACATTATAAACTATGTGATGTTGATTTACTCACAATGTTCATAAATCAAATTGCTGTCGCAATTCCACAATATCTTGTGTCATCACAGTTTGAATAAACATC
>DJSB01000027.1:25367-52152 GCA_002437945.1 Christensenella sp. UBA6345 | reverse complement strand
CACGCGGCGTTGCTGGGTCAGACTTGCGTCCATTGCCCAATATTCCCCACTGCTGCCTCCCGTAGGAGTCTGGTCCGTGTCTCAGTTCCAGTGTGGCCGATCACCCTCTCAGGTCGGCTATCTATCATCGTCTTGGTAGGCCGTTACCCCACCAACTAACTAATAGAACGCAAGCTCATCCTATGCCGATACTTATCTCTTTTACCCCTAGATCATGCGACCCTGTGGTCTTATGCGGTATTAGCAGTCATTTCTAACTGTTGTCCCCCTGCATAGGGCAGATTGCTCACGCGTTACTCACCAGTCCGCCACTAAGTCAATTTGAAGTAAACCCCAAATCGCTTCGTTCGACTTGCATGTGTTAAGCACGCCGCCAGCGTTCGTCCTGAGCCAGGATCAAACTCTTATGTTTAATCTTACTTAGAACATAACACTGTTGTGCTATCTTCATTACTTTTTAGTAAAGTTCGTTTTAACTCATTCGAATTAACAGGTTCAATTTCGTTTATCTTACCTTGTTATTTCTTTATGGTCTTTTATCTGTATTCTTTTGTCATTGTACTTCGCATTCTTACCTTTCGGTTTAAACGCACTGCTAGTTTACTATATACCTAACCACAAAGTCAACACTTTTTTTAAACTTTTTTCATCTTTTTTTATCTTTTTTTATCTATTCTTCCTACACATATCCACGTGTTTTGCATTTTTTGGCAATTTTACTCTAATTCTTTTACTAAATTTTAATAAAATTCATCTCTTTTAGACATAATTTTTTAAAAAACATTCTTTCAAATTTTAATTTTTAGACATAAAATTTTATTTTTTGCTTTTTGATTACCAAGGATTTATGTAATGTTTTGGTTATTTTAACCATATGTTAAATTATTATTTCAACTTATTAAGTATAAGTGTACATCAATGCATTTAGATATAATTGGTCACCATTATACCCTATTTATTATGATTATATTTTAATTAATATTTATATATATAATGTATATAAAAAATCAAATAACAATTTTATGAATAAAAAAACTTCCCTATTAAGGAAGTTTAATAATTATTTCTTTTTCTTATTATCATCTTCAAAGAAATCAAACGATTTCATAATCTCGTCTAAATCTTCTTTTGGATTAAGTGCATCTTTTAAATCAAATCCTGTCTCATTAGGTTCTGGGTACTCCATAAACATAAATGGATTAGATTTTTCTAGTTTCTTTTTAGCAAAGTTTTTAGAATATGCATTTAATTTAATTTCATCATCTGAATTTAAGAACTTATCTGCCAAACTTTCGTTTTTCTTGCTTGTCCCTACTGTATTAGTCTTTGAAACTAAATTAAGGTGTTTTAATCTTTCACTTATTGAAGATATACTACTATAACTTTTTGGTGAATCCGATTCAGCAACTTTTGGTTGAACTTTTACTGCAGTCTTTTTAGTAGTTATTGGTTTTTCGGCTTGCACAGGTTTTTTAACCGGTACAGGCTTTAACGAATTAGTTTTTGACACAGATGGTTTAGCAGTAGCGGTTGGTGTAGCCTTTGTTAATACACTGGATTTTACTGGTTCGATAACATTACGACTAGTTTTTGCACGTGTTGATTTTGGTGCTGGTGTTTTTTCCACTGGTGTAGATAATAATGGATTTACCCTAATCTGTCTTTTATTTTGGACTGCCGAACGTGTAGGATTATTAACTACATAATCCATACGATTAAGTATATTTCTGATAAATTGATCAGAACTATTCTTCAAGTCATCTTTAATTGATTTTGTATTAAGAGTAAGTCCAGTTTTGCTAACTTCAGTTATGCTATTCTTAAAGTCTTCCATAAGGCTATTGATATATCTATTCTCATTAACCCCTGGGCAATTATTCTCTACTTCAAGCAAAAGTTCTTCCCATCTAGAATATAATGCATTAATACGTTTAATCTCCATGTTGTAAACATTTTTTGCATTATTCTCTATTTGGTCGGCTTTCTCCACAGCATACAAAAGTGCCTTACTAATCTGCTCATCTTTATCAACATAATTATTAAGTCTTCCGTTAAGAGTTTCTATCTCATTACGCAAAGCCGAAACCCTATCTTTTTGTTGACGTAATTTTTCTTCATACTTCAAGCATAATTTATTAATATATTCGTCTACTTCTTGTGTGTTGTAGCCCTTTTTATCAATACTAAAATTAGCCATTATTTCTCCTTTTTGTTTAAATAAATACGTTCTGGTATCAAACTACCAACAAATACAGCAACAATTAATGTTAAGAAAAACGCACCTAAAAACCACCATAAATTAATAATATTAAACGCATACAAATAAAATGAAATACTTATTATAATTAAAAATGACGCTATCTTATAATGTAACCAGTCTCTAAAGAATATACCAACCATAAGCGATGCAAAAGCAATAGATGAAAATAATGTTGGCCAAAGCACAGTATAATTGTAAGGCAGATAGAATGATGCAAACAATACTGAACCATTAAATACTAATAATGAACCAAACCAAGTAGAACTATCACTTCTAAAAATAATAGCCTTTATAAGTAATGATACCCCAAGTGACATTATTAGCACGGGAAACCAAAAATCTTTCATCTCTAGTTCTGTAAAAGGTACATACCTTTGAAGACACAAGAGTATAATAAATCCCGTCAAAATTATTAAATTAACAATATTATATAAAGTTAATTTTTTCATATAAAAATTATTGTTCCTTAAGTTTTTTATTTCTTACAAGATTAATTATCATAATAGATAATAATCCACAAACACCTATACCAAATACAATAGCACTAATCATACGACTCCAAGCGATATTAGTACCCGGTATTCTCATAATAAATTCTTCTTCTCTTAATCCTTCCAAGAAAAATCTAATAAATCCATAATATGTAAGGTAACTAGATACTACTATACCTTTTTGTTTGGATTTACGCAACAATAAAAGTAGTAAAAAGAACCCACCTATATCTAAAACACTTTCATAAAAGAAATTTGCCATATGCCAAACACCATCAATTTTGACTCCCGCAGGAAACCACTGAAATGCTGGATTAGTAATCTTCCAACCATATACTTCGCCATTAACAAAGTTACCCCATCTACCAATACCCTGTCCTAGTATTAATGCAGGTGCAACACAGTCCATAGCACATATTGGATTAGCCTTTTTAATTAAGCAACATATCACCAATCCTATAGTACCACCCATAACTCCACCGAATATAGATAATCCACCATTCCAGATCTGGCACATCTCCCAAAAAGTATCATACATATCAATGTTATTAACCACAAATGCGATACGTGCACATAGGATTGATAATGGAAATACCCACCAAATAAGGTCATATGGTAAGTCTTTAGGTAAATCACGCAATGGCATAAGTTCACTAGAGATAATAATGGCTAGCAAGAAACCACACCCAATTAAAAAGCCATACCAACTTACCTTATGTATTAAATTATCTACCAATACTAAAGCAATAACAACTAAAGCAAAAATACCCATAGTAATCATAAATTTTTTAGTATTAATCTTAAAACCAAGAAAATTAAAATATTCTTTCATAATATTCCTTTATTAAAAATAAGCAAGCCCAACTTTCTAGTATATATTTAAGTATATAATTAATAATTATTTAAGTCAATTACAACTTAAAATTATTAAACAAAAATAATTTAACAAAAATTACAAATATTTCATTATTCAACAAAATATTTGGATTATCAGAAGTTAGACGAAAGCAGTGCGTAGCAATATTTTCGTATAACTGATGTTTATTCAATCTAGTTGTGCTTTATTTATCAAGCAAAAGCGTGCATATGATTTTAAATGTAAGTTTACAAACATTTAACTTCCTATAGTTTCTATATGGTACTTTAATTATATTAAAATTCTTTTACTTAACTTTTGACAATGTGATTTACTATTATTAAATAATATTATATACTATTTTTAATAATATTGGAGGAGTAGTATGGAAGAATACGAATATTCTATTAGAGTAAATGATATACAACCATTTATAGAATACTGTAAAAGTAATGGTTATAAAAAAATTTCTGAAAACAAACAGAATCGTGCTGTATATGAGCACAGAGATAACAGACACATTTTAGCACGCATAACAAAGACCGAAACAGATGGTAAAACAGTCACAATTTTTGATTGTAAGAATTCAAGTGCAGAAATTGACGGATTAAAAATTGCCAAAGAATCAAAAGAACTTGAATTAGATGATAGAACTGAAGACATTATAAAATCAATGATTAACGTCCTTAATTTTGAACAATCCGCTGATAATTATAGAATTAGATATGTTTATAAACTAAATGATGTTAAATTTGAAATTGATGATTACATAAAACCACAATTTAAAGTAGTAGCAATTGAAGGCGAAAAGAATCAAGTAGATAAAGTATATCAAGAAATAATTAACAACAAAACTTTAACAAAACATATTGTTACTGAATACTAATAACTTCCACAATTATTTAATAATCCCTATCAATTATTCTACTAAATTGTATTACATAAATAGTTTCATAAAAATATATTACAAATACATAATTACACCAATAATACAAAAAACTCGTGATAAATCCACGAGTTTTTTATTATTTAACACCCACCAACAAATTTTCAATCTTTTTATCAAGTTTAATATTAGTCCTTTTAATTTTGTCTACCAATTTTTTATAGTATCTAGATTTCTCTAAATCTAATAAAAAACTACTATAAATTGCTATCATTGAATAAACCATATATTTATCTTGATTGGTTTTAAACAATTTAATATTATAGGTTAATCTATTTACATCATCTTTAATATATTCTATCGTAAGTTTTTTAGAGAATTCATTTCTATTAGATGTTTGATTATAAATAATATTATTGTTTCCATCTAATGTTAAATCATCATCTCTAATTATCATATAAGTATTGTTTATATTGTGACTAACATCTTGTCCCAATTTCAACAATCTTTTTCTTTCATCTTTTACACATTCTCCAGAAGTTGTAATTACATTATTAGCCCAAACATATTTACCTGTAGAACCGCCATCACACATCAAAGTTAGCATTCTAATATCATTGTAATCACAATCTTTAAAAAATTCGTCAGTAAATAATTCTTGCCAGGAATATTCTTCTCCTATTCGCCAGTCAATAAATCTAGCATTAATTTCGCTAAAAACTTTCTTTGCTACTGGTATTAAAGTAGTCTTACAGAACTCATCTCTTATAGTTTGTTTTTCTGAAGTTTGATTTTTATAATATTGTCCATTTAATCTATCTTCTTTTTTTAATGCTTCTACAAGTTGGGGATAATTTCTTAAATCAATAAGTTCATCGTTATTAGATTTAATCTTTTTATTATGTGATTTTTTCTTATATATTTTTAGTTGTTGTTTCAATAATTTTTTTATATTTGCTTTTTCAAAATCTTTAATAATAAAACTGTCTTCTACTCCAAAAGCACTACCCATTATTTTTAAATTAAGAGCAATATGATTAGAATTATCTAACCCCGTAACAACCGAATAATTGTTATATGTAAAATTTTTGGTATTAAGCAAAATTTTAAAATTGTTGTAATAATTATTAACAGACTTTTTGATATTATCAATTATCTGTTCCGAAGAATATTGGATAGGCTCTATATGATTTTTTACCCAGTACACCCAGCACATAGGAAATTCAATAGTATAACCATCAACCGCGATTCCAATATTAAACAAATTAATATATTGTCCATCATAATATTTTACCAATGTACAATCTTTTGGAAGTAGTTGATTATTAATAAATCTAACAAAACTTATATTGTTTTCCAATATTTCGGTAATCTTATCAGTAACATCTGCATTGTCATTATGGTATGGCATTCTAAAAGAAACTTCTATACTATCATCTAATGTTCCATAAACAATATTATAACCATAGTCCCCTTTACCATAATCTTTTATAGAAAGCCCATTAATATTAACTTTATCCATTTGTTGTTTTAAACTTTTGATTGTTTGCGCCATAACATACTCCTTAAATTAATTATATATTATGTCAATATGCTTTGCAAATAAAGATAACAAAAAACCCAAACCAATAATAGGTTTGGGTTTTTATACTAATCTACTTTAGGACCTGTAGCAACGACATTGCCATTTTGCTCGAACACCGTAATATCTCCTGCATTAATCTCTGGGTGCGAATTATGATAATATTCGTACACACTTAAAGCCTTTAACATCTTTTGAGATGTCTTTTGTTCGGCTTTTAAAAGTTTAAGATTAAGTCCATATGTTGTAGCAATATTAACTGTTGTATTAATATCATATTTAACATCAATAGATTTAATAAGTGCTTTATATAATGTATTGGTATATCCAGTACTTGTAAGCATATATCCTATAGATTTTAATGTATCACCAATAGGCATATTGGTTAAAGTCCCCACTTCAAAATCATTAACAGAATAGTCTAATCCGTCTATAGTAACAATTGCTGGGTTCTGCTGATTAGCAGGCACTGGAGTATCAGTAATTTTCAATACTTTTAAATCATAATCAAGATATACATAACTAAATCCAGAAGAACTATTTTCATTGGTTACCTTAACCACATATAATTCTTCTCTTTCAGAAACTGTAACTTTTAACTGATTAGGAAATTTTAATTCAAGACCCAACACTTTTATATATGGGTTATTCTTTTCCAATTTTTGTTTATACTTATCTTTTTTAAGCAAAAAAACACTTTCGCCGAACTTAAATTCGCCGCTATCGATTATCTCGGTATCAGTTTTTCCACTTAAAACTTTAGTGGTAGACAGCCACCCAATCTCTACTGTATTAAGTGTAAAAACAGTACTACAAAGAATTATTATGCCGGTTAAAAATATAAATACACCTAGCATTATAAACAATCTTGTGTTTTTCATATCGTCCTTTTATTTTAATCAATAATTCGCTGTATATCTGCACCCAGTTGACTTAAATCTTTTTCGATACTTAAATATCCCCTATCTATATGATGTATATCATTAATAGTGGTATAGCCATCGGCACATAATCCAGCCATTACTAGTCCAGCGCCACTTCTTAAATCTGGAGCGGTAACACTAGCACCATATAAAGTCTTGACACCATTAACAAAAGCCATACGATCTTTTATTATAATATCAGCACCCATCTTTTTAAGTTCGGTAAAAATCTTAAATCTTGTTTCAAACAAATTTTCAATTATTACACTTGAACCTTTTGATATAGTCTGCAAAGTCAACATCTGACTCTGTAGGTCAGTAGGAAAACCCGGATAAGGCATAGTCTCTAGATGTGAAATACTTTTTAATCTATGTCCTACTTCAATTGATATTCTATCATTTTTTAATTTAATATTGCAACCGCTTTGCTTAAGTTTAGAAATTAATGCTGTATTATGAGTGTAATTTACGTTATTTAATTCTATTTTTCCACAAGTTCCAGCACAAGTTATCAAATATGTACCCGCAATAATACGATCACTAATAGGTCTGTACTCTCCGCCACCTAATGACTTAACACCTACAATTTCTATAGTAGAAGTTCCTGCACCATGGACATTGCCACCCATAGCATTAATGAAATTTTGTAAATCTTCTATCTCTGGTTCTTTTGCTGCATTATATATTTTTGTGATACCTTTGCTAAATACACTAGCCATCATAATATTTTCAGTAGCACCAACAGAAGGAAAATCTAAATGAACTTCACCATTAGCAATATTTTTTGCATCGCAATATATAAACCCATGACGTTCTTCTATTTTCACATTCAAACTTTGCAATCCTTTAATATGTAAATCAATGGGACGGCTACCAATATTACAACCACCCGGATAAGCAACTTTTGCTTTTTTGAATCTAGAAATAAGTGGACCTAGCATAAAGATAGAAGAACGTATTTTTTTAGTATATTCTTCAGGTATAAAATATTTATCGCTAGGTCTAGGGTCTATAATAAGGTTTTCATCTTGAAATTGAGCATCACAACCCAATTCTTGTAGTATCTTAACCATATAATCAACATCACTAAATCGACTTATTGATTTTATCGTAACCACATCGCCACACATAATTGAGCATGCTAAAATAGGCAAAATAGCATTTTTTGCCGTTGGGATAGTTAAACTACCATTTAAGGTAGTACCGCCTTTTATATAAAATTTATCCATAATTTCTCCCCATAATATGTAGATATTACATTTTATGGAAAAAAACTTATTTAAGTTACTTGTACCAAGTGACTTTCTAATCAACCAATTATATATTTTATTTTCTTTTAAGCCTATACCAAAGTATTTTTGTCTGGCATATATCCCCAACCATCTAAAAATACTCTTTCCTATGACACTAAACTTATCAATAAAAATCACCCGATAAACATCACGTTCCTAATTATATTATTAATATTGTAATTAATCATTAATAAAAAACAATTAGCCATAATCAACTAATTGCTTTTATCTATTATACATTAGAAAATGTCTTTTTATTTTTTATATGATGCGCTCTATTAAAAATACTTTTATTATCTCCATTATAATTAGTTAAAGTATTTTCTCTAGGCTTACCTATATTAAGCAACATTCCAACCGCGCCCATAAACACCATAAGACTTGTACCACCCGCACTCATAAATGGTAATGGTATACCTGTAGGTGGAATACTACCTGTCACTACTGCTATATTAATAAGTAATTGAACACCTATAATACTAGTAATACCACCTGCCATATAACACCCTAGTCTATCACTGGCATTAAGTGCAATCTTTATACCTTTCCATATTAGTATGCCATATAGTGCAATTATTAATATGCAACCCACGAACCCTAATTCTTCACCAATAATACTAAAAATAAAATCAGATTCACTAAATGGTAAAAACAAATATTTTTGTCTAGAATTAAACAATCCTACACCAAATAATCCACCACTACCTAAAGCATATAAACTTTGAATTAGTTGGAATCCTTCTTCCTTTGGACTAGCCCAAGGATCAATAAATGCGACTAATCTTTGAAGTCGATATGGTTCGATTAATATAAGAATTGGGACTAAACATAAAGCCGGAATAAGAATAATTAAAAAGTGTTTTAACTTCATTCCACCTATAAGCAACATAATTAACATTACTGTACCTAAACATAATGTTACACTTAAATTAGGTTCAAGTAATATAAGCAAACATGTACAGCCACCAACAGCAATAATTGGTAAAGTATGCCAGAAATTGTCCATTTTCTTATAGTTTTTTGACAAATAACTAGCAGAAAATATCACAAACCCGAATTTCGCCACTTCACTACTTTGTAAACTAATACCGCCAATTGTAATCCATCTATTAGCACCATAGTTACTTCTACCTATACCTGGGATAAAAACTAAAAGTAATAATCCCACATATACTGCAACTACAATCCAACGCAATTTAACAAACTTATGATAGTCAAATAACATAAAGAAAGCCATAACAACTAGTCCCATAACAAACCCCAACAGTTGTTTCTTTACGAAATAAAAACTATCATCATATCTAACGCTAGAACTATAAGATGACGCACTATATATAAACACCATACCTATAGCAATCAATAGAAAGACTAATGCCAATAATTGCCAATTCTTTTTTATTGTTTTTAACATACCACACCTTTAACTGACTCATTATTTTTTAAACTAGCAACTATCTGTTTAAAGTATGTTCCACGTTGTTCAAACCCACTAAATTCATCAAAACTTGCACATGCTGGCGACAATAAAATTACACCATCATGAGTAATACTGTTGGCATATATTACTGCACTTTTTAAGTCAGGCTGAATATGTGCCATTGTTTTGTTTTTGATACTATGTAATATCTTTTTTCTACACTTCCCAAAACAAACAATATTTTTTACATTGTCTGGTAAGTTATCAATCATCTTTGAAAAATCAAAATCTTTATCTTGTCCACCCAATAATAAAGTAATATTGTTATATTGATTAAGTTTTCTTACAGCATTAATTGTAGAGTGTGGATTGGTAGCCTTACTATCGTTATAGAAAATATTGTTATTGATAGTATCTACATACTCCAATCTATGCTCCAAACCTAAAAATGTATTAAGTCCTAATAGTATTTTTTTATTGTCTAATCCTATTATTTTTAATACAGAAATTGTAGATAATACATTATCCATAAATGTGAAATCATTAATTTCATCTACTTTACACAACACTTCATCTTGATACACTACTTCTTCATTATTAATGTAGCAATCTTTATTAACAATAATCTTGTTAACAGTGTTATTATCAAAATTATCTAATATTTCTTGTTGATTATTAATTACGGCATAGCAATGGCTATCACAATTTTTAAATAAACCAATTTTTAAATTAATATAATTTTGCATTGTTTTGTGTCTATCTAGATGGTCTTCATCTATATTAAGCAATACACCAATATAAGGTTTAAACTTATACACTGCTTCCAACTGAAACGAACTTACTTCTACTATTGCAAAGTCTAATTTTTCATAATTTATTATTTCAGTTAATGGTTCGCCTACATTACCTAAAGTTTTAGTAGTATACCCCGCACTATTTAAACAATGTTCAAGTAGTTTAACAACAGTAGTTTTTCCATTAGTTCCTGTTACAGCAATAATAGGATATGGACATATTAAATACCCAAATTCTAGTTCGGATATTACCCTTATACCTTCACTTTCGGCATATTTAATAAGTTTGTTGTTAATAGAAACTGCCGGAGAAATAACTATCAAATCAAATTTTGTTATTTCTTTTTTGGGTAACTTATACAGATATTTACCGCCGTCCAACTTCATATTATCATCATAAATCTTATAATTGATTTCTTTATTTATAAGGACTCTTTCAACGGCTTTGCCAGATCTAGAATATCCGTATATCAAAACATTTTTATATTTAAACATATATAACCCCTATATAGTTAATGCTATAGAAAGCACACTTACAATTATTGTTATTATTATATATATGGCGACAATCTTGGTTTCATAACAACCTTTTTTCTCAAAATGATGATGTAATGGTGCCATAAGGAAAATTCTTTTATGTGTGGCTTTATAATACAGAACTTGCAATATTACACTTACTGCACTTAACACAAACATAAGACCTAGTATAGGTAAATACAAATACATACCAGTAACCGAACATATTGCAGCAATATATCCACCTAAAGCAAGTGAACCTGTATCTCCCATAAATACTCTTGCAGGGTGAGAATTAAAGCACAAAAATGCAAGTATACTTCCCGCCACCCCACAAGTAAGAGTTATTACATTTCTTAATTGACGAATATACTCTGGGTTTTCACCTATATACTCCATATTACCAACTAGATGATTAGATATTACTACAAAGCCGATTAAAAATATAAGACTTACACCACCTGCTAGTCCATCTAACCCATCAGTAAGATTGACAGCATTGGTAGTTGCCAAAAACACAAATATAACAAAAGGTATTATAAAATATCCAAAATCCCACTTAATATCGCTAAATGGTATCAAGACTTTACCACCACAATAAACATTAAGATATATAAATACACCCATAAGTACGGCAATACCTACTTGTCCTATTACTTTTTGATAGGCTTTTAGACCTAAATTATGTTTAAACTTTACTTTAATAAAATCATCTAAAAACCCTAGTGTTCCATATCCCAATAAACACATTAAACATATAAGTGCCAAAGTATTATTATTTAATGAAAAACATAAAAAAGAAACTATTGAACCTAGCAAAAATATTATGCCACCCATAGTAGGAGTTCCACTCTTATTAATATGTGCTTCAACATAATTAAGTATGGGTTGTCCACCCTTTAATTTTTGAATAAGTTTAATTATTAATGGAGCAATTATTACACTTACCCCAAACCCGACTAAAAAACTAAACAATGATGTCTTCAATACCTGCTCCTTTTTTCACATTATATTGTATTTCTATATTATGTTCGACTTCTTCAATGTCATTATGTGGCACTTTAACTCCGTTAATCAAATTACTGGTCTCGCACCCTTTACCCAAGATAACCAGAGTATCATTAGCCTTCATCTGTTCAAAGCCATACTTTATAGCGACTTTTCTATCAAAAATTTCTTTTACTGGCACATTAATATTAGTTTTTATATCCTTGTTAACTATATTAAAATTTTGATAATTAATATTGTCTACAGTCAAAATTATCTCATCACTATATTTAGATGCTATTTCGCCCATTAATTTTCTTTTATTACTATCACTATACCCCACACAACCAAATATAGTTATTATTCGGCCTGACCTAAAAGATTTAATCTCGCTTAATACCTTTTCAAAACCATCTGGAGTATGAGCAAAATCAACTATAACAATTCGGTTAAGGTCTAGTAAATATTTATTAAATCTTCCAGGTATATTTAATAAATTGTTTACACCTTTTTCAATACTTGGTATGTCTATATTTAAACATACTGCACAAGTAATGCTAGCCATAATGTTATAGACATTGTAAAGTCCACACAATTTACTAGAAATATTAATAATATTATCCATAACATTGGCACAAAATTTAAGCCCAGCAATTGAGTTTTCAATATTAATGGCAAATGTATCGCTAGGATTAATCAATCCATAACTAACAACTTCATCTCCTACAATATACCTTGAATATGTATCGTCAATATTAATTATTTTTATACAGTCCAAACTATTAATATAATCAACCTTGGTATGTGAATACTCTTGCATTGTGTGAAAATAATCAAGATGTTCGTTGGTTAAATTGGTATATATTATTGCTTTAGGAGTTATGCCATCTAGTTTATGTAGTGCTATCGCATGAGCACTAGTTTCCATAATCACGTGAGTAACTCCCATATCATAAAGCACTTTAAAATAATAATGCATATCTACTGGATCAGGAGTAGTAAGTCCATAATATAACTGTCTATTACCCACAAGCACTCCATTAGTCCCCATAATTGCACAATTAATCCCACTAGTTGATAAAATACTTTGCAAAATATATGTTATAGATGTCTTACCATTAGTACCCGTAACCATAATTATATTAAGTTTATCGCAACAATCACCATAAAAATGCTTTGACAATGGACTTAACATTTTTCTAGAATTTTCCACTATTACTTTAGGCACACTACAATCAATATTCTCTTCACTAATTATAAGGCATGCACCATTATCTACCGCTTGTGATACATAATCATTGCCATCTAAACTTCCTTTAATCGCAACAAAAATATCATTACGTTTTACTTTTCTTGAATCAAAAACTATTCCATGAACTTCCACATCTTTTTCGGTATAATCAATATTACATTTTTTCAGCAATTGTGATAATTTCATATGATACCTTCCTTATTTTTAATATTATGAAAATAGTTAATACTTAATTAATCTTTTTAATCATAATACATATCTAAATAATATACTTACAACCTTACAAATTTAGACAAAAAATAAAATGCAAAACCTACACGATTTTACATTTTTATCTTAATAATTACTTATTAATCTTGTAGATTAACATTACTCACTACTATGTAGTATAAAAGTTTTATGTACCGATAATTACTACAGCATTTTTATATACAAATGTATCTACAGGTGGAGTCTGCGAAACAACTCTATCATTCTCACCCATAATTTCGTATTGAAGTCCCAAAGATGTTACTTTTTTGATGGCTTCTGTTAAACTTAGCCCTATCAAATTGGGCATCTTTATATTACGTTCAAGTTCTTTTTCTTGATTTTCTACATCGCTTGATGGTGCATATTGTTTATAGTCAATTATACCTTTAAAGATAAGTTTTGCATAAGGTGTGGCTACTACACTACCAAAATAATTACCTGTACTAGGTTCATCGGCTATTACTAGCACGACATAGTCAGGTTTATCTGCTGGATACGCTCCCACAAATGAAGAAACATATTTTTGTACTATTCTACCATTCTCATATTTTTGACTAGTTCCTGTTTTGCCACTCACACGATGTCCCGGTATAAAGGCTTCAATAGCATTACTTTTAGTTACTACCCTTTCAAGCATAGTTCTAATAGTACTACTTGTGTTTTCACTTATAGTACGATTAATAACTTTAGGTGTAGTTTTGCTGACTAATTTACCATTAGTATCAGTAATTTCACTTATAAAATATGGTTGATATAAGTTGCCACCATTAACCACACTACATATCGCAGATATTAATTGAATAGGACTTACCGCCACCGCCTGCCCGAATCCCATACGTGCTAGGTCTACAGTTTTGACCCTTTCTTTATTCATAAGTATACCTTGTGCTTCACCTAAAAAGTCCACACCTAAAGTATCTCCAAACCCGTACTTTTTAAAATATGAATACATTTTTTCTGTACCCAATCTTAATGCTAGGTCTACAAAGACACTATTACAACTATTACATAATCCATCAGTCATAGTTTGCTGTCCATGACCTATAAGTTTCCAACATTTGATTTTTTCGCCATCAACTATACGATACCCTGAGTCATAAAATCCTTCATTGGGTGTAGTCACTTTTTCTTCTAAAGCAGTGGCAGTAGTAAGGACTTTAAAAGTTGAACCTGGTTCGTACACATCAACAATACTTAAATTTTTGACTTGATTCAATAAAGAGCCCACATCATCACGTGGTGGATTGTTTAAATCAAAACTAGGTTTACTACTCATAGCAACTATTTCGCCTGTATTGGGATTCATAACTATAGCAGTAGCAGTTTTTGGTTTTTGTTCCTGACACAAAGTATCAAGTGCATTTTCTACTATTTGTTGAATATTGACATCTATGGTTAGTTTAACATTACAACCAGCCACACTTGGTATGTATTTACTTAAAGTATTATCAATTTTTCTACCATTAACATCACTTTCTTCAAGAGCATATCCTTTTACCCCTTGAAGATATTTATCTGCATATAATTCAATACCTGCCTGTCCCGAATTGTCAATGGTAGTAAATCCTAATACTTGTGTTAATAAATTACCATATGGATAATGTCTTTTATTATTTTCACTTAACAAAACACCTTTTAAATTAGCATCAATTATCTTTTTAGCCAATTTATCTTCCAACTGTAATTTAATAAGTGATTCACTAACCGTGGTATTAGTTACTTTCTTAAATGTATCATCATAATCTAGACCAATAGTACTAGACAATAGCATGGCGACTTTTACTGGTTCATTAACCATACTTGCTCTTACATATACATCATAACTTGAATAACTTTCTGCCAACACTGATCCGTTAACATCTAGAATATTGCCACGTTGGGCATTAATAGGTAAATCTCTTAACCACTGACTAGATGCTTTAGACTGAAGCCACTTACTTTTGACTATTTGAACTACAAATAATCTTATAATTAATGCAAAAAAAATAGAGATTATAAGCAGAAATACTGCCAATAATCTCTTTTGTAATCCAACTATTGAATTGTTATACAATATTAGCCCCCAAAAATGTTACTAATGAATGTACAAAATTGGTCAAACCAGTTAGTAGTAGATTTTTCTTCTCCTACTGTCTTGGTATCTAATATATTGACTCTACCAGAAACTTTGTTGTCAGATTTGATATACTCGTTATTGAAAGTTTCATTAATCAATTCTTGCAACTCTTGATCTGTTAAGTCACCATAATTACGTCTTAATGCATCATATTGTGCTTGAGCAATTTCTACATCATCTTGTAATAATTGTATGTTACCATTTAAGCCTTTTATTACAAAAATATTGTATATAGCCAAGAACAACATTAAAGCAGTAACTATAATTGCTGTTGTTAAATATACTATGACTTTAAATTTTTCATAAGGTTTTGCTACATCAACAGCATTATTTTTAACTATTGTGTTATTAACTACTTCGTTGTTAATAGCCATAGCATCAAATTCATTGTATAATTCATTTAATTTTTTAGATGTATAAGTGGTATCAAATTTGTTAAGTTGTTTTTTAATATCACTTTTCACAGCAACATCTGGTGCGCTATCATGTTCGGTTAATACTATTCGTTTATAACTTGCCATATTCAATACCCCCTTTATCTATTTTAATGATTATTGCACTGTTATAATTTTTCTATAACTCTTAATTTTGCACTTGAACTACGTTTGTTATCTTTTAATTCGATATTTGTAGCGGTAATGGGTTTTCTTGTGATTAATTTAACACTTGCTTTGTGATGACATACACATACTGGTATTGATTTATCACAAATACAATCAGTACTTAATTCCTTAAATACATTTTTAACTATTCGATCTTCAAGACTATGGAAAGTTATTATAGCAAGTCTGCCACCTTTATTAAGTCCATCAACCATATCTTTTATCGCTATATCTAGTCCGTCCAATTCACCATTAACTTCTATTCTAATGGCTTGAAAAGTCTTTTTACATGGACTACCTTGTCCCCAGAATTTTCTTGGTATAGATTGTTCTATTATAGATTTTAGTTCCATAGTAGTTTCTATAGGCTTTTGTTTACGCACTTCTACTATCTTTTTAGCGATTGCTCTAGAAAAACTTTCTTCACCATATGTATATATAATTCTGGCAAGGTCGCTTTCACTATATGTATTGACTACATCATAAGCGGTAATACCTTGGCTATAATCCATACGCATATCTAAAGCACCATCGTATCTATAAGAGAAACCACGTTGTGGAGTGTCAATCTGATAACTAGATACTCCTAAATCCAATAGAATACCATCAACACCACTAATCCCTAGTTGGTTAATAATATTTTTAAAATTCTTAAAGTCAGACTTTACATAAGTAACATTATTGTACTTACTTAATCTTTCTTTTGATACCATAAGTGCAGTATCATCTTTATCTATTGCAATAAGTCTGCCTGTACTTAACTTTTCTACTATATGGCTACTATGTCCAGCACCACCTAGAGTACCATCTACATATATACCATCTGGTTTTATATTAAGTCCTTCAATGCACTCATTAAGCATAACCGGTGTGTGTTCAAAATTAACTTCGTTTATATCTGCCATATTAACTATTAAGGTCTTTTATAGCATCTACAAAACTAGTTTTGTTATTATATTCTTTCCAAGCCTGTTCGTCCCAAATTTCAATACGATTTCCCACACCTATAGAAACAACGTTTTTGGTAATTCCGGCGAATTCTTTTAAACTTGTAGGAATTGTAAATCTTCCTTGATTATCTTCTTCAATTTCGAAAGTTGAACTTAATATTGCTCTTACAGCATTCTGCCCATTAAGTGAATAAGCAGAAACTTTACTTACACTTTCTAAAAACTCGGTTTCAAAATATGGTTTACTAAAAATATAGATGCAGTTATCTACACCTTTAGTTGCAACATATTCACCTAAACCTGCTTTTAACTTTGAAGGAATTCTAATTCTACCCTTCTCGTCCAAAGCATGAGAATACTCTCCGAAGAACATATACTTACCCCTTTTGAGATTTACAATTTGATTATACACTTTTTTATAACCACTTTCAACCACTTTTAACCACCTATTTATAAATAAATAGTAGTTTTTTATGATTTTTTATGCAAAACAACCAAATATTAGGGGTAAATCTTACATAAATATACAAAAAATGAGTGGTCATGAAAACTTGTCCACGAGTGTCTTGACTCCATTTTTGTGTATTTTGCCATCATTAAATCAATGTAAATACTAGTTAAATGAAAAAAAATAATTACTATCAAACACATTTTTATCTCTACTGTAATTGAGTTTACATTTGATTGAATATAAATACCAGAACAATATTTATGTTATATAACATACATAATCCAGTAAAAAATAAAACATATAAAAAAGTAGTGACATACATCACTACTAAAAAAACATTTATATCTAATTAAATATAATAGAAATTTGTATTACATAATATATTTATATATTAAACAATATTTTGTCTTGACTTATGCGACTGCATAGAAGCCAATTTCTTTTCAAGTTTAGCATATATAGAATATGGCACTTTTTCGCTATTTAAGTTCCCACGCTTATCATTATGATAATCACTACCACCACTTTCAAGCAAATTATATTGCTTACAGAATTGTGATAATTTCTTATGCAAAACTTTATCTATACTTGGATGAAATGTTTCTATGCCGTCCACATAGTTTTTTGCATAGTCTAGTACTATATCCATATTATCATAATACTCACCAGGGTGAGCAAGAATCATAATTGTATTATTATCATCACAGAACATTCTTAATTGTGGCATAGTAACATAAACTTGAGTTAAGTCAACAAAAAATCTAGAATGGATATTACACATACCTTTTCTAAAAAACATTTTTGCAGATTCAAGCAAATCAGGATTCTCATTGTACAATATAGATTTTAGTTGTGGTATAGACATCATTTCGTTCCACATATCTCGTACCAACCAAGCACCCACTCTATCATAGTCATAATTGTTTGTATCAAGTTTAAGATTAAAACCCATATTCTTTAATACTTCAAGTTCCTTATCAACTTTAGCCTTTGACTCTTGCATATGATCAAGCGAATACTGATTTAAAAATTCTTGCATTTTATCTTCATCATATCCATAGCACAATACTTCAACAGGACAATGTGCTGCAGTGGTTACAATTTCAACACCTTTAATTATTTTAATACCACGATTATTAATATCATAATTCTTGTACCCTTTTGTAGTATCATGGTCGGAAATTGATATTGCTTTTAATCCCAATTCTTTTGCCTTTTCTATAAGTTCATTCATATCACAAGCACCATCAGAGTTGGTAGTGTGCATATGTAAATCTACATATTTTTTCATAAGTTATAATCCTTAATTAAAAATTTACAATTATTGTACAATATACTTTTTAACAATAAATACTATGTTTATGTCAAAAACAGTAAGATTTATAACATTAAATGTAAATTATAAATATATTATTATTTTGTAAATAATTTATAACAAGACGTTTCGTTATCAATACTATTGGCATTATTAAGGCTAGTTGTTATATCATTTCCTTTAGTACACAACTCATAAATAAATCTAGTAACAAATGCACTATCACCAGTCCATTCAACTTCTTTATCAGGAGCGATATAACATATATTATTAGCCACAAATATATCTGCCAATTCCTTTACGCCAGTATCACAAGCACAAGAAATTATTATCGAATTTTTCTTGGTAAAATGCTCTTTAATTTCCGACTGACTAATCATTTCTTCCCAATCGTATGAAGCAACAAATTCGCCATTATCACCGTGTCCGTCAATGATAATAACATCAGCAGTCAAAGTATCATCACTAAATACATCTAATATTTCTTCTTTATTGCGTGCCATGCAATATCCTACTGGACAATTAGTCATTTGACTAATAGCATGCTTTCTATGTAGTCCACCACCATTAGGTAAACAAATTAATAAAATACTATTGATTTTCATTGTAATACTTTCCTTTAATATATTTATAACTACTTGAAACTGGTAAATCAATATTAACTTTTTTTAACGCAGTTTCTATATCTAAATTGTTAATAAATAATTCTTCAAACAATTTAATAAAAAATATAGAATTATCAGTACATGATATTTTTTCATTCATTGCCACATATCCCCGACTATTAGTAAATACATCTATCATAGGTTGAGTAAATGAATTAGAACAATCACATATTATTATACTTTTTGGATAGTCGATATATTGTTTAATATCTTTAAGAACCACTCTCCTTGGTTCATCTTTTTCAAAAAGAAAATCACGATAATTGTAAGACACGTCAAAAACATCATTATTAATATCTGTATCAAAAATTATATAGTCACAATTATTAATTTCTTCACTAGTTAACAATGGTTTTATTTGTCTAGGAAAACCTATATATTTATAAACAAAATATACTCCACAGTCAGACGCCACTTGTTCTAGATAATTAGTATTAATAATATCTCTTTTTCTACTAAAAGATATATACATTACTTTTTTCATATTTTTCCTGCTTTAATATTTTTAATTACTTTTAAATAACTTAACCCCAAGGGATAATCCCATGGGGTCTAATCAATATTTGCTATTTTTATTGTTTTATTTTAAATACCCAACAAATAATTATGCCCTACTAAACGTTCTCTTCAACTGTAGATTTAAGTTGTAAATTAAACTTTTCCTTTGCAATTTCTACAGCACGATTAATCAAACGTTCACCTACATCTCCCCATTTTAATAGTTCAATAGCACGTGATGGTGTAGTTAACAACCTTTCATAGGTTTCGCCATTATCTGGGTCAGGTAATACTTCACCTATAGTATCTATCATAGCAGTCATTCTTACCTGTGCATATGGTGGTCTATCATTATCACCAGTAATTAATTGGTAACCTACCAATTCAACATTAGATTTAATAGAAGTATTAACTTCTTCCTTTAACTCCCTAACCAATGTAGCAATTCGATCAGTGTCATAATCTTCTGGAGTACCACCAGCCAACGAATAAACTTTCTTACCATTAGGTTTTAAATCAACCTTCAATAGCATACGTCCATCTTCAGTAAAAATAACTCCATACACCTGTCTTACAGGTAGTCCACTTGGCACTTCTCCATCAAACCATTCAATTGATAACATATAATCCCCCTTTGTTTAAGTTAAAAATCGTATTTATATAATACAATATTCAAGGAAGTTTATGCAAGCGATACAAAGTATCATTTGATATAAACTGACGTCGAATCAACAATATATCTATTGTATAACAATAAAAAAGATTTAAGCACACTACTTAAATCTTTTTTATTTTACTTATATTTTTCTACTTCTAGTATATTTTCTGCTGTTTTTACTTCAATATCTGTTGGCACTCTATACCCTTCTAGTGGGTATTTAATACCTAAATTTTTATATTTGAATATAGCAAAATCATGATATGGTAAAACTTCTACTTTTCTAATATTGTTTAAGGTATTTAAAAATTGTTTTGTGTTAAGTAAATCTTCTTTACTATCTGTAAGACTAGGTACAAGCACATGCCTTATCCAAACATCTTTATTTAATGTATTCAAATGTTTTAACATATCAAATATATTGGTATTGGTATGTCCAGTTATTTCTTTATGCAAATCATTATCATAACATTTTATATCTACAATAAACAAATCTACTAATAATGCTAAAGTATCAAATCTCTCCAAATATTGTTTATCATTAATAAATGGTTGCCCACATGTATCTATTGCTATATTTATATTTTTTTGTTTTGCTAATTTTGCAAATTCGATTAAAAAGTCCAACTGCAATAATGGTTCGCCACCACTAAAAGTAACACCACCATTGAACATATTTTTACCCCAATATGTGTGATATCTATAACAAAAATCAACTAGTTCTTGTGGAGTATATTCCTTACAATCTTTACTCTTTAACGCCCATGTTTCCGGATTGTGGCAATATTTACATCTCATATTGCAACCCTGTAGGAATACTACGACTCTTACTCCCGGACCATCTACTAGCCCAAAAGTTTCTATTTTATTAACAATCGCTTTACAATCTATCATGACAAGTCCTAGCAATAACGTCTTCTTGTTGTTCTCTAGTTAAATCAACAAATTTAACTGCATATCCCGATACTCTTATTGTAAAGTTGGCATATTCTTCTTTTTCTGGGTGATTCATACAATCAATCAATTTTTCAACACCAAAAACATTGACATTCAAGTGATGTGCCCCTTGATCAAAATATCCGTCCATAACTTGAACCAAATTGTTTACTCTTTCATCTTCATTATGTCCCAAGGCTTGTGGATTGATGGTTTGAGTATTAGAAATACCATCTAATGCCCATTCATAAGGGATTTTTGCTACAGAATTTAAAGATGCAATCAAACCATTTTGTTCTGCGCCATAACTTGGGTTAGCACCTGGAGATAATGGAGTACCATCTTTTCTTCCGTCTGGCATACTTCCTGTTGCTTTACCATAAACAACATTTGAAGTAATTGTTAGTATAGAAGTTGTTGGTTCACTATTACGATATGTGTGATAATGTTTAATTTTGCCCATAAATGTTTTAAGTAATTCACAAGCAATATCATCAGCCCTATTATCATCATTACCATATCTAGGGAAATCTCCTTCTACGATATAGTCTGTAGCCAATCCATCATTATCTCTTACAACTTTAACTTTTGCATACTTTATAGCACTTAAACTATCTACTACATGTGAAAATCCTGCAATACCTGTAGCAAATGTTCTTCTTACATTGGTATCAATAAGCGCCATTTCTGCTGCTTCGTAAAAATATTTATCATGCATATAATGGATTACATTAAGTGTATTAACATACAATCCAGCAAGCCATTCAAGCATTGCGTCATATTTAGTCATAACTTCATCATAATCCAAGTATTCAGTTGTAATTGGAGTGTATTTTGGTCCTACTTGCTCTTTAGATTTTTCGTCTACACCACCATTAATTGCATACAACAAACATTTTGCCAAATTGGCTCTCGCACCAAAAAATTGCATTTCTTTACCAGTTTGTGTAGCAGACACACAACAACAAATTGAATAATCATCGCCCCAGAAAGGTTTCATAATATCATCATTTTCATATTGTATTGAACTTGTATCAATAGATATTTTTGCAGCATATTTTTTAAAGTTTTCAGGCAATTTTGAAGAATACAATACAGTCAAATTTGGTTCTGGTGAAGGTCCCATATTTTCAAGTGTATGCAAAAATCTATAATCTGTTTTTGTAACCATAGATCTACCATCAAGACCTGTACCTGCAACTTCTAGTGTAGCCCAGACTGGGTCTCCACTAAACAACTGATTGTATGAAGGAATACGAGCAAACTTAACCATTCTAAATTTCATAACTAGGTGGTCAATAAGTTCTTGTGCTTCACTTTCAGTAATAGTTCCGTTGTTTAAATCCCTATTAATATAAATATCTAGGAAAGTTGATATTCTGCCGACACTCATTGCTGCGCCATTTTGTGTTTTAATTGCAGCCAAATATCCAAAATATAACCATTGTACTGCTTCTTTAGCATTTTTGGCTGGCATAGATATGTCGTAGCCATAAATAGCAGCCATCTCTTTTATACCTTTTAATGCTTTTATTTGCATTGTAATTTCTTCTCGAAGTCTAATAACATCATCTGTCATTATACCATCGCCACAATTAACAAAATCATTTTGTTTGTCTTCAATTAAGGCATCTATACCATATAAAGCAATTCTTCTATAGTCGCCCACAATACGTCCCCTACCATATGTATCTGGTAGACCAGTAATAATGTGTGAATGTCTTGCCTTTTTCATTTCTGAAGTGTAAGCATCAAAAACACCTTGGTTATGTGTTTTGCAATATTCGTTAAATATCTTATGGAATTTTGGATTAGGAGTAAAGCCATAAGTTGTACATGCTTCTTCCGCCATACGAATACCACCATAAGGCATAAATGCTCTTTTTAATGGTTTGTCTGTTTGTAAACCTACCACTTTTTCTAAATCTTTAAGTTTTTCATCAATATATCCAGCGCCATATGCAGTTAAACCAGAAACAACTTCTGTTTCACATTCCAACACACCACCATTTTCTCTCTCTTTCTTTTGCAAAACTGTTAGTTTACCCCAAAGTTTTTTGGTTGCGTCAGTTGGTCCAGCCAAAAATTGGGAGTCCCCATTGTATGGTGTGTAGTTGTTTTGGATAAAATCTCTTACATTGATTTCCCTTTTCCACATATTACCATTAAATCCTTGCCAAGATTCGTAATCTATCATATTGTTCTCCTTTATAGTCATTTGCATATAAGCAAAAACTCTCATTACATTAACATTGGTAAATTAAATTTATTCAATTAAAAAATTATGTACTTTTCATTAATTAAATATACAATTTTGCCAACAGAGTAATATTATCTAATTGCACGAAAATTGTCAAATATTTTGTTTGTGCAGATGCTCATATATAAATATAAAATAGTAAAAAAAGATGTTTATTAAAAACATCTTTTTATTAACTATTCTATAAAACATATTTAATAATATCTTTTACGATTAATTCGTATCTTAAATTATTATTAAAAGCACTATAACCTATTAATTAACAGACATCAATCACATTAATAAAATTTATTATTAAGAATTATTTATTTTTCAATTCGTTGAATACTGATTGCCAACTAGATAATTTACTATCAATACTCCCTTTTCTTGGCGATGGACTAACAACATATTTAACTTCAAAGTCACCAGTTATGTGCATTTTTTCAAATTGTTTTTGCACAAATCGGCTATTAACAACGACATATTTTATATTAGAATTATCAATAATATTTTTTATTGTTTCTTTATTAAACATTGCTGGATACAATGGGTCATTAAGAATAATATCATTATCAAGCGAACTATTGTTGTTAAAATAACATTGCAAAAACACATCACAAATAGCAATTTGTCTTTTTGTTAATTCAAAAGCCATTGTTTCTTTAATTTTGTTTTTATTATCTTCAAAAGTATCAAAATCAATCAAACCATTCTTATAATTATCATAGTTGTTTTTTAATTGGTCTTTTAAATCTGAAAAACAAGTTGTACCCAAAACACAATCCAATAACTGCCAAAACTGATTGCGTTGACTCGCATAATAAAAGCCTTTTTTCATACCATCTGTAGCAGTTATTGAACCCAACATCAATATTTGGCTGTTACTATCCCACACAGGCATAATACCATTAAGCATAGGTTGTCTTAATACTGGATTAACAATTTGTTTTTTCATATTTACCCCTTATACATTACAATAATTATACCACATCAACATTTAATTTGAAAATTAATTATTGATTAAAAAAACTGAAAGAAAATTCTTTCAATTTTTTTGTTTTACATATTCGTAATACATAAATTTTAATATTGATATTTTTTCTTTTTTGCGATTAGGCAAACTATACTAACTATCAATGCTAAACATTCGGCTACTACAACAGATAACCAAATACCATTAACGCCCAACAAAATTGGCACTTTTCCACCCACACTTAATTAATGCATTGATCAACTATCAATATTTTTAAAGCATAAATTTTAGTGAAAAAACATAGTTAAATGAAATATCACAAATAACGAAATATTTTTAAATATTTATCACAACAAACTATAATATTTTTAAATAATTTTTATACTTATTTATCATTCTAATCATACCATAATCATTTTTGTCTACTAAATCTAATGCTTCGTTAATAGTAACCCATTTAATTTCCATAGATTCGTTAGAAATTTCATAATTATGATTATCAACAATAAACAAAAAATTAACATCGTAGTGCCAATGTTCAGGTTCATTTTTCTTTGTGCTGTATGGAATTTTCATGACTGCAACATCATAAATGGAATTTGTTCCTAATACAAAATCAGTAATTCCTGCTTCTTCCATAATTTCTCTTTTCGCAACATTTAGACTATCTTCTTCGCCATCACTATGACCACCGAACTGAAACCACATTCCAGATTTCTTATGGTGATTAAGTAGAATATTCCCTTGTTTATCACAAACAAAGGCTCCAGCAGTTATATGTCCATCCAAATTTGATCTATCATAACAATTTGTGTTGTTTTTTAAAAATGATAATGTTTTTATTACATCTTCATGTTCTTTGTTATCATAAGGTCTATAATTATTTAATTCATCAAATAATTTAAACATTTGTATCTCCTTAAAACAATGATATTTGTGTATATTTATTATAATTAATACATGTTTTATATAACAACACTTGGAGCCTATTATTTTAATTGGAGCTGATGGTGGGACTCGAACCCACGACCTACGCATTACGAATGCATTGCTCTACCAACTGAGCCACATCAGCATATTAAGGCACATATAGTGCCTTTTTATTATAACCATAATCATTGTTTTAAGTATTAGTCTTACATACTATTAAAACAATACCTATTACAATAAATTATTGAATATTTAATTAAAATATGCTTAAGTATTAAAATTATTGTTTTAGTATACCTTTACTATATATATTACAATATTTTAATTAATTGATTATTAACCAAATCACAACTTGTAAGGTAATATTTTATACCATTTTTATTAACAACCAATTTTTGCTTTTTGTCATATGAATGTAAATGCCCATATACCACAATTGGAATTTCGTATTTCTCAAGCAATTGTGTATATTTATTATCTTCCAATTTACTATTAAATGGTGGATAATGCATCATACAAATAATAGTTTCATTATTGGTTTGAAGTTTTTTTGCTGCTTGCAAACTTAATTCAAGTCTAATCGCTTCCCTATTATATATCTTTTCATCATCTGGGGTTTTGTGTGTTGTTTCTGGAACTGTCCAGCCCCTTGTACCGCATATTATTATATCTCCTATTTTTACAGCATCATTCTGTAAAGCATACATATCACTAGGTAAAACATTACGCAAAGAAGAGATACCACTCCACCAATAATCATGGTTGCCCCTAATAATTATCTTTTTACCTTTCCCCATATGAGATATATATTCTAAATCAGCAATTGCTTCATCAAGTTTCATAGCCCAACTTAAATCGCCAGCAATTAAAACTATATCATCGTCTGTGACACCACAATTAATCCAACTTTCTTCTATTTTTTCAAGATATCCGTCCCACAC
>DJSB01000027.1:0-25330 GCA_002437945.1 Christensenella sp. UBA6345 | reverse complement strand
AAAATATTCATAGGTTTGTTACTATTGATACTTAAATGTAAATCAGAAATTGCATATACTTTCATAAATAACTCCCAGTGTATTGTATCAAAAATATTAATATTTTTCAATCAATTATAGCAATTGATAACCTTATATAATTGAAAACCAACATATTACTAATCAATTGTAATCATAGCCTAAAAGAATCCACACAAAACATATAGGTCATAAGATTCTATTTAATCTTTAAAAAAACCATATACTAGCAAAATGTTTATTAATCATATAAACCACTGTAAAACACAAAAAAGAGATAGCATTATTTCTATCTCTTATTTATCAATCTTAATTATTAACATCTACCATTGTTCATACCATTTTCGTTAGCACGATTTTGAATAGATTTGGTTATAACACTTTCTACATCGGAATATTTAACCACACCCAACATAGCACCATCTCTATCAAACTTTACAAAATATTCCTTTCCATTGTATCTAAATTCGTCCAACTTTGCTATAGGCATAACTTGATGTGTAGTCATATTATACAACTTACCATTTTGATACTTAACTTCACCATATGGAGTATGGAATATTGCACTTGAATATGCACTACGGCATATATCTATCTGTCGTATAATTCCTTCATTTTCTTCTTTCTGTTTAGGAGTAAGTTTACCACTTTCAATTTGTTTAACTAAATCGGCTCTATCACGCATATTAGAAAGATCAGTTTGATACATATAATCTAAAGCAGTTTTTGAATACTCATAGTCTTTCAAACCAAAAACTAATGGGTTATGGCTGGCTTCGCCTAATACTAAACTTGCTTCTAGAGTTTCTAGAATATATTTACTTGAATCAAGAATATCAGTTACTTCACTTTGATTAATAAGCATTTCTTCACGTTTCTCATCCAAGTTAAGAATATCTTTTGGGACATTATTAACAAATCTACTAATATTATCTACTATAGATAATAATCCAGCATCTCTAAATCTCCAACCACTATTTAAGCAAAAAGATCTTGAAACAGGATTTTTAATACTGTCACTTAAATCAGTAACCAATTGTGATAAGTATTCGGCATTGTTATATCTAGTACGTGTTTCGTAATACTGTTTTGCCAATGCATTATTACTAGGATCTTTGGCAAGTTTTTTTTCTAAACTTACCATCTTAACACCTTCTTTTCTTAATGTACTAGAAACTTCTCTTTTATTAGCAATCACATAATCATTTATTTCCATTATTGCCCATGAAGGAACTGTTCTGGTAGAATCACTTAAACGTGGTTCTACAAAATGTTTAGCACCATATTCAGTAACTTGATTGGATATATCATCAAATAAATCAAAGAATGCTTTGTATTGATGTTCGATAAGTGAATATGCAATATTGTTGGCATAAGCAACAAAAATTGGTTCAAAACCCACATTAGTACCTTCAGTAAATGAAACAAGTTCGTCATTAAAAGGCTTATACAAACATGTACCCATATTAAACAACTGATTATAATTATCTTTACATTCCGGATACTTTGCTAGAAACATTTCTTGAAACTGATCTTTCTTTTCTGCACATTTACGCTCATCAATAAGACGCAATTGAGAATAACGTGTACGAATTTCTTCACAAAGTTCTCGATTATAGTCACGCAAAAAATCTAATTTTCTTTCAAAATAATGTTGAGTATTATCCAATAAATTAGAGTCTACAGAAGCACGATATTGTTTATTAGCCACCATCAACATATATGTAACACGTTCAATCTCGCAAAGAGCATCATTCATTTCTTCAGTAAGTAAACTATTTCTTAACATAACTTACCCTCACATAGTATGTATTATATTAATATAATACTACATTTTTAATTGTAATTCAATACATAATTTTAAAAACTTATATTTAAACATATATTGCAATAATTAAGTGTATAAAAAAAGATGTAAGCATATACTTACATCTTATACTAATTAACAATAATTAGTTAGCATTGGCTACAGGTTGCTGTGCCGGATAAAGTGGCAATTCAAAGAAACCCGAGCAAGCATCTTGAGTAAATTCTTGACAAGGTGGTATAGGACAATATCCGTAAGTTGGTACTAATATTTCCGCTTCCACTACTACTCTAAGTATCAAAGCAAGACAGAAATCAAGACTAAATACATTGTTACCTACATACTCGCCATCTGGACTTAAACAATTGCAATATGCTTCTACCGTAAATGGTACAACACTTGGCTGTGGTACATACAACACCACATCACTATTAACTGTGATTGTGCTTTTGCCCACTCCAGCAACACCATTAGCATCTGTATAATGCACTTCAATAGGTACTTCAACTTCCCCACTTACTCTTGCAAAACATGGTTTATCTTCAAATCTATCTACAACTAAATTGTTAATAGTAGTTTGAGTAGGTAAAGCATTAACACTTACAAAAGTTAATGGTTGAGTTGGATTGGCTGGTATGTAATCGGTTACTGTTACTTGAACATCTGTTTCTTGCATTTGACGAAGACAAGCATCAAAAACTTTTTTTGCATGAATACATGCTTTTTCACACAAGCCATTTAAAGGATTGCCAGTGATAGGCCCCGGGCAAAAAGCATTTCTACTTCCTGAATAAAATGACATAAACGTTTACCTCCTATTTAATAAGCCTGTATATTACACTATATGATAATTGAATAAAAAAGTTACCTAATACAAAAATAAATATTATATAAAAATTTAATTCATTAGTATTTTTATAGTGTTATCATTAGTAACCTTTAACAAATCATTTCTATTATCTATAATTATTAATTATTATATTTTTTAGTTAAGTATCATACGTATAAAATATAAATTTATTTTACTGCTATGAATAATCTTATAGTAACAAAAAAAGGTATGCTTATTTACATACCTATTTTTATTTAATTATTGTTGTTACTCCTAAACTGATCTAGTTTATTAAGTAATTCAGTCTTACCATATCTAGTCTCACTACTAATACCATATACATTACTAGTACCAACTTTTAATACATTGGCCAAATGAGTTAATGTCGGTTTAACCTTACTTTTTGGCAATTTGTCACACTTTGTTGCCACAATCAGGAATGGTATTTGGTAATAATGCAGAAATGTGATCATTTGTGCATCTTCGGCAGTTGGATCATGTCTAGCATCAACTAATGCAAGAACACATTTTAATTGTGGATTATTTAGTAAGTATGGCTCGATTAATTGTTGCCAGCCAGCAACATCTTTTTGACTGGCTTTAGCATATCCATAGCCCGGCAAATCTACAAAATAGAAATCATCATTAATAGTAAAATAATTAATTAATCTAGTTCGTCCCGGAGTAGAAGAAGTCCTACAAAGTTTGGAGTTGTCAACAAGCATATTAATAAGACTACTCTTTCCTACATTACTTCTTCCTACAAAAGCAAATTGGTCTTTTTCATCTATTACTATTTTTTGCGGATTGGCCACACTTGTTTTAAATTGACTTTTTTTAATCAACATATTATTCACCTACTATCGCTAATTTAAGTACTTCATCAAAATTATTAACATAATGTATATCTAATTTTTCTACAATCTCTGCTGGTAAAAAACCAATATCTTTTTTATTCTCGGCAGGTACAATTACATTCTTTATACCATTTTGAACACAAGCATACAACTTCTCCCTTAATCCACCAATAGCATATATCTGTCCAGTTAAACTTATCTCACCAGTCATAGCATATTGATTAGATATTTTTTTATTAGTTAATACACTATATATAACTAAAGCCAAAACTACACCAGCACTAGGACCATCTTTTTGAACACCGCCTTCGCATGCATTAATATGTATATCAATTTTTGAATAATCAATATCTTTATCAACACAACGTTTGGCTACAGTGTAAGCAATCTTACAACTTTCTTGCATTACATCTTTTAAATTACCCGTCATAACAAGATTACCTTTACCAGGTATAGAAACTCCTTCTAAAGTAAGCACACTACCACCATATGGACTCCAACCCAATCCATAACCCACACCAACTTCAGGTTGTTTACGTACCCCATGGTTAGTTACTGGTGGCTCATTAAGTATACTAGGTAACATAGTCTCTGTGATTACCCAAGGCAATTCTGTATCAGGATTATCAACCAATTTAACTGCTAATTGTCTACATATCTTGGCAATCAATCTTTCTAGATTTCTTACGCCGGCTTCATATGTGTAATCATCTATTAGACTATATATAACATCGTCATTTATAACCAAAGCATTTTCTTTTATACCATTGGCTGTTAATTGTTTAGGTATTAAATAGTTTTTTGCTATCTGAACTTTTTCATCTGCGATATAACTATCTACATTGATTATTTCCATACGATCACGAAGTGGGGCTGGAATACGATCAACATAGTTGGCGGTAGCAATAAATATAACTTTACTTAAATCATATGGAACTTCTAAAAAATTATCTCTAAATGCATAATTTTGCTGTGGGTCAAGTACTTCCAACAATGCACTAGCAGGGTCACCATGAATGTCGGTAGTTAACTTATCTATTTCATCTAATAAAAATACTGGATTATTAGAACCTGCAAGTTTAATATTATATATAATCTTACCTACCATTGCACCTACATAGGTTTTTCTGTGTCCCCTAATCTCACTTTCGTCATGGACACCACCTAAAGTAAGTTTAACAAATTTCCTTCCTAAAGCATTGGCTACAGATTTTGCAATACTTGTTTTGCCCACACCAGGAGCACCAACTAGACATAATATTTGCCCGCTTATTTTATTATTAAGTTTCAATACTGCCAAATATTCTAATATTCTGGACTTAACTTTTTCTAGTCCATAATGTTCGTTGTCTAACACTTGTCTAGCATGATTAATATCTGTATTATCTTCAGTATATTTTGACCAAGGTAACTCTGTAACCACATCAATATAATTTTTATATATGTTATAATCAGCCGCTACAGATGGAGTACGTGATAACTTTTTAACCTGTTCAAGTACATAATCTTCGGTAGCCTTTGGCATATGGCAATCTTTTACTTTCTTTTCTAATTCGCCAAATTCGTCACTTTCATCAATTTCTTTATTAAGGTATCTTATACGTTCTTTGATAATGGCTTCTTTATTACGTTGTTCACTATCTTGTTTGATTTTTGTATCAATATCTTTTGTTAACTTCTCCAAGTTGTACAATCTATTAATTAATACAATTAATGATTCATATCTACCTTCTAAAGTATTATTGGCTATAAAATCATATTGTGTATGTTGGTCAGATTCTAAAGTTGACATCATCAAAATTGATTTGATTTCTAGATCATCTACATTTTTTATATATTCAATTAATTCTGGGATAATCTTTCTATTAGAATATTGTAAATAATTAAAGTATGCTTGACTAGTTCGGTCATCTAGCGCCTTAATAACCATAGGGTCGCCATGATCTAATGTTTGTGGTTGTGTAATTGCATACTCATAATCACCATCTGTTTCTAATGAAACAACTTCAGCAAAATATATTGGATTGCAATAATATGTCAATCCATTATTATCTTGATTACCCAAACGTTCAATCTTACAAACAAGTCCTACCTTATGATATTTAGCGTCAGTATCTTTAAATTCATCTATAAAAGTAGGAATAGCCATAAAGAACAACTCTTTAGTTTCGGCAATTTCATTAATTAACTTTTGTTCCTTATCTCTTTTTGCAATATCTGCATAAGGTATATATGGGAAAGGCAACACAAATTTATATGATGCAACAACTTTTAATCTTTGTGTAGTTCTTTCAAATTCGTTTAAATAATTAGCGTATTTATAATAAAAATTACTTTTGTTCATCTTTTTTCCTTTTAAATAGCAATCTAGTAATAGTATATATGAAAACTATGCATTTTTCAAATAAAAATGTAATTTAATGTCGTTATAACATACAAAGAAATTAAATGCATGTGATTTAAAACCGCTATACTAGGCTTACAATTTAATTAATTATAATAATAAGTCAGTTAACAACATAAAAGGAACAATACTCTTATTGTTCCTTTTATATTAAATAATATCTTCAAAATTATGTATTAATCTTTTTTATCTTTGATTTTTAATTGTTTTTTAATGCGGGTAGCAATAGATTTAACATCAAGTTTAAGTTCGTTAATCACATCTGTAGGTGTGCCACTCTTACCAAATGTTGTAGTGCCAATTACTTCGCCTACTCCAATATATTTATAGAAACTCATATCGGAACTTAACTCTAGACTATATGTAGGGATAGTTCGATCAACAATCTTTTCTTTATAACTATCTGCTTGTGCATCAAACAATTCCATACAAGGCATACTTACTACTCTTACACCTAAACCAGATTCTTCAAGTTGTTTAGCAACTTCCAAAGCAGTATACACTTCACTACCTGTACCTATTAATATAACATCAGGTTTCTTTTCAACATCTTTAATAATATAAGCGCCCATCTTTGCTTTTTCATAACTTGATTCTAATGGTTCAAGATCTTGACGAGTAAGTGCAAACACTGATGGCTTATTAACATTAAGTGCTACCGAATAGCATGCTGCAGTTTCAATAAGGTCAGCAGGTCTAAATGTATATGTATTAGGTTGGGCTCTAAACATAGCCATCTGCTCGATAGGTTGATGAGTAGGACCATCTTTACCTACATACAACGAATCATGTGTTAACACATATAATACACGTAGATTAGTTAATGCACTCATACGTAAAGCAGGTTTTAAGTAATCGCCAAACACCATAAATGTAGATACATAAGGTGTAAGACCACCATACAAAGCCATACCATTGGCGATAGCAGACATACCCAATTCCCTAACACCAAACATAATGTTACGTCCAACTGGATTCTCATTATATACTGCACTATTTACTTGTGCTTTTGTACTGCTCATAACATCAGCACAGCCACCTAGAATATTAGAATAATTGTCGGCAATAATGTTAAGAATTTCGCCACTAGCATTACGTGTACTTGTCTTTTTATTTTCAAAATCTTTTAAATATGTATCTATATCAGAATAATCATTTTTTAAATACATTGTTAGTATACGATAATCTGCAGGATAATTACGTTTGTAAGTTTGCATACGTTCTTCAAACTCGGCATTTATCGCATCATAATGTTCTTTCAATCCGTCAAAAGTTTCTTTAGCCTTGGCATTAATTTCGAAAGGCTCGCCAACAACACCTAATTTTGCTCTTAATTTAAGTGTTTCATCTTCACCCAATGGACTTCCGTGTACTTTGTGATTACCCGCCAAACTAGAGCCATATCCGATAACAGTATCTACTATAACCATAGTAGGTTTAAGACTTTTCTTCGCTTTATTAATAGCAGCGGTAATTTTGTCTACATTGTTGCCATCTTTTACTTCGATAACATTAAAACCATAACCTTTAACTATCTGGCTAGTATTTTGAGTAAATGCTTCATCTGTACTTCCATCTAGACATACATGGTTGCGGTCATATATAACAATAAGTTTGTTAAGTTTTAAAGTTCCTGCTAGGCTTAATGCTTCATGAGAAATACCTTCCATTAAACAGCCATCGCCTACTAAACAATAAGTATAGTTGTCAAATAATTTAAATTCTGGTTTGTTAAATATAGATGCCATGTGTTTTTCAGCCATAGCCATACCTACGGCATTGGCTAATCCCTGTCCCAATGGTCCAGTACTTGCATCAATAGCATTATCAGCACTTACTTCTGGGTGTCCTGGGCAACGAGAATTAATAGATCTAAAACTCTTTAAATCGTCCATAGTAAAACTAAATCCACAACTGTGTAGTGTAGCATAAAGCAAAGCCGAGCCATGACCAGCCGACATAACAAATCTATCTCTTAAAAGATGTTTTTCAGCACTAGGAGTACATTTTAAAACTTTAGCATACAACGAATATAAAATAGGTGCAGCACCCAATGCAATCCCTGGGTGTCCACTTTTAGCAGTATTAATTTCGTCCATTGCTAATAATCTTAAAGAATTAACACACAAATTATCACTTTTCATAATATTCCTCGATTTTTGTTAATATATTTTTTTCGATATTTTTATCTTTTGACACATCTACTACAATATCTGCATAACCATTTAACAGCATATCACGTTCGGTTGCAACATTTTTTAACAGTGTCATTTCTTGTTTTGATAGTTTTTCCGCCTTTAAGCACTTATTAAACATACGTTCATTAAGTCGTAAATATATAACAAGTGCACCATTTTTGATATAGTGTAAATTTTTATCATTGTTTAAATAATAATTGTCTACAGTAAACAATATATTTTCAAAGGAAGACAACGCCTTAATTTTTTTTGTTTCTTGTTTTTCCATGTATTCTTTACCAGCAATTGCTTGTGCAGAAGCCATATTGATATACTCATATTCAAGTAACTCTGTAACATCTGCATAAAACATTTCAAGCGTGTCGGCAACACGTTTGGATATGCGTTTTGTATAATTTTTAAGCAATCCAACAATGCAAATGTTACTTATCATGCAATAATCCCCTTTAAATTTTAACACTAAATCTTAATCAAAACATCGATTAAATAGTATCATTATAGATATATATTACTATAATACTATTATTATATAGTATTTTAATTAAATAACCAAATATTTAACTAGTTAATTGACCTAAAAGTCTATAAAAACATACCACAATAAATTTATTTAAAAATTAAATTACATACAATTAACTATTAAAAGTACGAATATTAGTAGCCTTATTACGATTAAGAAGTCCTATTAAGTCGCCCATAAACAATGAAACTCCGATAACAACTATCAAAACAAGTACAACTACCCACCAAGATAAAAATAAATAATCATTAATGTTGTTAATCGTGATATATCCATCATTATTATTACCATTGTTGTACACTACTATATTGCCCAAATAACCTGTTTGTAACAAGGTCGCTATATTAGAATTGTCTTGATTGTACTCTTCAATACGGTCTAAAACATCTGCACTTGGGTGATTGTAGGAATTATCATCAGAAGCAGATACAACTATATATCTAGGACTGGTTGCTTGCAAAAATAGAGAAGAAGTAGAAGTATTACTGCCATGATGTCCTAATTTAAGTAAATCCACATCTAATACATCATCATCGTAACTATTAACCACCATATTTTCTACTTCACTGCTAGCATCACCTGTTAACATAGCACTAAAACCATTGTCATTAATTGTCATAACTGTAGAATAATCGTTAGTGGTAGAATAATAAGGTTTAAGTGGTGATAATATATGCACATATGCATTATTACCCATATCAATAATATTATCACTTTCGGCAAAAGTAACTTTTGTTTTGTTGCTATTTTTTAACTCGTAAAGTTTTGAAATTGTTGATACATAATCTTCATTATTATCATACTTCACTTGTCCATCAATAAGATAATTTTCTAATCCATTAATTAAAATTTTTGGTCTAATAAAATTATCTACTTTATATTTTTCTAATATATTATACATACCACCAGTATGGTCACTATCAGAATGTGTTAATACTACATAATCAAATTTTTTATTCTTATAATCTCGGAAAAATACTTTATCAATGTAACTTGTAAGATACTTTGATTGTGACTTTTCTCCAGCATCTATAAGCATGGTCTTACCACTGCTAAATTTAACTAAAGTAGCATCGCCTTCTCCTACATCAACAAAATGTATTTCTAATGCCGAGTTATTAATTTTAGTCATATTAGGTTTAAGTTTTAGGAATATTTCTATATATTTACTTGCAATTAATGTAAGTAGTAAGAATATAACCAAACAACCAAATATAGTTAACTTATCAATTATTTTTCTCATATTACCCTAAAAAGTATGTTTATTTACCTTAAATTTTCTAATTTTTTCTTTTATTACTTTGCCATTAATTAAGTTTTTAATACTATCCATCTGATATATTGCAGCATTATATCCTTCCATAATCATCTCGTCTACATAGTCAAGTTTTGTGGATTTAAAACGTTTTAAATCAGGTTGTATTACAATATCACCATTTAGATAACCTTTTAAACTATTACTTTTCATCATAATACGCATACTAGCAAGTAAAGTATCAAAAAATTTATCACTTTCAGTACCTTGTCCACGAGTACTATTAACGTCCACAGCAATTACTTTATCACAGTCGAATACTATCTTTGGAACATTGCTAGGTATGTTGTTGGCAAGTCCACCATCATGTAATAAATAATCCCCATATTTAACTGGTTGAAACACCCCCGGAACTGAACAACTTCCTGCTACAATATTGGCAAGATTACCACTAGTAAAATCTATCTCATTACCGCTATGTACATCAACTGCTACAGCACAAAAATGACGTTTAAGTTGAGATATATCTATGTCGCCTAAATTATTGATAATTAAGTTTTTAATACCATCGGTTTTTGATGGTACTAATGGTATAATACCACTTTTTATATCTTTTACTTTTAAATTTTTAGCGATTTTTATCATCTCATCACTAGTTAAACCAGCCGAATAAAAAGCCCCAACTAAAGAGCCTACTGAAGTGCCAGCAACATAGTCAAAACTTATGTCATTTTCTTCTAAAGCCTTAATAACACCTATATGTGCCAATCCCCTTGTAGCACCACCACCCAATACTAAAGCAACACGTTTAGGTTTTCTATTAAAAAATCCCATTATTTACTCCTTAAACTATTATTAGTTTAGCAAAAATAAAATATTAATAAAAGCAAAAAAATGATATAGTAAAAACTATATCGTTTTTTTATTAGCAATATTACAATATTTAACATAGTATTAGATAGTATATTTATCTTCTATCCATACCCATTTCATCATTAATATTGGATGTTTTATTTGAATTTTGTTGTATTGTATTTGATGCTTGCATTTTGTATGTAGATTTGTACTGTCTTATATCGTCTTCAACCACATGCTCATTAACCATCTTATGCGTAACTTTTAAACCCAATAATTTAGGTTTTTCTTCCAAAGTACCTTTATTTGATTTATCCAATACTTCACTGGCTTCGACTATTTCTGATTGTCTATTAGTATCACAAGTTATTTCATTAACATTTTTATATACTATTTGAGAAATCTCATCATTTTTATATGATTCAATTTTTTCAATAGAGCCTTTAACAATATTTCCTAAAGTTGTTTTTCCATCTTTAGATACTGCACTTGCTTTTTCTTTTGCCGACAAATACTCATGTGCTATGTCACTATGTCGTTTAGCATCAATATTGATACCTTTTCCTTTCATGTCTTTCATATTACGACTAACCAACATTAATCCCAAACATTGCGCACTAGCAACGCACTCTGGATCTCCATCATATCCCAAGGAATTGGGCTTATTGTTTACACCTACTTTGTTGGCATCGCTTTTTATAGCATTAACCAACATTGATACTCTTTCTCTTGCTTTTTTACTAAAATCATAATAACTACAATTTTTAATTATATTTCTAATAATATTCCCATCAAAAGTTTTAACCTCTCTTACTGGAACACCTGGATTATTTCTTTTCCATACTTCATTGGCTTCTTTATTTTCTTTTGTACCTTTAATATGTGCAAACACTTCTCTTTCTACATATTGTGTTATTACAAATTCAACTTCTGGATTATCTCCTTTTGCTAGTTCAAACATTCTAACAAGTTCGGATTTATAAGAGATTTCTTCAAAGTTAGAAATAATGGATTGATATGACTTAATATTACTAAAAACAATTTTTTCAACACTTAATTGAAATATTGGATTATTAACTTTCCTTCGACTAATCACATCATAATTAATAAGTTTAGGATAATTATTAGTAAATTGCTTATAATTATTTTTTAATTGTTGTACAACTATATCCAATTGTTTTTCGGTTAATTGCCCACTCTTAATCATATCAATATACATTTCGTTAATAGAAAAATAATCAGGGAATTTAGGATTGTTAAAATTAATTTTTTTAACTTCAGGATTGTGGAATATTGATTCTAGATTATTAATAAAGTCATTAATAACCTTCTTCTTATTATTAATTAACAATTTAATTTGTGCAGAATTAAATTCGCCACCATTTTCTTTTATATAATCCGAATAATCAAATATGGTATTTGTGTCTAATGCTATCCTTATCATATCAATTATTCCTCATCATTTGTTTTTACAACACTTACTGACTTATACATTTTTTCTCTTTCAGTATCTTCTTCTGGTTCATAGAATTTTTCCAATTCTTCTGGCGTCATATTATTTATCATTTTTACATATTCTTTATGTTCTTGCTCTAGTCTTTTTCTATCTTCTGCAATCTCTTTTCTATGTGTCCAATGATATTCAAATTTTTTTAATTCTGCTTCCTGTTCTTCTGGTGTCATTATTCCTTGCATTGATTCTATTAATGATTGTTTTTGGTCTAAATATTCTTGTTCTTCTGGATATAGCAATTTCTCTCCTACTATCTTGCTCCACTTTTCCATTAGTTCCGCATATTCTTTATCTGATATTATTTTTTTATGGTGAAAATGATAACAAATATCATCTAAATTATATAATCCGCTATTAATCATATCTGTAACATCTTTATCTAATACCAGTTCATATTCCTTATTTAATACTTTTATTTTTCTTTTTAATTCTCTTTCTTTTTTCTTATCCTTTTCATTTAAACATTGAGTAAATAAAGGTTCTAAATATATCCATATTGCTTGAGATAATGTCATATATGTATTCTCCTATTTTTTATTACCCATATTTTACTATATATCTATTTTTTTGTAAATCTTTATATATTTACAAAAAAAATATGGCATAACCATATTCCTTATTCCTCATCATTTGTTTTTACAATACTTACTGACTTATACATTTTTTCTCTTTCAGTATCTTCTTCCGGTTCATAGAATTTTTCCAATTCTTCTGGTGTCATATTATTTATCATTTTTACATATTCTTTATGCTCTTGCTCTAGTCTTTTTCTATCTTCTGCAATCTCTTTTCTATGTGTCCAATGATATTCAAACATATCAATACTTCTCTTCTTTTCTTCTTCAGTTCTACCTTCTATACGTTTTAATAATTTATTTTTTTCATCTAAATATTCTTGTTCTTCTGGATATAGCAATTTCTCCCCTACTATCTTGCTCCACTTTTCCATTAGTTCTGCATATTCTTTATCTGATATTATTTTTTTACTATGTGGTTGCAAATCGCTATAAGCACCATTAATATCATTTTTCTTTAAATTAGTCCAATCCTTGTCTAATACCGCACGATGTATTTTACGTAATTTCTTATACTCTTTGTATAGTTCTTTCTTTTTTTTCTTATCAGTTTCCACAAGTAATTGGTCGCTTAAAGAATCTAATTCTTTAAATATTGCATCTTTTAATCTCATAATTTTCAGCCCCTAATTTTTTATTACCTATATTTTACTATATATCTATTTTTTTGTAAATCTTTATATATTCACAAAAAAGACACCATAATTGGTGTCTTTTAAATGTTGTATTAATTATTACCTTCGTTTTCGTCATACCAAGCAATTGCAGTCTTAACATTTTCAATATCTTGTAATAATCTATTATAAGTTTTAGTTAATAATTGATTTGCTTTTTCTAGTACTGGATAACGATCTTTGTTTTGGGTAAGAACTTGTTCGCAGTGGAATACACTTTCTTTAAGTTCCTTAAGTACCTTAACATCTTCTTCAAGTTTTTCTTTACGTTTAGGGTCAACATTTGCAGAATTTTTACTACCATAAATAGCAACTTTTTGTTTTGCAACAATTGCTTCTTTTCTACGTAATTTTTCTTGGTCACGGTCATATGACTTTTTAATACGTTGTAGTGGTATAAATTCACGTTTGTTGCTACGTAAATCTTTTTCAGTTTCTTTAAGTTCGGCTTCAAGTTCAGCAAGTTTATTCTCATAGTATTCTCTAGAATAATATGGTTTTTGATTGCTATCGCCTCTAGATCTTAATTCTTCTAATTCTCTTTCTAGTTGTTCTCTTTCTTGAGACATTAATTCAAGTTCGTTCTTTCTATCAAGTGCAACTTTCTTATACTTTAACAATTCTTCTTTTTCAGCATTCAAGTTGTCTTTATCAAGTTTAAGTTCGTCAAGTTCTTTAAGTTTTGCTTTAATTTGACGATTGTATTCACGTTTAGTTTGGATAATCTCATTTTGTTCGTTGCTTTCTTTTGCTTCTTGTAAATCTTTAAATGCACTACGACGTAATGAGAATATATCTTCTCTTAACTTTCTTAATTCTTTAACACTTGGATCTTCTTCTTTAACAGGTGCTTGAACATAAACAATTTCTTTTTCTGGTTTCTTTGCTTTTTCTTGTTCTAGACGTTCTTTCTCTAATCTTTCTTGTTCAAGTCTTTCTTGCTCTAGACGTTCTTTTTCAAGACGTTCTTGTTCTTCTTTTTGTTTTCTAGCAAGTTCTTCTTGTTTACGTTGTTCTTCTTCAGAAGCAATCTGATCTAATGCAACTTTAGTTGTTTCTTTTATAGCATCTGCCAATTCGGTATCTTCTTCATCTTCAATATCAGTAAACATAGGTTCGTCTACTTTTGCAGGTTCTTTAATAATACCCCTACTTTGAAGCATCTTTTGTTCATCAGCAGCCTTTTGGAAGTCAACAGCACTAACAACTTCTTCTTTTGGTTCTTCAACTACAGGTTCTTCAACTGTTTGGTAATAAGGAACAACTGTAGGTTCGTTGGATTGTGGAGCATTATTAACTGCTGTTTGATCATCATATTTTTGCTTTTTAGATTTGTGAAAAAACACACCTTCGTGTCCATCAAAAGTTGACAATATTAGGTCACCTATCAAAACTACAACAAATGCACCTAGGCATATAATTGCTAAAATTCCTAATACATCAAGAATAACATTTAATACTTCTAACATTTTATCCTCCAAAATTTATTCCCACCATAATAATATTGGTGGAAGCGGCGGGAGTTGAACCCGCGTCCGAAAAAGAAATTTTAAACCTTTCTACATATTTAGTTAATTTGAAAATTTAATTCAGACTAAAAAAATTAACAAATATAATCTGAACTAGCCTAATAATACAAATTCAATCCCCTAGGCAAGAGTTTGAATTCGTCCCCTACTAACTAATGCCCTATGTAAACCCGTAGGACTGTCTACTAGGACAAGCCACATGACTAATTAAGCAGCGGCTAATACAGTTCTGTTTTCTGCATTTAAATTTTAATTTTCCGTTATTACACAGACGAGCCTGTGATATGCTTAGCCTAACCTTTACAATCCCGTCGAAACCATTACGCCCCCATAGATGGGAATTAATAACTTTTATTTGCGAAAGTTTTTAATCTCTCTATCCATATCGCGTTTAATGTCTTTTTCTTTAAGGGCATCTTTTTTGTCAAAGTTTTGTTTACCACGGCACAAACCAACTTCTACTTTAACTAGTGAACCTTTAAAATAAAGTTGAATAGGTATTAAAGTATACCCCTTAACTCTCACTTTACTCAAAAGCCTTCTAATTTCATTTTTGTGCATAAGAAGTTTATGGTCACGTCTTTCATCAGGTATAAATGCAGAAGCCTTTTCATAAGGTTTAACATACATATTCTTTAAGATTAACTCTTCATCTTTATCAACAAAGATAAACGAATCCTTAAGATTGCAGTTGCCCGCTCTTATGCTTTTAACTTCACTACCCAATAAGACTATGCCCGCTTCAACAGTATCTTCAACAAAGTAATCATGATAAGCCTTTCTGTTGGTTGAAACAATCTTCATCTTTTTCTCCTTAACATATATCGACTAACCACTTCTTAATATACTTGGCATAAAAAATGGAAACCATTATATATAATAAGGGATTTCAACACACTTATTATATCACAAACTAAAAATATTACAATACCCATTTTTATAAATTTTTAACACAAAATACACAAAAAACACGTGTTTTTTTATGTTTTTTCATCAAAAATTGATAAACCAAGCATATATTGATATTTTTGCTATACCAAAACGAAGTCAATTTCTCTAGCCAATATGTCTGCTCTAACGCATTTTACCTTAACGGTATTACCTATAACAAATTTCTCTTTTGCACCTTTTAGTACAAAATCATTAGCATCATATTCATAACTATCACGTGGTAAATCAGATATTCTAACCATACCTTCTACAGTATTATCAAGTTCGACAAATACACCAAAATTGGTAACCCCGCTTATCTTACCTTCAAACTCTTCTCCTATATGATGACTCATATAGAATACTCTGTATAGATCATCAACATCTCTTTCAACTTTCTCTGCTGATTGTTCTCTATCAGAAGAATGCATAGAACTTGCAACAACGAATTGACGTTGTTCGGTTAAACATTTACCAGTAAGTTCGCCACGCAAATCTGCTTTAATAATACGATGAATTGTTAAGTCTGGATATCTTCTAATAGGCGAAGTAAAGTGACAATATTTAACACTTGCTAACCCATAGTGTCCTATACAATCTGGGCTATACTTTGCCTTTTTCATACTTCTTAAACATATGCGATTAAGCATATATTTACAATCCATCTCATTAACTTGTGTAAGTATCTTTTGTAAGTCCAAAGGAGTAACATTGTCTGGATTAACATTGGTTTTTACTCCCATACTTGTTGCAAGTCTTATAAAGTTGGCCATTTTTTCGGTGTCTGGAGTTTCGTGAATACGATATACAAATGGTGCTTTTATACCTTTATAATGTGTAGCAACTGTTTCATTAGCCGCCACCATAAAACTTTCAATTAGCCTATGGCTATCATCTCTAGGTGCTTTTTTAACATCTAATACATCGCCCAACTCATTAAGAGTAATTTTAACTTCTGGTATATCAAAATCAATAGCTCCACGTTTTTCACGCATTTTTATAAGAATATGATTAAGTTCGTTCATTAATAACAAATCTTTAACAAAAGGTTTGTTTTGTTCACATTCATATTCGTTACCTTCTAGAATTGCAGTAACAGTAGTATATGTAAATCTCTTTTTACTTCTAATTATGCTTTCACTTATATCATATTTCTTAACTTCGCCATTTTTGTCTATATCCATAAATACAGATAGTGCTAATCTATCTACATTTTCGTTAAGACTACATATACCATTGCTTAACTTTCTAGGAAGCATAGGTAATACTAAATTAGGGAAATACACGCTAGTACCACGTTTAAATGCTTCTTTATCTAATACATTATTATATTTAACATATTCACCAACATCGGCAATATGTACACCTAATTTATATGTACCATCACTATTTTTTGATATAGAAACAGCATCATCTAGGTCACGACTATCTTCGCCATCAATAGTAAAGCAGTTAAGGTCGGTTAAATCTCTACGAGTAGGATATTTAGATTTATCTACTTCATCGGGCATAGTTTCAGCATATTCCATAACCTTTTTAGGGAATTCTTCATAAAGGTCATAACTTCTAATAATTGCTTTAACTTCAGTTTCAATCTCATTAGGAGCACCCAAAACTTCTATTACTTCGCCAGTTGGATTCTTTTTATTGGCATAACTGGTTATTTTTACTACTACTTTATCCCCGTTATGAGCATTCATAACTTTAGCAATAGGTACTACAATATCTTTACCAAATTTAACATCATCTGGCATAACCACAGCATTACCTTTTGATAGATAAATTTTACCTACAACACGTTCGTTGCCACGTTCAAGTATTTGAATAACTTTACCTTCAAGACGTTTACCTTCTTTAGTCCTTTTAACTTCAACAACAACAGTATCATTGTTAATAGCACCATTTAAGTCATTACCAGCAATAAACACATCTTCATATGAAGAATCAAAAGGTATTAAAAAAGCGAAGTCACTTTTAGTGCCTTGTAGTCTACCCTGTAACTTAAAACTTTTCATCTTTGAATTATGTTTCTTATCTTTTCTATGTAGCATATCTTCGGCTTGGTCAATTAAATCTTGACTAGGCTTATTGTTGGCATAAGGCATCTGTGGAGCGTCTTTTGATTTAAGTTTAACAGAACCGTCCATGATAAGTTGATCCAAAGCATTTTTCATTTCGTCAAAAGTACGATTATTAAGCACACATAATTGTGCAATAATAAATTCATAATCTAAATCTATAAGTTTATTAACTTCAATTTGGTTTAATATTTTGTTTTTATCCATTAATTTTTCCTAATATAATATATATTTAATTTTTATGTTTAAATATTTAAAAAGGCTCCTAAATAATTAAGAGCCTTTATTAAAATATTAATCAACCTTAAATCCAGTATAAATACCAAATGAGATGAAATATAGTAAGGTTAAAACAAAAATAACAATGGCACAAATAACTATAGTCTTTTTAAGTCTACCTTCTCTACTTCCGCCCTTATGTTGCATATAATAACTGTCATTAGTACCTGTAATTGCGTTATTGCCACTTTCTGGGTTAGATGTAGTCATAAGTACAGCAACTATAATAGCAACAGCAGCAAGAGATATTAATACAATTAATATAGTCTGAATTATAGGAAATGATTTACTAATCCAATCAGGTATAGGTTTTGCAACGTCATCTAATAGTAAATTCAATAGGTTAAACATACAGCCTCCAATAATATTTTAAAAATTTCACATTTTGACTTATTAAGTATAACATAGTAGTTTTTTTTAGTCTACTTTATTGAATAAGAAAATGCTTCATTCTTGCGCATTATTCTTGCATTCCTAATAAAAATACTCTATTATTACACAATATCCTTGTATTAATAAAAAATTGTTTAAATATTTATTACTATACTTACATAATCAAAAGAAATAACATTGTACTTAACATTATATCAACATAAATAGTAAATATACTCTTAAGCATTATATCATATTGAAATTAATTAATAATTATAATGTAATATTTAATTTTGCATTAATACACGTAAATAAAAAACACGCAACAAAAGTGCGTGTTTTAATTGTTAAACGATTGTTACATTATAATACAGAATACTACACCAACGATAGTTAAAAGAATGCATAGGAAAAACAAAAACCAATTCTTAACAAATTTGTCTTTTTTGCTTCCCTTAACCGCAAATATAAAGCATACCAATGCTGACATAACTATAGCAAATATAATTATACCTTTAACATAACCTGGCAAACCACGCAATGCACTATAAAACTTATTCCACATTGCACTAAACATATTTAACATTATCCCAACCATATCAATCACCCTTCTTAAAAAAGATTTTCTAATGTTTTAGCCATATTTCTATTATAATTGTAACCTATTATCATTATAAAGTCAATAATTATTTATAACTAGCCCTTATAAGCAATTAATTTTTCAAATTCTTCTACTTTAAGACTAGCACCACCTATTAATCCGCCATCAATATGTGGCTGATTAAGTATATCATTAACATTTTTACTATTTAAACTACCACCATATAGTACAACTATACCATCTAAACTTTCTAGTTCATACAATTTAGCAATAGTTTCTTTTATATGCTTTATAGTCTTTTCGGCATCTTCTTTTGTTGCACTAACACCTGTACCTATAGCCCATACAGGCTCGTATGCAAACAGCATGTTTTTAAGTTGTTCCTTTTCTACACCTTTTAAACCATTAACAAGTTGTTTCTTTAAGACTTTATTAGTCTCTTTATTTTCACGTTGTTCCTTGGTCTCACCTATACACATTATAGGAGTTAAACCATTAGATAAAGCAAACAACACTTTTTTATTGATTAATTCATCTGTTTCGCCAAAGATATTACGTCTTTCGCTATGTCCCAAAATAACCAATTCTGTGTCAAAATCCTTTAACATATTGGCACTAACTTCACCAGTATATGCTCCACTAGGTTCACAATACATATTTTGTACACCATAATGTATTTTAGTATGCTTGCACATTTTTGATGCTAAATCTAAATATACACTAGGCACACATACACCAACATAATTGTCACTTTGTTTTGCTATTTTTTTCAAATCTTTAAAATACTTTGTTAATTGTTCTTTATTAAGATTCATTTTATGGTTACCTATTAAATACTTCATACTACACCCCTTAAAAACATTTTAATTAAAAAATGAACTATTTATTTTCAATAACATCTACGGCTGGCAATACTTTACCTTCAAATAATTTTAGACTAGCACCGCCACCAGTAGAAATATGAGTCATCTTTTTAGCATACTTGAATTTAATAACTGCAGCAGCACTATCTCCGCCACCAACTATTGTAGTTGCTTTTGATTTTGCCATAGCCTTGGCAACTGCTTTTGTACCATTTTCAAAATTCTTGTTTTCAAACACGCCCATTGGACCATTCCAAATAACAGTTTTTGCTTCTTTAATAGCACGTTTATACAACTTTATTGTACGTTTACCTATATCCATACCCATAAAGCCATTAGGAACATTAGCATCAACAGTATTTTTTATAATAGTAGGATTATCAAAATTATTGGCAACAACATGGTCTACAGGTAAAAGTAATTGTACACCTTTTTCTTTTGCTAATTCCAACAAACGTTTTGCTTCGTCTACCATTTCTTTTTCTACACGGCTATCTCCTGTGTTATAATTTTCAGCCATAAGGAAAGTATAAGACATAGCACCACCTACAATTAAGGTGTCAACTTTATTAATTAAACTTTCTACAATAGTAAGTTTATCACTAACTTTTGCACCACCTAAAATACCAACAAAAGGACGTTTAGGTTCGTTGATAGTATCTACTATCATACTTAATTCTTTTTCAATCAAAAATCCCACAGCATTAGGTAATAATTTTGCAACACCGTAAGTAGAAGCATGTTTTCTATGAGCAGTACCGAAAGCGTCATTAACATAAACATCAGCCAATTTTGCTAATTTTTCACAGAATGCTTTATCATTGGCTTCTTCTTCAGCATAGAAACGCAAATTCTCTAATACTAGCACTTCACCACTCTTTAATTCTTTAGCCATCTCTACGGCTTCTTTACCAATACAATCATTGGCAAATTTAACTTGTATACCTAGGTATTGAGACAATCTATCTACAGTAGGCAACAAACTATATTTTAAATTTACTTGTCCTTCTGGTCTTCCCAAGTGACTCATAATAATAACTGCAGCACCATTTTCTAGAAGATATTTAATAGTAGGAAGTTCTTCTTTAATACGATTGTCATCAGTAATAACTCCATCTTTAATAGGAACATTAAAGTCTACTCTTAATAATACTTTTTTATTATATACGTCAATATCTTTAATTGTTTTTTTATCCATAAACTCATATCTCCATTAATTTAGTTTAATATATACATATAAAGTATATATTAATTAAGTGTTTGTTGCAAATAATTAATATGTTTTTTCAAAAAAAATCCCATAATTAGGCTTTTAATCACAAAATATAAGCCAGTATTATATATATTGAACATAAATTTAAAAATGATTATTAACGATAGTATTCTTACTCCAAAAAAACTTCTATCTATTTATAATTACTATTATTACAAAATAATTTACATTAACAATATAATTAAAAAAAATTAGGAGTTAAACTCCTAATAATTTTCGTACTTTTTCTACCATATCTACACTACCAGCAATATGAAGGCTTAAATCATTATTTGAATATACCATACCACCAGCCTGTTCGATAAGATATTTACCTGGGTACAAATCCCAAACTGTATTGCCGAACACAACCACAAGTTCCATCTTACCACAAGCACATAACGAATAATTAAGTGCCGAGCAACCCAACAATCTTACTGTTTTTAGCGTGGAAACAAGTTTATGTTCTATCTTATACTTATCTTCAATCTCTATATACCAACGATAATTACATATACATGCACTTGACCACTTAAGATCGGTCTCGCTAGACACTTTTATTGGTCGTCCATTAAGTGTAGAACCACTAGGAGTAGCAACATACATCTGTCTATCCACTGGAAAGTATATGACACTTAAAATTGTCTTTTTATTGTATTGTAAAGCCAATTGTGTACCATAAAGTGGTATACTTTTTTTATAATTTTGAGTACCGTCAATAGGATCAATTATCCATACATAACCATTATCTTCTTCACTACCCGAACTACCTTCTTCTCCTACAAAACTACTATTAGGAATTAATTTAAGTAATTTCTTTTCTAGATATGTTTGAGTCGAAATATCGTTATTGGTAACATCATCACGTTCATATTTATGACGTTCGACTACTTCAAAAAACTTCTGGTTATGATACAACTTGCTAGCATTTTTTACGATGCGTACAACTTGCTTGGTTAATCTGTCCAAATTCATTATTATTCACTCTTTTCTTCTTTTTCTACTTTAATGTTGTACATTCTTAACACATCTAAAAAGCCTTGTTCTACTTCTTCAACACTAAAGTTGTGTTCTTTCAATTCTTTTTCGTCTATTAAAGCCATTTTTTCATAAAAACTAAATGCCATTTTCATAAATACAGGATTACGACCATCAATACTATCAAACAATATATCTTCTGCTTGATTATATTCATGGTTATTCATCAAATCCATAATTCTGATATACAAATTATCATAGTCATTATAATTACCATCTTCAGGTAAAACATAATGATATTCATCTTCATGAAATAAAACGTTTACTATAGCCTTCGCCAAGGCTTTTATTTGTTTACATAAAAAATTTTCTTCAGTTGCCATAATATTTCCTTTTTTATTAATATATTAGACTATACCATATATTTTAAAATTTTGCATTTATTTTTCTCATTTTATACAAAAACAATTCTTATAATTACGATAAAAACACTTATTAATTAAAAAAGAACCCTTTAAATATTTTTAAGAGTTCTTTTTTACAATTACTTCATTTCTTCAATATGGTTAACATATTCTAAAGATTGAATTGCCGCAATGATTTCGGTATGAGTTTTGTACTTTTTAAGTTCCTGACTGATGATAGTTAAACTAATACTATATACACTTAAGCCAGAATTTAAGTAAGCAGAGTTAAGTTCAATTTCGTCAATACGAAGTCCCAACTCTCTAATTGTAGTCATAAAACGTGGTAAATTACTTTTATTATCCAATTCTAGATGAATTTCAAAGTGATTAGAACGATTCTTTAAATACAACTCTACACGTGGTAGCAAAGACAAACTAAATAATAAAATTACAAAGCCAATAATCGCAACCATGTAGAAACCTACACCTATACACAAACCTATAATTCCGCAAGCCCATAAACTAACTGCTGTTGTTAAACCTTTAATTTGACTCTTTGCAGAGAAAATAACAGAGTTGTTACTTAATGAAGCAACTGCAACAACAACCGCTACAGAAATAAATGCGAATTTTATATTGTATGTTTCAATTAAAAACATATCAATCATACCTGCGATAGTAGATGCTAGTGAAACAACCATAAATGTTCTTAAACCAGCAGAATGACGTTTACTTGCTCTTTCGCAACCAAGAATTGCAGAAAGCAAAGTTGATAAAAACAATCTTAAAAATATAGAACCTATAGTGATGGTGGCAGCCCATACACCCATAACTTTTGATAATGGATCAATTATATTCATATTATTCTCCTTTAAAATCTTCTTCTAATATTACGATTTCTAAAATCGTTAAAGTACATCTCTAATTCAGTTTCTTCACCCGCTTCGGTAAAGGCTTCTTCTTCCTTTGTCTCTTGTGGAATATTCTGTTTGTTAGCCTTTTCAATTGCTTGAATACGTTCAATCAATAATTCGGCTGCAGACTTCTCTTGTCCGTCAGGTTTAACTTCTTCAACTTCCACAATATCTTCCAATTTGTTAGAATATGATTTAGATAAATACAAAGAAAGTTTTGCACATGCAGGTCCTACCATTTCATATAGAACGCTTGATGCTAGAATAATCGTCTGCAATGCGTCACCGACAGCACCACCTAAAGTTCTTGCACCCAAAGCAGCAAGACCAATCGCTACACCTGCTTGTGGTATTAATGCTAGACCTAAATAATTACGTACTTCTTTCTTTTTCTTTATCGTCAAACAGCCTAGATATGCTCCTAGGTATTTACCCACAATTCTTACAAAGAAATATATTAAGCCTATTGACCATAGTGGTATTGTAGATATTACACTAGAACCTGCAAATAGTGATGAAAAATTAAATTTTAAGCCCGAACTTACAAAGAATAATAAAAGTATTGGCGGACTAAAATAGTTAACTTGTAAAAATAGTTTTTCATCTTTAGTAACATTAATATATACAGTACCGATTATCATACAGCCAAGCAATGGCGATACATTAAGTAAAGAGCCTATGGCACAGAATAAGAACAATACACAGATAACAATAATTAATCTGTTATCCGAACTATGTTTAACTTTCATAAGCATGGCTAATATAAAACCAAAACCTGCACCTATAACTAAACATGCTAGATTCTTAAGTATTGGTAATACAATAACATTAAAACTAAAGCCATTACCACCCATTGACGCTAGAGCAACAGATATTGCAACACTATAAGCAACTAGACTTACCACATCATCAAGCGCGACAACTTGTAATAATGTATCTACAAAATCGCCTTTTGATTTAGTTTGACGTATAGTCATAATAGTAGATGCTGGAGCAGTAGCAGAAGCAAGTGCTGCAAGTACTATAGAGAACGATAAACTCATATGTAATATTGCATACATTACTATAAATACAACTATAGAAGCCATAAGTGCTTCAAAAATAGTAAGTACAATTATCTTTACACCACTCTTTTTTAAAGTATCTAGTTTAAAGAATTCTCCAACACTAAAAGCAATAAATGCAAGTGCAATATCAGATATAAAATCTAGATTACCAATTATATTGGCAGGAACTAAATTAAGACAATATGGTCCTATAATTATACCTGCTAAAATATAACCAGTAACATTAGGCAACTTGGCAAGTTTGGTAATTCGAGTTAACAAAAATCCAAATGTCAACATCACTGCCAAAGAAACTATTACCTGTGTCACTGGTTCGGTTTTGCTTAACAAATCAACAAACCAAGTCATGACTTCCCCCTTTTCTTTCAATAGTTATGGATTATAACACTAAAAACAAAAACAATCAACCCAAAACTTAATAAATATTAATTAATTTTTACGATAAAAATTAATACTTACCAATTTTATGCTAATTTTAGATTTTTGGTTAATATTAGTTATTTATTAATTATATTCAAGATAATTTTATCAACAATAAATATCCCCCAGTAG
>DJSB01000047.1 GCA_002437945.1 Christensenella sp. UBA6345 | reverse complement strand
TATATGCTGCGGTGTCAGAGCGGTCGAATGTGCACGCTTGGAAAGCGTGTGTACGGCAACGTACCGGGGGTTCAAATCCCCCCTGCAGCGCCAATTAAACAAAAGAAAAGTCGATATGAAGTGAACCCTGTAGGGGTCACTAAAAAATAAAAGGCTTTCCTTTTTTATTTACAATCTTAATACAATATAATAATGTAATTACAAATTATTGAAAGATAAAAAATATTTTTTCTAAAAAATTATTGACAATAACAGTATAATTAGGTATTATTATAATGCTTTGATTTTAAAGTCGTTCGTCGCGGGGTGGAGCAGCTCGGAAGCTCGTTGGGCTCATAACCCAAAGGTCGTAGGTTCAAATCCTGCCCCCGCTACCATTTGGTCCCATGGTCAAGAGGTTAAGACATCACCCTTTCACGGTGGAGTCAGGGGTTCGATTCCCCTTGGGACTACCATTTTTGGCGGCGTAGCTTAGTTGGTTATAGCGTGCGGTTCATACCCGCAAGGTCGTAGGTTCGAATCCCACCGCCGCTACCATCGAATTATAAAACCCTGTATGGGTTTTTATTTTTTTTATTCAATTGGAATTTTAGTCTTATTTTATTTACAAGATATTTTTATAATGACAATATTATTAACATAATTCTTTTCATTTTCGTATTGCTTACATAAACATTACTATATAATATTTCTTATTAAGAATATTTTTTATTAAACAACTATTATCGTATAACAATAATTATACATAAAAAAGACATTACACATTATTAATGTAATGTCTTTTTATTTTAACCATTTACATAACTTTCAAATTTAACTACTTTAGCATGTTTACCTATTACATATAAAGTATCGTTGGGTTGTATTTCTGCTTCTCCGTCTGGAAGTATCGCAATATCTCCCCTAATTATTAAAGCAACAAGTACTTCAAATTTTACAATAGATTTAACTTCTTTAATTTTAATTGGAGTAAAGTTTTCATTAACTTTAAATTTTACATGCACAAAGCCATCTTCAAGTTCGTAATATTCTTCAATAGTACTGTCTTTCAAACTTATACGTTTGGCTATATCAATACCAAAGTCTCTCTCTGGGAACATTATTTCTGTTGCACCCAATTTTTGCATAACTTTAATATATTCTTCATCATCTACTCTAACACTAATTTTTTCAACGCCCAATTCTTTTAAATTGATTACAGTTAATATAGATGCTTGCGAATTTTTACCTATACATACTACAGCATGATTAACATTCTGGACACCTAGTTCTTCTAGATGTTCTTTTTTTGTACTATCGCAAATAACTACGTGTTGTACATATTTACCGGCTTCAGCAACACAATCTTTATTATTGTCAATTCCGATAACATCACATTTTGATTCGGCCAATGTCTTCAAAATAGACATACCAAATCTTCCTAGTCCTATAACGGCTATACTTTTTTTCATATTATCCTACCTTTATATCTTCTTCTATATATTTAATTTCTTTTACATCTTCATGCAACCAATCATTATTATTAATATTCATAATAGTAAGTGGTCCTAATCTACCAAAAAACATAGTAAATATAATTAAAAGTTTACTAAATACAGTTAAAGTTGGAGTAGCATTTATACTAAAACCAACTGTAGCAAATGCGGACACAACTTCCATAAACACTGCGCGCATTGGCAATTGTGGGTTAAGTAAAGCAATTAACATAGAAACCATCATTATATACAATATACTTATTACGAATAATGAAAATGCTTTTTTAATGGTTTTTTCAGAAATTGTACGTTTAAATATGACTGGCTGTCTACCAGTAGAATAGTTAAATGTACCTATTAGTAGAACCGAGAAAGTAGTTACTTTAATACCACCCGCAACCGAACAAGGTGCTCCACCAATAAACATAAGTATAAGTATAATAATTATTGACGCAGTTGAAATTGTAGAAAAATCAACTGTAGTAAATCCCGCCGTTCTTGATGCAACACTAGTAAATAAGGCTTGCAACCAAGTAATATTTTTATAATCAGCGAGTTTGATAAGTAACATACCTGATACAATTAATATTGGTACAACAATCATTATTATTTTTGTAGTTATACTAAACTTTTTCCAAGAATGGTTTTTGATAACATCAAAAATAGTAACAAACCCTAGCCCACCGATAATTATAAGTAGCATTGTAGAAATATTAAGTGCAACATTGTTACTAAAACCAATCAAACTATTAGAATTGCCTAGTATGTCGAATCCAACATTATTAAATGCAGACACCGAATGGAATAATGCCACCCAAAAAGTATTTTCTGGGACTATTTCTCTAATTATAAAATAATTAATTATAGTACCCAAAAGTTGAACACCTACAGAAAATATAACGATATTTCTAACTAATTTAAATATACCTTTTGTCGAATCGGCATTCCATGCTTCTTTTAATAAATATCTATCAGTCATACCGAATTTAGCACCCAGTATCATAAGGAAGAATGTAGAAATAGTTAAAAATCCCAATCCACCGATAAACATAAGCAACACAATTATACTTTGTCCAAATATAGTAAAATCTACAGCAATATTATTCATTACACTTAATCCAGTAACACATACCGAACTAGTAGACATAAACAAAGCATCTATATAATCTATATGTCCTTTAGTTGTACTTATAGGCAAAACCAATAATATACTACCTATTAATATTACGCCAAGAAATGTAAGTATTATAGTAAAATATGGCGATATTTTTATTTTCCTTAATTTTTTCATAACATATAAATTATATCATATTTTATATAAATTGTAAAATATATCCCCTATACATATTAAGACTTGCATTGTTGATAAAAAATAAAAAACAGCCCTATAAAAAGCCATTTTTTCAATTGTAATATTAAAATAATTCTGGGAAGAATATTTTTAATTCCCTTAATGCAGATTCTGGGCTATCTGAAGCATGAATTACATTACGGGTAACTTCGCCTATGCCAAAATCATGTCTTATTGTCCCCGGTGCTGGATCTTTTGTACTGCCAACAATTGCTCTAATATCCGAAACTAGATTATTACCTTCACGTTCTACACACATAGCCAACACTTCGCCACTTTTCATATAATCCACTAAATTAGCATAAAAATCTTTTCCTACATGCTCTGCATAATGACGGGCAAGTATTTCATCGTCTAATCTCATAATTTTCTTATGTGTAACTTTTGCACCAATTTTATTAAGTCTTTCAATAATTTGATTCTCATATTTTAAGAATCCCGGTTTAATCATAACATAACTTCTTTCCATATATCTCTCCTTATTAATCTGCTTAATTTTAACACAAAATCATTATATCGACAATCATATCTACATATGTTACTTTTGACTTGCATATTGCAAACCAATAAATCCTAAAAATATGGGCAATTTAACTAAATATTTAAAAATTAATTTTCAAATAAGTAAAAAATAATATATAATAGAAATACACTTTTCTTTAAATATTATACATATTTTTATTGTATTAAATATACACAAGGAGCATACTTATGAAAACTAATATTATAATAGACACTGACCCAGGAATTGACGATGCAGTAGCAATAGTAACTTCATTCTTTGCACCATCTATTGATATAAAACTTTTATGTTCTACTGCTGGTAATCTAGGTATAGACATTACCACACGTAACTTGCTACATTTATGCGAACTATATGACCAAAATATTCCTGTAGCCAAAGGTTTACCAGGACCATTAATGCGTCCACTTGAAGAAGCATTTGGAGTTCATGGAGCAATGGGTTTTGGCTCATATACATATGATGGAGTAAAAACTAAAGAGATAGATTTACCTGCTTATGAAGCCATGCATTATGCAGTAAGGCTTAACCCAGGTTGTTCAATACTAGTAATTGGACCTTTAACCAATGTTGCAAAGTTTTTACAAACATATCCAGAAGATGTTAAGTATATCAATGAATTGGTATTCATGGGTGGAACAAGAGATAATGTTCTTGAACAAGACGAACCTTATCCTGAATTTAATATTAGCCGTGACCCAGAAGCATGCCAAATAGTATTGGATAGCGGTGCAAACATTGTTATTATCCCTATGGATTTTGGACACTATGCATATATTAACAGAGAAGAAATTAAAAAACTAAAAAGTGTTAACAAAACCGGTAGATTATTCTATGAAATGTATAAGGAATATAAGGACGGCCACGTTAGTGCAGAAAATGCTGCAACTCATGATAGTTGTGCTGCAACATATTTAATAGAACCAGAACTATTTAAGACTGAATATGTAGTACCAGAAATAAAATATTATAATGGTAAAGGCGTCTTGGTATCAAACATTGTTAATTACCCTACAAATTGTAAATTGGCAGTAGATATGGATTTTGATGCGTTTAAGAATATGTATCATGGATTAATAAGCGTAGCAAAACAAAAAGACGAATAAAAGATTAAAAAAGATGTGTAAAACTAACCCTGTTTACACATCTTTTTTGTTTTTATTAAATGAAATTGATTATTAATTAACATACTACTCCTTATGGATTAAAGTGTTCCATTATTAGCAAGTATGGTATATTTTGCATCATACATATTAAATAAGTTACGAATAAGTTTTGATTCCTTTTTATGTTTTGAAAAGACATCAAGAACTCTGTATTTACTACTGCTAGTCTCATAACTAATAAAACTAATATCATATTCCTTTAAACCACTAATTAAACTATCATAGTTGTCAGCAGGAACTGTAACAGTAATCTTCCATAATTGGTCTTTTCTCATTTTTTCAGTAAGCCATAATGCAAAATATACACCTATAAGATTACTGCAAATAGAAATGATTACTGCAATCCACATATCAACATCTGCAATAACTTTAATAACAATGGTATTAAATCCATATGCTACAGCATTAGAAATGGCTGCAAGTCCTTTACCACCTTTTATTGTTATTACACTTTTTAATGTCGATAGTATGACATTAATTAATTGACATATACAAAATACTACAATTATTTTCCACATATTATTCTCCTTTTATATTATTTTTGAACTTAAAAAAAGATAGCACTACTTAATATTACGTAGCACATATCACAACCAAATTATGGTTATATAATTATGTTCTCGGTGGTGTAGTTTAGCATAAACAAATATAAATATCAATATAAATATGCAAAAAATTAATAAAATGTTACACTTTTTAATAACTTAATGAAAAATATCTTATTATATTACCTAAATAACGTAAAAAAGAACATTATATTAAGATGAAGTTATGGAAAAGAACTAGATACAATAATTAATACTAAAACATTGTAAATATAGTAAAATACTTTTTATTCAAAAATCAGATGAAGAAGGAGGCAAAAAAGCATAATACGACTGAACTGTATACAGAAATACGTAACAGAAGCCAATACAATAAAGCATA
>DJSB01000045.1 GCA_002437945.1 Christensenella sp. UBA6345 | reverse complement strand
GTTAGGGTCTACATGGTCAATGACGCCTATATCCCCATTAAATACACCCGCGCCTTGTTCACGAGTATCTTTAATCCATTCCCTATCATAGTTATTGGTAATCTGCATAACACGGTCACCAAGTCTATATATTGTCTTATCTGTCTCTATCTCGGGCTTGGATAATGATGGTGGATTAATCTTTTCTTGAAGACTCTTGTTAAGATTATCTACACCACAAATTCCGGATTTCATAGGAGCAAGAACTTGTATTCTTGATGAGTCAATATTAAGATATTTTGGCAATCTAGAATATGTAAGATTAACTATCGAGTCCAGCATTTCACTAGGTTCAGATTTATCTTCAAAGAAGAAATCTTTACTTTTATTATTAAGTACAGGCATCTTACAATCATTAATAAGATGGGCATTAGAAATAATAAGGCTATCATTGTCTTGTCTATAAATATGAGTAAGTTCACATACAGAAATAACTCCGCTAGATATAATATCTGCTAGCACATTACCCGCTCCAACTGATGGCAACTGGTCTTTATCTCCTACTAGCACAAGTTGTGTACCTTTCTTTAATGCTCGAGTTAAATAGTACATAAGTTGAATATCAACCATACTTACTTCATCGACTATAACAACATCATATGGTAATTTATTATGCTGGTTATACAAGAATGTATCAGAGCCTAAAAAATCTACTACCAAGGCTCTATGAATAGTACTTGCATCTTCTCCAGTACTCTCACTTAATCTTTTTGCTGCACGTCCTGTAGGAGCAAGCAATTTAACAGATTTTCTCATGGACTTAAATATCTGCAACATACATTTAACAATAGTTGTTTTTCCTGTACCTGGTCCACCAGTAATTACACTAACACCTTTATTAACCGCTAGTGTTACAGCATCACGTTGATTAGCATGCATTTTTATATGATTAAGTTGTTCGAATAAATCTATAGATTCATCAACATTAAGGTCACTCGATTTATATATTTCATTAAACAAATTAAGAGTGTACCCAACTATCTTTTCAGTATTGTAGTACTTGGTTAATACAACGATTTCTCCGCCATCATATTCAAATATTTTAATCAAACTATCCATAACCATCTGGTTAAGAACTCCATTAAGATTAAGCATATCAATACTAATCTTTAATAGTTCACAAACATCGCTTTCTAGATTGGCTAAAGTAACATAAGTATTACCTGTATGATCACAAGATTCCTTCATAGCATGTAAGACGCCTGCTCTAAATCTAAATTGACTTGTCTCACTTATGCCCATCTTTCTAGCAATACGGTCAGCAGTAAAAAATCCTATACCATCTACATCTTCACATAATTTATATGGGTTTTCTTTAAGTATGGTTTCTGTCTTATCAAAATACGTGTTATATATCTTTACCGCTAGATTGGTCGATATTTCATAATCCTGCATAAGCATAACGGCATTTTGCATTTTTCTTATTTCATTAAATGCATCATATATTTCATTGGCTTTTCTTTCAGATATGCCTTTAACTTCGGTCAACTTTTGATGATTAAACTCAATAACATCTAAAGTATCTTCCCCGAATTTATTAACAATAGAAAGTGCCGTAACTGGTCCGACACCTTTAATAAGCCCACTACTTAAGTATTTAACAATACCTTCTTTAGTAGTAGGCTTTACGATTTTTGACCTAGAAACATTAAACTGTTCGCCGTATCTATTATGTTTAACGAAACTACCATCAAGTTCAACACACTCTCCTTGTGTGACTTGTGGGAATTTACCTACAGCGGTTATGTTCTCGCCATTACAATCTATTACAGCAACGGTATATCCATTGTCTGTGTTTCTATATATTATTTCTTCAACAATTCCTTTAAGTACCATAACTCTATTGTATAATAGTTATTGTTTTTAGTCAAAAGTTATTAAAACATTTGTTCGGTTATTCAAATAAATTTTTAAATTTTTTTGTTAATTATAGGCTATTAATCAATAAAAAAATTGACTTAATTATATAAAATAATTAATCTATTATTTGTATTATATACATATATATTAAAAGTTGTCCTTACTTAAACAATAGACAAAAAAGTTATTCAACTTAAATATATTAAATAGACATAAAAAGGAGAAACAATTGTTTAAATTATTCAAATACCTTAAGCCGTACTGGAAAATGATACTTATCACATCAATTATACTTCTAGCACAAGTTGTCATTAATCTACTTGTACCTAATTTATTAAGCGATATGATACGTTGTATAGATCCATCACTCGGCAATAAGGCAATCATTCAAATACTTTGTAAAGGCGGTATTGCGTTATTAGCCGTACTAGGTGTTATTGTATGCCAAATATCTACTAGTTATTTTTCATCAAAAATTGCTATGGGGTTTGGCAGAGATGTAAGAAGTGCTGTATTTAAAAAGACTCAAAGAGTGGCACTAAATGAATTTTATTCTATCTCAACATCTAGTTTAATTAACCGTACTACCAACGATATTACTCAAGTTCAGCAAGTAATACTTATGGCTTTTAGAGTTATGCTTAATGCACCAATTATACTTATAGGTGGTTGTATTATGGCATTTAGTCTAGACACACAATTACCTTTTGTAATAATTGCTATTATTCCCCTACTTATTTTACTATTCGTAGTCGTAGGCAAATTAATTATTCCACTATTTAAAGTAATGCAAACCAATGTCGACAATCTTACCACAGTAACTAGAGAAAATTTAACTGGAGTAAGAGTAATTAGAGCATTTAATACAGAAGAACAAGAAAATCAGAGATTTGCTAAAGTTAACGATATGGTATCCAAAGTTAATACTAAAGCCAATGTTATTATGGGTATCAATATGCCAACTGTCGAATTAATATTTAGTCTTTGCATAGTGTTGTTATTGTACTTTGGAGCACTAAAAGGTAGCAGTGTTGCTGATATAACCGCCCTTATACAATATGGTACTCGTATTATGATGGGTTGTATAATGATGGTTATGATGTTTATAACCATACCACGTGCTAGTGCAAGTGCCCGCCGTATCAATGAAATACTAGATTTACCCGAAACAATATTAAGTAATGATAAAGTAAAGACTTACAAGACTGGCCCTTACATAGGTAAACTTGAATTTAAAAATGTAACATTCAAGTTTGATGGTGCAGAAAATCCAACACTAAAAGATTTAAGTTTTAAAGTAGAACCGGGTCAAACCCTAGCAATTATCGGTGGTACAGGTAGCGGAAAAAGCACAGTTATTAATCTAATCCCACGATTCTACGATGTTACTAGTGGCGAAATATTGCTAGATGATGTGGATTTACGTGACTATAACCCTAAAGAGTTAAGACAACATATAGCACTTGCTAGTCAAAGTGTCGAATTGTTTGGTGGTACGATAAAAGAGAACTTAATGTACGGCAATCCAAATGCGACTGATGAAGAAATTAAACAAGCGACAAAAATCGCTTGTGCCGATAGTTTTATTGAAGCCAAACCAGAAGGTTATAATTACATGATACAAAAAGGTGCTGGCAATTTAAGTGGCGGTCAAAAACAAAGACTTAACATCGCACGTTCCCTACTTAAAAAACCATGCGTATATATTTTCGATGATACTTTCTCTGCTTTAGACTTCAAAACTGATGCAACTATAAGAAAAAATATAAAAGACAATATTAAGGACGCAACTATAATAATAGTAGCCCAACGTGTTAATACTATACAGAATGCAGACAAAATAATTGTACTTAACGATGGCAAGGTAGTTGGTCAAGGTACACATGACCAATTATTACAAGACTGTCCTGAATATAAAGAAATCGTAGAAAGTCAAACTAAACAGAATCGTGTAAAGGGGGTAGAATAATATGTCAGAACAAAGAAAGAACTCTCCTGCACGTCACAGACCTGGCGGTGGTCCACCTGGGGTTGGCGGTACAGAAAAGCCAAAGAATTTTAAACTCGCTTTTAAGAAATTTTTGAAAGAACTTAATGTTATAAAGATACCATTAATACTTACAACTATATTCTCTATAATAGCAATAACCGTATCAATTTTTATACCAAAACTTACTGGTAAAGCACTAACAGAAGTATACAATATTGCTCGTGGACAAGAAAATAGTACATTTACAAAAGTAATAAGTTATTTAATCACCATGTCTATATTGTATTTAATTAATTATTTGTTTAACCTTATCAGTCAAATCTTAATGGGCAAAGCATCGGTAAAGGTGGCAAAAAGTATACGTACTAAATTAAAAGATAAACTTAACAGATTACCACTTAAATATTTTGATAATAGAGAAACCGGTGATGTATTAAGTGTATTTGTAAACGATGTAGATAATATTCAATCTAGCCTACAACAAAGTCTTAACCAATTAATCAATTGTATAATCACTGTTGTAGGAGTACTAGTAATGATGCTTACAATCAATGTATGGCTTACTCTTATTGTAGTAATTTTATTGCCATTAGCATTATTACTTACTGGTTTTGTGCTAAAACACAGCCAAAAATATTTCAATCGCCAAGCAGATGATTTGGGTGCAGTCAATGGACACATTGAAGAAACATACACCAACCAAAAAACTGTAAAAGCATACACCAACGAAGACCGTGCAATTGCTGAATTTGAAGAAAAGAACTCTAGACTATATGAAAGCGGACAAAAAAGTAATTTCTATTCTGGCTTACTTATGCCTTTGATTAACTTTGCTACCAATTTTGGTTATGTAGTATTAAGTCTAGTTGCTTGTATTTTTATACTTAATGGATTAAAGATGAATCCACAAGGAGTAGGATTCGGAGTATTCGATTTCGCACTTGAAATAGGATATTTAACTACCTTCCTTAACTACAGCCAAGACTTTACTCGTCCTATCACACAATTGGCACAAATATTCAACGTCTTCCAGACTACACTTGCCGCTAGTGAAAGAGTATTCGAAATACTAGATGCAGAAGAAGAACCTATATTTGAAGTAACCAACACTTTAGATCATATACAAGGTCACGTAACCATGGAACATTTATACTTTGGTTACACACCTGATAAGATACTTCTTCAAGATGTAAATTGTGATATACCTACTGGCAAAATGGTGGCTATAGTAGGCCCTACTGGTGCTGGAAAAACCACCTTGGTTAATTTGATTATGCGTTTCTACGAACTTAACGATGGCAAAATAACCATAGATGGTATTGATATAAAAACTGTATCAAGAAGTAATTTAAGACAAAAAATAGGTATGGTATTGCAAGACACTTGGTTGTTTAATGGAACTATAAGAGACAACCTAAAATACGGCAATCCTAATATAAGTGACGAAGAAATGATTGAAGTATGTCAGTCAGTTAAAGCACACTATTTCATAACCACTCTAGAACATGGCTATGATACAGTGATTAATGAAACTGGAACTAATATCTCACAAGGTCAAAAACAACTATTGACCATAGCACGTGCAATACTTGCTCACCCAGATATAATGATACTGGACGAAGCAACTTCTAATATAGATACTCGTACCGAAATATTGATACAAAAAGCAATGAAAATCGCTATGTCCAACCGAACAAGTTTTGTAATTGCACATAGATTATCAACCATAGTAAATGCTGATAAGATATTGGTTGTCAATGATGGTAACATAGTTGAACAAGGCAATCATAATGAACTTATGAAACAAAAAGGATTCTATTATAACTTATACAATAGCCAATTTAGTTAATACTTAAATGATTAAAACAATCGGCATATAGAGTATTAGTCAAACAAAAATATAAAAACAAAAAACACTAGCAATCACACTAGTGTTTTTGTTTTTAATTAAAATGTCCTTGAATTATTTATTTAAGCATTTTCGGCATTTGTAATAATACCAATTTGGCTTTTTTCAATTACTGTACCAGCAACAATTTTGTTATTTTTATCACGAGTAGCAGTAAAAGTAATTACCAAAACTTTACCATTATTGGTCTCCCATATATAAGTAACTTGGTCAGTAACTTCACTACTTGTACGTCTACCAGCACCAAATATATCAGTAACTTGTTTATATGTCTGTCCTACTTCAATCTTGTTGTAATTAGTTTCTGTTAAAATCTGTGCTAAAGGTTTTGAACCCGCCTTATCACGATTGTTTTTTACTATAAAATAAATACCGGTAGCCAAAAGAAGTGCAAGCATAACTGATACACACACAATACTTATTATTTGATATTTGTTTAATTTCTTTTTAGAAGAATTATTAACTTCTGCTGGTTTGCTTTGCTCTGCAGTAGTAGATTCAACTTCCATATTTTGTTGTTCTGGTTTTAGTTCTTGTTCCATAACGAAACTCCATTATACACATTTCTTATTATATATTTTACTAATTAATTTATATTTAGTCAATTTATACAACATTAATTTATGTGACTTTGCAAGTTTCTATTGACAATTAAACACAATTTTAGTACTATGGTACTAGTTTTTAACTTGCTATGACCAAAAACTAGTAGTAGATAAAGACAGTGTATAGAGAGAAGTTGGTTGGTGAAAAACTTTCACACTTTATTTATGAATTACAATTTGCGAGCAAGCCGTCTAACTTTTGCGTTAATAAAGTTAATCAAGGTCTAACATATGTTAGATGAATTAAGGTGGTACCACGAAAGCACACTTCGTCCTTAAAAATTTAAGGATAGTGTGCTTTTTTAAGGAGAAAAATATGACAGATAAAAATTTATACAAAACTCTTAAAGAACGTGGTCTTTTATATCAATGTACAGATGAAGATGCATTAAAAAAGATGCTTGAAAGTGGCGAGCCTATAGTATTGTACGAAGGTAGTGACCCTACTGCAGATAGTTTACATATAGGACACTGCATACCATATTGCATAATGAGAAGATTCCAGAAAGCAGGACACAAAGTACTACTTCTTATGGGTGGTGCAACTGCTTGTATAGGCGACCCAAGTGGCAGAAGCGAAATTAGAAAAATTATGACTCCAGAAGACATAGCCCAAAATATAGAAAAAATAAAAGGCAGTCTTTCAAAGTTTTTGGATTTTGACGGAGACAATCCTGCAATCATTGTTAACAATGCAGACTGGTTTAAGGATTATGCATACACAGACTTTATGCGTGATATAGGTGTATATTTTAACGTAAACAAAATGTTGTCCAACGAGATATATGCCAATCGTATCAACGAAGGTGGATTAACATTCTTCGAAATGGGATATATGTTAATGCAGGCTTACGACTTTATACATCTTAACCGTGAATATGGCTGTACCCTACAATATGGTGGTGGCGACCAATGGGGAAATATAGTCGCTGGTGTTGAACTTCAGCGTAAACTTAATTTTGCCAATAACACCAATATATCTTTAGTAGGTGCTACTAACCCACTACTACTTACTCCAGAAGGTAAAAAGATGGGCAAAACTGAAAAAGGTGCTATATGGATAGATAAAGACAAAATCAGTGCTTATGACTTCTACCAAGGCGTATACCAGACACCTGATAATTGCGTAGAAATGATGTTTGCACTATTTACCGATATACCTATGGACGAAGTTAGAAAATTAATTAAAGAAGATATTGTTAATGCTAAACGTGTATTAAGTTATGAAATAACAAAGTTTGTACGTGGCGAAGAAGATGCCCAACTAGCACAAGAAGCAAGTAAAGCATTGTTTAGTGGTAATGGCAACTTGGACAATGTACCTACTTTCAATATTGACAAAACACAATTGCCTATGTCTCTAGTTGATATGCTAGCACTAACTAAACTAGTAACTTCAAAAAGCGAAGGTAGACGTATGTGTGAACAAGGCGGCGTATTGGTTAACGGCGAAGTTAAAAAAGATTTTGCTTATCAGTTAAATACTGAAGACTTTGTAGACAATGTATGTCTATTAAAGAAAGGTAAAAAGAACTTTATGAAAGTAGTTATTAAGTAATTTCTAAAATTAAAACACTAATAATACAACTATATAAAAAGAGAAGATGGATTACATCTTCTCTTTTTTTGTTAACATATTAAAATTTCTTTCATAATACAAAACACGACTTATTGTCATAAAACTATAAATATATGTCAATATTGTATATGATAATTATCAATACTAATAACATACAATAATAACTAGAATAATGGTTTCTCCATATATTCTGGTATATTTAATCCCAATAACTTAAGCACTGTAGGTGCTACGTTACATAGTTTACCAGACATAAGGTGCTCATTTTTATGTTTTTCAGATACCAACCATAGTGGTACTGGATTAGTAGTATGTTGAGTAAGTACATTACCTTTTTCATCTATCATTTCTTCACAGTTACCATGGTCAGCAGTAATAATACAATCACCACCCATCTTCAACGTAGCCATAGCAATACGATAAGCACACTGGTCACAAAGTTCTACCGCTTTTATAGCCGAATCAAGATTGCCTGTATGTCCTATCATATCTGGATTAGACAAGTTAACTAATACAAAATCATACTTACCACTTTCTACAGCATTAACTACTTCATCAGTTATTTCTTTTGCACGCATCTGTGGTACAGATGAGAAGTCTTGTACATCTATAGAATCAATAAGTTTTCTATCTTCTCCATCATTGGCTTTTTCAATACCACCATTAAAGAAGAAAGTTACGTGAGCATACTTTGTAGTTTCGCTAACGTGGAATTGTCTCTTACCAGCAACAGATATTAAATGCGATAAGTTGTTAACTATAACTTCTGGTGGATATGCTACCAACACTCCAGTAAAGTCACTGGAATATTCGGTCATACAACAATAGCATAGGTTGTTAATATCTTTTACTTCAAACTCATTAAATGGTCTTTGTGTGATGGCTTGTGTGATTTCTCTAGCCCTATCAGTACGATAGTTGAAGAATATAAAGCCATCATTATCTTTAATAGTAACATTTTTAATTATAGTAGGTTCGACAAATTCGTCATATATACCCTTGCTATAACTTTCTTCAAGAGCCTTAACTGGGTCATCACATTTAATCTCGGCTTTACCAAAAACCATCATATCATATGCTTTTTTAACTCTTTCCCAACGTTTCTCTCTATCCATAGTATATACTCTACCGGATAGTGTAACTATTTCTGCTTTGCCTTTTATATATTCTTCAATCTCTTTAACAAAACCAATTCCGCTATCTCTTAAAGTATCTCTACCATCTAGTATTGCGTGGATATAAACATTTTTGATACCTTTATCATGCGCCATATCAACTAATGCTTTTAAATGGTCGATGTGTGAATGTACACCACCATTAGAAAGTAGTCCCATAAGATGTAGACTAGAATGATTGTCAACAACATGTTGCATTACTTTATTTAAGGATTGATTATTAAAAAATTCTCCTGTTTTTATATCATTGTTAATACGTGGAAGATCCTGATACACAATTCTGCCAGCACCAAGGTTTAAATGTCCTACTTCACTATTACCCATTTGACCTGCGTTAAGTCCTACACCTTCGCCACTTGCAATCAATGTAGTATAAGGATAAGAATTTAATTTCTTTAGATTTGGAGTCCCCTGTAATCTTACCGCATTACCTTCAGTACGTAGACTTAATCCAAATCCATCTAAAATAACTAATGTTACCATATACACTCCTAAAAATACTCTAATAAAATATAATATTAGTTAAATGCTTTTCAACATCAACTTTTAACTATATTCTACCATTAGCATTATATCATTTTTATATTATTTAGTAAAATGCTTAAGTTTTTTATTACGCAAAAAAATGTTTAAAATGTAAGTAACTATTAACCTTACGTTTTGGGATTCCGAAAGGTGCATAGCACACTTTCGATTTGACTAACGTCAAATTTCGACTACACATCGTTCCGCTCAGAATGACACATATAAGGTGTGCGTGAGAGATAAAAATAGTATAGACTGCACATTTTTAAGTGATTAAAATAAGATAAAGTCTATAGTGTCAAGTTGTCTAATCCCCCGCCTGTCATTATGAGCGTAGTCGAACTTGGGAGCAAAGCGNNCGGACAAGCGACAAACTTGTTTGGCGTAATCTAGGCGGGGTAAAGTTAAGTATGTGATAATATTAGCCTTACGTTTTGAAATTTCGAAATGTACATAAGGCACTTTTGATTTAGTAACCTACTGGCTATATATCACAATCCACATTATAGTCATAAGATATATTTTCGTTGTGTTTTTATCTATCTAATGTAATTAAAATAACAAAAATGCATATAATTAAGATATATACGCAGACAACTTTTTTAAAAAAAATTAAAAATAATTAACATTTTGGTGTTGACAACGTCATACAAAAGTGTTACCCTTTACGTATAAAATAAAAAAGGAAGACGAAGTAATGTTTACAGTTCTTACTAATAACAACAACAATAATAACATTATCATAACACAATAACATTGGGTTTCCTTCTTTTATGCAATTATAAAAATTAATTAACGTTTGGAAAGTAACCCAAACGTTATTTTTTTATTCAAAATCCAAAACACAACAAATAAAATTAATAATTTTTAGGAGAAAATTAATATGGACAAAATAGCAATAAACGAATATCGAACTAGAAGTTGCGGGGACTTAACAATAAAGGACGAAGGTCAAATAGTAACATTGGCTGGCTGGGTAAGTACAATTAGAGACCATGGTGGTATAACTTTTGTGGATTTACGTGACCACTACGGCACTACACAATTGGTATTACGTGTCGAACCTGATTTTAGATTATCAAAAGAAACAGTAATAAGTGTAACCGGTAAAGTTTTAAAAAGAAGCGAAGATACTTTCAACACCAAAATTCCTACTGGAGAGATTGAAGTAGAAGTAACCCAAATTAAATTATTAGGTGCTTGCCTATCTACTCCACCTTTTGAAATTGACGAATCAAAATCAGTATCTGAAGATGTGAGATTAAAATACAGATACCTAGATTTACGTAACCCTATGGTTCAACAAAACATAATCACTCGTAGCAAAGTTATACAAGATTTACGACTACACATGATAGAACTAGGTTTCAACGAAATTCAAACCCCTATACTTACAGTATCTTCCCCAGAAGGTGCTAGAGACTATATCGTTCCTAGCAGACTACACCCTGGTAAATTCTACGCCTTACCACAAGCACCACAACAATTTAAACAATTGCTTATGGTGGCTGGTTTTGATAAATATTTTCAGATAGCACCATGTTTTAGAGATGAAGATGCCAGAGCAGATCGTTGTCCCGGCGAATTCTACCAACTTGATATGGAAATGAGTTTTGCCACACAAGAAGATGTATTCAAAGTAATGGAAGATGTATTGCCAAAGATATTTGAAAAATACGGCAAATCAAAAATCGACAAAGTACCTTTTGAACGTATACCATACAAAAAAGCAATTGAAACTTATGGCACAGACAAACCAGATTTACGCAACCCACTAGTATTAAAAGATTTAACAAAAGTGTTCGAACATACAACTTTCGGTGCATTTAAGGACAAAACTGTAAAAGCAATATGCACCAACTGCGAAGGTCAATCAAGACGTTTTTATGATGAACTTACAACATTCGCTACTGACAACGGTGCTAAAGGACTTGCTTGGGTGAAAGTAGAAGATGGTCTAGAAATGGTAGGACCTATCCTTAAATTTATGACTGCAGAAGAGAAACAAGCGATGTTAGATGCGTGCGAAGCAAAAGTTGGCGATTCAATATTTATTATCGCTGATGATTACAAAACCACTCATAAATTAATGGGTTTATTACGTACAGAAATGGGAGAAAAACTAGGAATAATCGAGCAAGGAGTATATAAGTTCTGCTGGATAGTAGACTTCCCTATGTACGAACTTGATGAAGAAACTGGCAAACTTGATTTCTGTCACAACCCATTTAGTATGCCACAAGGTGGATTAGAAGCATTAGAAACTATGGACCCACTAGATGTACTTGCTTATCAATATGACATAGTAGTTAACGGTATTGAATTAAGTAGTGGCGCAGTACGTAACCACGACTTAAGCATTATGTTAAAAGCATTTGAATTGGCTGGATACACAGAAGAAGACATAAAAACAAAGTTCTCTGCTTTATATTCGGCATTCAAATATGGTGCACCACCACATGCTGGTATAGCACCTGGTGTAGACCGTATGGTTATGTTATTATTAGAAGAGCCTACAATAAGAGAAGTTGTAGCCTTCCCTATGAACAAAAAAGCACAAGACCTTATGATGAACGCACCTGGAGATGTTACTGAAAAACAACTTCGTGAAGTACACATTAAGATAAGATAAGATAAAATAAATAAGATAAAATAAATAAGATAAAATAAAATAAATAAGACAAAAGGCACTAGCAAATATACTAGTGTCTTTTTATTTGTTAAAGAAAACCACCAGA
>DJSB01000021.1:42737-43691 GCA_002437945.1 Christensenella sp. UBA6345 | reverse complement strand
TTAAAATTCTATCTCGTTCGGTTTCAATACCATTTTTATCTAGTGGGTCATACTTCCAACCTTGCGAGTATGAATTTAGGTTTATTGGGCTTTGTTTGTTGAGTAGTTTAGTGATTAAGTTAAGCAGTGCTTGATTTATTCTCACATTTGCATTAGTGTCCACAAAGTCCATTTTTTGGTTTGCAGATATTGTTGTAAGTTTGTCGTTTATTTCTTGCAAGTTCTTTCTAATCTCGCTGAAATTTATGCTTTGATTGAGTGCATTATCTCCAAGCATTTTATCTGCACCAAGCAAAGCAAAATATTTTATAGCGTCATTTAGGCTATCAAACTCGTCCTTAAACTTTTCAAGCGCACGCCTAAAAATCTCATACTCATCTTGACTATATACTCTAATCATATATTGAGTTTTCAAATCCTTTGTTTTAATTCTAGCCATTTTAGCCTCCTAATTATTTTCTAGTCTTTCTATGTAGTAGGAAATTTCGCAAAAGGGCAAATCTTGTTTGCACATTTTGAGATATTTCCGCCCGTACCAAAAATTCGCAGAATTTTTACATCTCTTTCTATTTCTAATTAAAGGGGCAATGATTGTTTTGTTTGCTTTTACATTTTAAAAAATCCTCCTTTTTGTTAAATTTTGTTTTCGACTTTTTACATTTCACACCTCCTTATTTTTATTCTTACATAATCGTTCGGACAACATCTGCCCGTTCGGGAATGTTTTTTACACAAATATCTTACAATTCTCGCATTATCACCATTTGATAATGCGGTATTTATTTTTTCTTCATTTTACATTTGTCGTTGGTTCACCGTTTGACCCATCGGAAAATTTATTTTTCTTAATTTATCAGGGGCGATAGTTCAATGGGTGACCTATCGAGATATTTTTTTGTTAATTTATCACTGCCGTAGTATCAAAGGGTGATACCACGAGAAAACTTTTTACAA
>DJSB01000021.1:0-42660 GCA_002437945.1 Christensenella sp. UBA6345 | reverse complement strand
CCCGCTGTAAACACATTCTTTACAGCGACAAAAATATTTTCACATAGTCGATTTATCAACGGGTGATATATCGGAAAATTATTTTATGGTTTTATTTTATCAATCTCGCTTTACCACCATTTGGTCAAACGAGAAAGATTTTTACAAACAAATTATATAATTCCCGCATCACACACATTGTGTGTAACGAGAAAACTTTTTTAATTTTCTTGCTTCAATTTCAAATATATCACTCTCGTGTGTTCACCATTTGAACACTCGGGAAATATTTTTATGTAAAAATTTTATCAACTTCGAGAGTTCAGCATTTGAACTCTTGAAAAATTTTCACAACAAAAAAATAACCCAACACAAATTGAGTTATTTTTATATTATTTTTAAAATATATACAAGTTTTTGATTTATATGATATACTATTTATAATTCATGTGATAAAATTAGCCAAAACATAAATTCAAATGGAGAGAAAATATGGGTATATTTAATTATATAGGTTTAATTATAATAATTCTTATTATGATTCCAAATATAGTGTTTGCTTTAACAAATAAAGATGGTTTTAACAACCTTTATAAAAATAAAAAAGTTAAAATATTGGAGCAAGTTGGTAGATATGGTTGCTTTATTTCTATGATGCTTAATGTACCATATACATATTTTGATTTTTGGTTTAACAATGCAAAGTTGGTTTATATAATTGTAAACTTTACACTAGTATTTTTATATCTTTTATTCTGGATTGTTTTTTGGAAAAAATCCGCACTTATTAAGTCTTTAGCCTTATCTATTTTACCTTCGATAATATTTATATTTAGTGGAATAATGCTACAAAACATTTTACTAATAATTTTTGCCATTATATTTGCTCCAACACATATTCTTATAAGTTATAAAAATTCAAAATTATCACAAAATTTATAATGAATTTATGATATACTATATTTATGAAGTTGCAATGTCCTTAATTTTTTACTCAATTGGCAACGAATAAAAATTTTTTAATAGAAAAAAGGATAAATATAATGAGAAAACATAATTTAATTTTTTCAATAATTACATCTTTTTGCTTAATAACATCGGTAATGTTTATTCTTACTGCTTGTAGAGAATATAAACATTCCTACACAATTATTCAAATACTGACGATAAGATAATATAAGGAAAAAATAGATAAATAGTAGTTTGTAGAGGAGAATAAAATCATGAAAATAATAATATATGGTTCCAAATATGGTACTGCAAAACAATATGCAATGGAATTATCAAAAAAGACCAATATCAAAGCGGAGAGTTATAAAGACATAAAAAATATTGATGAATACGAAACAATTGTATATATAGGCGCATTATATGCTGGAGGAGTTTTAGGAATGACCAAAACTTTAAAAAAAATAACTAATTGCGAAAATAAAAAAATTATAATTGCTACGGTTGGATTGGCAGATCCTATGGAAAAAGAAAATGTGGTCAAGATAGAAAATAGCATGAAAAGACAACTTCCAGTTGAAATATACAAAAAAACAACTATCTATCATTTAAGAGGTGGGATGGACTATTCAAAGTTGAGTTTTATACATAAAATAATAATGAAATTAGTTTATGAAAAGACAAAAAAACTATCAGAAGAAAAGAAAACAGCAGAAGATAAAGAAGTGATAGCTACTTACAATCAAAAAGTAAACTTTGTAAATTTTTCTAGTTTGGAAAATATAATTACTGAAATTAATAGGTAAGCACAAATATCAACTAGGACTATAAAAAGTATACTTTAACTAATTAGTTAGGAGTAAATGACAATGAAAAATTTTATTACAGGAATTGCTTTGTTTATTTTTGGTATAATATTATATTTGTGCTATAATTATTTTGCTGGGGATAGTTCTTCTCATTTCGGAATGTTTAGTGATGGGATTTTATTAGGACTTGCTATCGGTATTGCATTGATTGGAATTATATTAGTTATAATTGGGCTTATAAATTTATGCAAAAATAAAAAAGGAGAAAAATAATGTATAAAACAGAACTAATAGGCTACACGCCCGTAGCGAAGAAAATGGCAAAGAAAATTGAAGACAAATGTAACGAAATGGAAAAAGAAGGATATACTTTAATTTCCACAACAATTACACTTGGTGCAAAGGCTATTTTGATTTTTAAAAAGTAAAAAATACTGGGGATTCCCAGTATTTTTTGCTTTAAAATTTTTATTTTTTCTTTTTGGCTCTTAAAACACTTATAAGCACATAAGCACCAATGAGTAAAATTATTGAGCCTATCATAACTCCATACATAGCTCCAATGCTTACTTGGTTACCAAAGAAATATAAGTTGCAGTCAATATTATCTTTTATGCCAGATATAACGTCAGCAGAAATCCCTTGTTTAGACATTTCTCTAAATACGCCACTTAAAGCATGATATTTAAGCAGAGATGTTCCATATGTCCCAGGCAAAAATGCTAGAATATTTTGCATTACTGAACCCATTTGAGATATAGGCATATAGGCTCCACATATAAAGCCATACCCAGCACTAACAATAGTTCCAACAGCAGATATTTGGCCTTGAGATGATAGAAAACAATTTATTATTGAAGATAATGCTGTTCCAAACAAACTAAGCATAAATAAATCTATAAAAATTAAAACCACATCTCCAAATGACATAAACCAGCCTGTTGCTCCAATATAGATAAAACATGCAACTGTACCAACGAGTGCAACTAGTAAAGTGGCAAATAAAGATGCAAAATAATATGACATTGCAATGGTAGATTTTTTAGTTGGTGTAATATATATGTCTTTTTTTGTGCCATTAACTTTGTCGGAAACCATAAGCATATTTGCACAAAAAGCAACGGTTACACAACTCACTGCAAATAAAGATGAAAATAATTGTCCGTTTACAATTCCATTTTGTATTCCCTCAGGAAGCCCTTTTGGTAAACTTTGTTTATAAATTCTAGCTAAAAAGGTTACAAATAACACTAATAAAATAATAGGAGTTATAAGAGAAGTAAAGAACATTCCTTTATCTTTAAAAAACATTTTCATGTTTCGTTTTGTCATGTAAAATAAAGTCTTCATCTTAATTACCCCCTACAAGTTTTTTGCCAGTTACGGTCAAAAACACATCGTCCATTTTACCTTTTGTTATTTCAAAATCCTTAAATAACTTTGGATATTTTATAATAAGATTTTTTGCTTCTTCGGTATCTTTAACTTCAAGTCTGAAAAAATCCCCTATTTTTTCATATGGAACGCCTAATTTTTTAACATTTTCTTCGGTCTCATTATAAATGTTTATAAAATCGCCCGAATATTTGTTCTTTAAGTCTAATGGAGTTCCTTCGGCAGATATTTTGCCATTATCAAGAATAATAACATAGTCTGCATCAGATGCTTCTTCCATATAATGAGTGGTTAAAAATACTGTCATATTTTGTTTTTTTCTACAATTATCAATAACAGACCATAATGTTTTTCTTGTTTGTGGGTCAAGACCAGTAGTTGGTTCATCTAATATTAGTATTTTGGGATTGTGTAAAAGAGCTCTAGCAACATCAATCCTTCGTCTTTGTCCACCTGAAAGTTTTCCAACAGTTCGATTGAGTAAATTTTTAAAATCTAAAAGTTCAGCAAGTTCAAGAATTCTTTTATTGGCTTTTTGTCCATAAATTTCATAAAGACTAGCACGGGAAATTAAATTATCTTTTACAGTTAAAACTTTATCTAAAACAGAGTTTTGAAAAACGACACCAATTTCTTTTGTTATACTTGAAATTTGGGTATCAATATCTTTGCCATCTATTATGACCTTTCCATTATCTTTGTTAAGAGTCCCACACATGATTGAAATAGTGGTACTTTTTCCCGCACCATTTACACCAAGAAAAGCAAATAATTCACCACGCTTAACTTTAAATGATAAATTATTAACAGCATGGATATCTCCAAAAGATTTATCAAGGTTTTTAATTTCTATAATATCATTTTTCATAACAAATATATTCCTTACAATAATCTTTTAAATTATATAATTTTAAGCCAAATTTTGTCAAATATCTGAATATTTAAAGTGAAATTTTTTAAATACAATTCTTTAAAATTAAGTTATTTCAAACCTGTCTAAAATTAGACACCAAAAACTTAAATAAAATTATGGAAATTGATATAAGACGAAATTAAATTATATAACACGAATTTGCTAGGCAAAATAAGGAAATAAAGGGATTTTTAAGATATAAAATAAGCTAACTTAATAAGTCTTAATCACACCTCTTAATCAGTGGGTCCAGAGTTCGAGTCTCTGATGGTCCACCACAATTATAAGAAGTATAGCAGTATATACTTCTTTTTTTGTAACTGATTAAGAGTCTTATGGGGTCCACGAAAAGTTATACGTAGTATACTTTTTGGGGTAAGGAAAAGCCAACCGCTAAATGAGAAATTTTTGTTTATCTAAAATTTCGAGTCATTAGGTTGGGCTTTGACGCAATCAGTGGGTCCAGTCCAAAGTCTCTGATGGTCCACCACAATTATAAGAAGTATAGTAATATATACTTCTTTTTTTGTAACTGATTAAGAGTCTATGGGGTCCACGAAAAGTTGTACGTAGTATAACTTTTTGGGGCAAGGAAAAGCCAACCGCTAAACGGGAAATTTTTGTTTATCAAAAATTTCGAGTCATTAGGTTAGGCTTTGACGCAATCAGTGGGTCCAGTCCAAAGTCTCTGATGGTCCACCACAATTATAAGAAGTATAGCAGTATATACTTCTTTTTTTGTAACTGATTAAGAGTCTTATGGGGTCCACGAAAAGTTATACGTAGTATACTTTTTGGGGTAAGGAAAAGCCAACCACTAAACGGGAAATTTTTGTTTATCAAAAATTTCGAGTCATTAGGTTGGGCTTTGACGCAATCAGTGGGTCCAGTCCAAAGTCTCTGATGGTCCACCACAATTGTAAGAAGTATAGTAATATATACTTCTTTTTTTTGTAACTGATTAAGAGTCTTATGGGGTCCACGAAAAGTTGTACATAATATACTTTAAAGTTAAATTACTTATTTATCATATTAAAACTAATAGGAAGAATAAAAGTTATTCTATTTTTTATTTATATATTTTTCATATCATTTTTACTTTAAGAATTTTTGTGTTATATTAAAAACAACACAAAGGATAAAACTATGAAAGACATTGAAGAAAAGAAATCTATAAAAGGTTATAAAAACCTTAAAAAATATCTTAAATATTTTTGGAATTATAAGTGGCTTTGCATTGGATTCTGGCTCAGCCTTATTTGTACAGGTGTTATAAGTTTCTTTGCTCCACTTCTTCTTGGAAAAGTCATTTCAAACATGACTGTAACTCAAGACTTTTTGTCAGCAGAAAAATATGCACTTTATTTTGCTGGTATTGAATTTTTGGGAGTTGTGGTATATTTAAGCCGTGTTCCCCTTTTTAAGAAACTTGAAAACTATGTAAAAAGAGATGTTAAACTTGAAATCATAAAAAAGAGTTTCAACACAAACATAAACGAGTTTGAAAAACTTGGAAATGGAACATTTATAACTCGCCTTACAAGTGACCTTGACTCGCTTGGAACATCTTTCAAAAGTATAAGCGAATCAATTGTTGATACAATATCAAGACTTGGATTTATCGCCTATGTTTTCGCTGTAAATATTTGGATAGGTTTGTTCCTTTTAGGATTTATTATTGTAAGATATCTTGTATATCAAATCAGAATGTACTATTTCACAAAAATGAAACCTAGAGTTTTAAAGAAAAACGAATACATAAACTCTATGATTGGCGAGTCTATAAGGGGTATAAAAGACATTAAAACTCTTGGACTTTCTGGCAACATTATTAACCATATTAATGATCTTCAAAATGACTATATCAAGGCAGACAACAAAGAATGGTATGTAGGATCATTCTGGTATCATTTTGCTAGTGTAATTAAAATTGCTTGTGACCTGCTATTTATCTACCTATGTGTTTACCTTATCCAAGGCGGACAACTTGAACTTGCAGTGTTTTATTCTGTATATGTTTATAAAAACAATGTCATGGATTTTGCAGTTCATCTTGGACATTTGCAAGACTATTTTAAAGAAATTGAAGTTAATGCACACCGTGTGTTTGAACTTGCAGATGACAAAACTTATCTTCATGATAAATTTGGCGATACCGAAATTGAAGACTTCAAAGGCAATATTGAATTTAAAAATGTTTCATTTGAATATGACCCAGATGAAAAAGTATTGGATAATATAAGTTTTACAATCGAACCTAACACTCATGTTGCCTTTGTTGGCGAAAGTGGTTGTGGTAAAAGCACTATCACTGCCCTTATATGCAAACTATATGATCCTAGCGAAGGCGAAATTGTATTTGATGGTGTATCATCAATAAAACTTTCACAAAACTTCGGTAAAAATGTTTCAATGATAAGCCAAAGTCCATATCTTTTCAATCTCACAATCCGAGAAAATATGCAACTTGTTAGACCAGATGTGACCGATGAAGAAATTTATAATGTTTTGAAACAAGCAAATGCGTATGATTTTGTAAAAGAACTTCCACTAAAACTTGATAGTTTCCTTGGCGAAGGCGGAACAAGACTTTCAGGCGGACAAAAACAAAGAATTTGTATTGCTCGTGCACTTTTAAAAGACTCTAAAATCATCATTTTCGATGAAGCAACAAGTGCGCTTGACAACATCTCTCAACAACATGTTATGGACTCGGTTGAAGAACTTAAGAAAAACAAAACAATCATAACTATTGCACACCGTCTTTCCACAATTGAAAACTGCGACGTAATCTATTTTATAGATCATGGGAAAATTATCGACAAAGGAACACACTCATTTTTACTTGCTCACAATAAAAAATACAATGAACTTTATAACAAACAAAAATCAGATAAAGAAACACAAAAAATTGATAAATAAAATATCAACTTAAAAAACTAGAACTAAAAAACCAGCATATTGCTGGTCTTTTTTATCATTTATAACATTACTTTATAAATAATCTTACTTTTTTATTTTACTATACGGAAAGCATATAGTCTTCTTATTAATTTTATACCCTTTTCTGTGGTGTTTTGGGCTATGTATTGATTAAGAATTTCATCATCGGTGGTTTCATCAAAATATTCTAATATTGGTGTTCTGGTCAACAAATACTTTAATTGTTGAACATCAGGATAATATTCGATGTAATAAAAATTTTTCAATTCAATATCAGAAAATTTTAAATCCAAACATTCATTCATAATTTTTTGTTTTTCAAGATTGTGCGTCTTCAAATTTTCATAACCTTGACCACGTCCAAATAATTGTTTGATTTCTAAACAATCTTCATGGTCTACATCTTCCGAAATAAATATACCGCCTTTCTTTAGGACACGATACACTTCACTCATATTACCACCACAATGTCTTGAAACCACCATATCAAAACTTTCATCAGGGAAATCCAATTTTCCTGTGCCATCGGCTAGTTTTGTAGTAAATATCTCACGTTCTTTTGGAGAAAGTATTTTTTCTACATTGGCTTGTACTCTAGTCAACATTTCTGGCTCGTTGTCAAGCATAACAACTTTTTTAGCATTAGAAAAATACCTTACAGCCTTTTCTCCACTTCCACAACCAATATCAAGCATAACAGTTGATGGATTAATCTCTTTTGCTACTTCCTTATAGTAGAAATAATCTACTGGATATTCTACGATTGGAGTAATTGAATTAAAATTCCAACCTTGTTCTTTTGCTACATCTTTGTAATTAAATTTTATCATAATAAATCTCCTAAATAATTAAAATTATCTTTTGGTTGAAAAAAAATAACCCCCTTATCTAAACAGCAAAAAATCAACCACTTTTAAGCATGTTGTATATTTTTGCCATTCATAAAGAAGATTTCAACCTGGTCTTTATTATTGTTCTTATGTAATACATCGCGAATGGACTAATTGAAATATTACATAATTAGTATATTATATTTTTCATTAATTGTCAACCAATATCACATTAAAGATTATTCTTGTTAAAACTTTACATAACTTTAATAAAACAATAAAAAATACAACCATTATCGGTTGTATTTTTGGTTAGTCTTTATCTATTCTACCTAAATATGTATTATGTACATCATATACATCATAAGATGCAGAACTATTCTTTAGACTATCATTTATAGCATTAAGTTGAGAAATAATTTCTTTTTGTTGTCTTTCAACTCTTTCCTTACGATATTTTTCTAAATCTTTGTTAAATCTTTCTTCACTAGCCTTGGCTTCATATTCGGCTATTTGTTTACATTCTTTATATTTTTTCTCTATTTTACCAGCAATATAAGCAATTGCTTTCCATCTAAATGGATCTGGAATTTGTTTGTAAATTTCATTAAGTTTTAGATACACAACAGGCTTTGATTTAGAATTGAAAATTTCTTCGTCTTTTTTCGTCTTTTTATTATCGTTCTTAAGTTTCGCATAAAAACGTTTATTCTCTTCTTTTTCAAAGTTCTTTTTCTTTTTATACATTATTGCAACCAAAATTAAATAAATTGGAATACCTAGCCCTTGAACACCTTGAACTAACAAATTAAGTGCAAAATTATTTATTAAAAAAGATGAAATAATTGTACCTGCAATAGTCAAAATTAATGGCACAATAAATGGATATACCCAATATTTCCAAACAGGTGCACCAACTCCATACAATCTTCGTCTACGCATAAACCCTAATGTTTCATTAATTTCTGATTTGTTTAAAAAGATATTAAACTTGGTATCATCTGAATAATTAGATGAATCCATATTGTCAGTATATTTTTTAGATATTTTATCTGCATTTTCTTTGTATTGTTTTGTAGTATATGTTAATTTGGCGTTTAATCCGTCAAGATTACTTTTAGATACTACCGAGTCAAATGGATCATTAACACATAATGCCAATATTTTTTTTACCATCATACTCTGTAGGTATATCCTTAAATTTAGCGATAGTGTTATCTAATTGAGTTATAATCAAACCATTATTGGTAGAAAAATAATTAATACCCTTTTGTTCAAGTTCTTCGTGATATGTTACATTGGCTATATCAATATTTTCAAAAACAAATGGCTGTTTATTATTTTTTATTTTAAATTGTCTTAAATTTAGTGCCGACTTTTCAAAAAATACATAATTTACAGATTGGCATTCTAGATAATCAATACCATAAGGAATGGACAAAGTATCCAAAGTCCCTAAAGACACAATTTTTAGTTTACTTTTAGGTAAAATTGTAATTTGTCTAGCAGTAAGTCCACCTTGTTCAAATTTTTTAATATTGGACGGAATTATAAAGTTATCAGATTTTAATGTTATACCCTTTAAGTCCAAGATTTCTAATTCTGGGCACAATTCAAATCCATCATTTACTACATGTTCGCCATCACTAACATAAACATCTTTAAACTTAACTTTACCATTAACACTAGCGGTAAATACTTTTAATGTTGTTGGTAGAATAATCTTATTTACAATCCCTTTCAAATTAATACTAGACATATCTACTACTTTTTTAGCCTTTGAAAAATCATAACAAACGACATTGGCTTTATCAAAAGAATTTTCTTCCAATTTTTCAAAAATAGATGGGAAAATTATGGTAATATCGCCCTTAATATTTTCTTGAAATATTTCACTACCGATTTTCTTTACACCTTCTGGAATAACAAAATCACCAGAAATATCAGGACTACCTAAATATGCTTTTAATTGTCCTTTCTCTACAACAAAATCGCTTGTCATATAAATCCCCCTTATAAAACAATACAATTAATAATAACATATACTTTAAAATTTGTAAAATACATATTATTGATGTATTAAATGTTAATACAATATGCTAGACAAAAATATTATTTTACATCGCTTTAATCTACTTATTATAAATCAACATTATTAACACTTGCTTTATAGTACAGATGTGCACACTTTTATATGTAAGAAAACAATAATTTAACAAAGTTGATAAATTATATAAATAAAAATGTCATTTATTGTATAAAATTAACAAATAATTAATCTTTGTTAATGCTAAAGTTGATAAAAATATAATAATATTGTATCATATTTTTAAGGTGAAAATATGGCAAAAATACAACAAAAGAATAATAAAAGATTATATATCAGACTTGCTTCAATAGTAATGGTAATTATAACATTATTAATTTTTGTTATAGTGACATGGTACAAAGGAGACAAATATACGATTAACTATATAGATAAAATGGAGTATAACTACACCAACAATAGTCAAATAGAAATTACAAAACACAGTGAAGATAATTATGTAGAAATCAACAACAAAACTGGAAGAAACTTAAAAATATTACAGTTGACTGACTTACATATATGCAGTGGAATACTTACACGTGGGCTAGATAAAAAACTGGTTAATGCCATAGTAAAATGTGTAGATACTGTAGATCCAGATTTAATATTTATAACTGGCGATGCTTTATCTGCTATATATGTCACTGCTAGCACAAGAAACTCTTACAATCAACTTAACGCATTTATTGATTTATTTGAGAAACTTGGCAGACCATATACCTTTTGTTTCGGCAATCATGACGATGCTGGACTAGCAAAAAAAGATTATATATCAAAAAGGTTAACTGATGCCCCACACTCATTCTTTCTAGAAGGCGAAAAAGATATTACGGGCAAAGGCAATTATTATATAAAAATACTTACCGATGGTGTACTTACTTCTTCTATTATTCTTATGGATAGTGGTAGCAGAGCAAGTGATGGCAATTATGCTGGAGTAAGCAAAGACCAAGTAGAATGGTATGCCAAAACTATACAATCTTTACAGAATGAAAAATCAGATATTAAAAATATAGTGTTTATGCACATACCACTACCAGAATATAACACTTTCTATAACAATATGAAAAATGGAGATTCGAATTATAAATTAGTTTTGGGCGAGAAAAATGAAAGAGTATGTAATGGTAAACAAAACGGTATGTATGACAAAATGAAAGAACTTAACTCCACAAAATGGGTATTTTGTGGGCATGACCATACCAACAATTATTCGATAATGGAAATCTCGTCTGGGATTACCCTATCTTATGGTATGAGTATGGACTACTCTACCTATCCACTACTTCGATTTCAGACAAAATCACGTGGTGGAAGAGTAATAGAAATAGATAATACTGGTATGGTAAATACCTATCTAGTTAAACAAGACAATGATTATAAGGTGGTAGATTAATATGGTAAAATTTAAAATTTTTCTAGACAACAGAACCCGTATTACCATGGGTGGCACAGGTTATCATGAATTGCAATATTGTAAAAAGAATTTACCTATAAAAAAATTAACAAATTATAAAAATATTAAGCACTGGCAAAGTGACTCTTTATACATAGAAGCAGTAACTTATACTGACGAACTTTTTTACAAGTATTATGATGAAATATTGGGACAATATTTCAAAATAGATTATTTTGGAATTAATTATTTCACAAAAGCCCAAGCAAAAAAGATACTTGAAGATATATCACAAAAAGAACTACCAGATAAAGAAATCTTTATTAATTGGCTTAATGAAGCCGTAGAAAAGTACAATGGTTTCTATATATTGGGAGTATAAAGCATAATAACTAGCAAGATATATAAAAAATTGCTAGTTTTTTTATTTACAATCAAAACAATAATAATATTTGGAATACCGACACAAAATATGATAAAATATTAAAGATAAATTGTATCAATTTAAGGAGTAAAAATGGATAAAGAAATAGAAAAATTGTTTAAAGATGTTAAAGTCGTAGACAATGATGAAGCAAAAAAAATATATTTCATCACTACTGGCAATATAGGCGAATATATGGAACACTCTGAAGATGAAAAATTGTCAAATGATGCTTTAATAAGTCGTGCACTTCTTAACTACAATCTTGTAGATGATGAGCCTAAAGTAGAAAAGAAAATTATGTTGCTTAACAATGTTTTTATCTCTTTAAACGATGTTCCACTAGACTACGAGAAATACCCTTTTGATTTATATATAGTATCAAAACATCGTTTAATTGAATTTTATATATCATTAAAAGACGAAAACAATATTGAAGAAGAAACAGCCAATTTAATAGAATTTTATGAAGAACATAAAGATAACATTACTGGTATCTTACGTGCATACTATTGCAATACATTAATGCAATATGCTGATTTTAATTATCAACAAAATGATATTAAGACTATGTTTAATACATTACATTATGCATTAAACACTATTGAAAATCAAAACGATGTAGATTCTTTATGTGTTAAATCTAGAATATACTATAATCTAGCCACACTTTATGACCAAATGCATGATACAGAAAATGCAATTACTTGTCTAAATAACACAATATACATACTTAATACTCTTGACGATGACGACGAATGCAAACAATATTATGTTCCTTCGGCAATGTATGAATTATCAAGAATATATTATGATAACAAAAAATATGAAGATTCACTAAAATCAATAATTGATTGTATGAACACTTGCAAAAAGTTTGGACTAGAAACTACCCTTCCTTTATACGGAAAAGCATTCTGTCAATATCACAAGTTTAGCAATAACGAACAAGTACGTGATAATATAATAGATGTAGGCACAGAATTGGCAGAATTTCTTGAAAAATATCCAAAAGAAAAACCACTAATTGCTGACACTAAAAACAATGTCTACACTATTCTAGCATTAACATATCTTAATAAGAAAGATAAAGAAAAATCAAATTACTATTTTGATAAAATAATTGACAACGCACAATACTTAAGTGACAAAACTAAAACAGAAAGCATAATTAAACAAGCAAATGATTTTAAAAACAAACAATAATACTTATACATAATAATAGTAAGTAAAAAAGGCTATGGAAAACCATAGTCTTTTTTCATATTTAATAAAAACAAAAGTTAGTTAACAAAGTTTTTGTTGTACACTTTGGATTCTAACTTATGTTTATTTCTCCATATTATTTTCTTTTTTCTTTGTAACTGGGAAGGCTGGAATAGTATTATTGTTAAGTATTTTATTGTTGTTATTATTAACAATTTTTACTAGATTATTATCATACAAGGTTTTTAAATTAAATTCATCTAAAGATGTGTAATCATTAACATCGCCTTCAACTGCATGCCACATAACTGTTTTGTTATAATATTTTTCATCATACAAATCTGCAAATCCTAAAGTATGCATCATTTCATGTTTAACAACATAGTTAAGTAAACTAACTCCTGTAGTATCATAATATTTTGAACAATTGCTATCAATAGTTATGGTAAGTGGATAATTAATTTTTGCAGTACGTTCGTCATATGTGAAATGTGTAACACCTAAAGTATGTACATCTCCTATAGATTGATTAATATTATTGTTGGTATCATTGTAGATATAGATATCGGCATAAATATTTTTACCATCACCATCTAATATCTCATAATTAACATTATCAATAATATTGTCCAATCTGTCTATCGCATTAACAATTTCTTGTTTTTCAGCATCTGAAAAATTATTGGTAACTACTTTCAATGCTTTATTGCTAATAGGTGCTGTTAATGGTCTGCCCGCCTGTGTAGTAAGCATATAGTCATAAAGTTCACCATATTGTTGTTTTTCCGAACTTACTATAGCCTTCTGTTTTTGATCAGCATAAGCCACACCAAGGTACAAACTTAATGGTGCACCCACACTTATAGATAGTGCTACGCCTATAGTAATTAATCCATGTTTTTTCATATTAACTCCGTATACATATATTGTATCACAATTGTATAACTATATCAAGATTGTATTTTCACTAATTGGTTTAATAAATTCAACTTCGCCATATCCTACCAATTTAGCATTATCATATATATTAAATTTAGTACCGATAGGCAGTTGTGCAAAATCTTCATTAAGGCTATACATAACTGAACAACTATTATAATAATCAACCCAACAATTATTAAATAGTCGTACTTGGTATTGATGGTCATCGTTATCAAATTTAACATTTGCAGTATATCTTGAACCAAACGGAACTTTATCTAGTCCACCATCTTTAGGCAAAATCCATTCAACATTAACCGAATATCTAACATTATTATTAAATTCAAGTTTATCAATAGGCACTTCATTATATCCTACTAATTGGCTAGTACAATCATTTATTGCTAAATCCAAATCAGCATAATAACTATTGCTTACATAACAAGGTTCCCACACAGCATAGTCCAAAATCAAGTCACGTTCGGCTTCATCGAAAATAGTAAGTCTATATTTCTCTACTGTTATCATATTTCCATTACTTTTCACAAACATAATACGACTAGTCAAATCATCACTATAAAAGACTTTTAACACATCTTCCTTATTACCTACTATATCCGAATAACAATACTGCTCTATTATTTCTTTGTCAGTCAATGGTACTATAGAATCGTTAATCATTTTCATTATTTGATTATTTTTCTTTTTTGAATTATGTGTACCACCTAGATTTTTTATATACATAAAAAGAGCGAAAAATTCTATCACCGCACCAGTTAAACATAGCCATAATAGAAAATCTAGAAAAAGTGAACATAATACCATAGCACAACCTATTAATGCTACAGTCATATATACTACACTTAATATTTTTCTATGTGATAAATTCTTTTTCATATTTACACCCATATCTATACATTTTACATACAAAGTATATCATTAAACATACAAAAATAAAAGTAATATATATTTTAATTTAATCACAAAATATTTGATATTTTGATACAGAAAAGGTGCAAGTCTAATAAATAGACTTGCACCCTTTCAAGTTATACGTTACATGCCGATTATATCATTTTTTTTAATTGTATAATACAATTTTTTTAAATTTTTGTTTTTAGCATTTTTTTATTAGTATACTTATTATTTATTTGATTTTTCAATAAAATTGACTATATCAGAATATTTTAAATTTTCTTTTAATTCAAGATAATTATCAATACAAATTTCATATTCAGCATTAAAATATTCTTTTTGAGAAGTTGAAATATTTATATTTGCTGTGACTTTATTTTTTTCATTAAAATCTTGTGTAAAACTTTCAACAAAATCACTTTGAACAAATAACATTGGAATATTAATTTTAACTTCATCATATTCTTCTGTTTCAGTATTATAAGTGTAAAAATGCATAACTTTCATTTCAATATCAAATCTTCTTGATGCAGTTTTTAAAGATACTCCACCAACTACTTTTGTCTTAATTGGTTCGCTATTATTATTGATATATATTGTATTTGCATTCAAACCATTTTGTTCGTCAGTCACTTTTATATTTGTAATTCCAGTAATATCAAAAATATTATACCATTTTGTGTCATATTTAATATTCTTTACAGTTTCTTTTACTTGAGCACCGACAAGATTTGATGTTTTGTTATCATAGACTTCCATATATCCTTCAATAACAAGGTCATCAGTTTCTCGTTTGTTTGAGATAATAGATGTATAATCTTTATCAATCTTAATTAATGCGGTAGTTTTAATATTTTTTGTTTCTGTTCCATAAAATTCGTAGACATATCCTTCAACCAAATTTTGACTATTCCTTTCAAAATGCAATTTAGTCATTGCTGTATTAAATATGCTCACACCTATAGTTAAACTATTATCTGACATTTCATATTTTATCACATTAGAATTAATTAATTGTATTCTTCCTACGCATAGTTTATTTTCTTTTGTGTACATAAGTTCAATAACAACTGATTTGTAATTTATAGTCATTTGGTAATCTTTATTGTTTAATAAAATTTGGAAAGCAAAATCACCTGACACTGCTTCGTAACTAGCATAATTATCTGGATTAGAATTGATAAAGTTTTGATATAAATTTACAACAGTATTCATTGAAGCATAGAATTTCCTTAAAGTTGAAAGCGCCTTTTCCACTTCCAATAATGTTGAATAAACAACATGCATTTGTTTGCCGACACCCATTTTAGGAATATTATTTACATTAACAAAGTTGTTTACAAAATCAATATTTTCTCCACTATATACTTTATTTTTAAGTGCAAAACTTTCTGGTAAAAATTCCCAAGGTTCTGGAATATTTAATAAACTTGAAATAACAGAGTTTGCAATTTGGCTTACATCAGGCAAAATAACAAGTTTTGCAGTTAATGTTAATGTGTTGTAGTTTTTACAACTTATAACTACAGTTGCTTCATAAGTACCTGCATCAGTTGCTTTATTGTTTGTATAGACAACATTAGCACCAGTCGGAATATTCCCTGAAATTAAAATTTCTTTTTCTTCACCATTGTAGTTAACTGTTTTGTTTTCAAAAGTAATTCCTGTTATATCCGCCTTTTTGATTTCCCATTGCAAATCGGAAATAGTAGGCATATTATAGTTTTCACTATCATAATTAAATTCTACTGATGCAGTATAAATTCCCGCATCAGTATTTTTATTACCAATATATCTTTTAACAGTAACTCCATCAGGCAAATTATTTAAAACTACGCTCTTTTCTGTCCCATCATAAGTGAACGCATTTGAATAATCCCACGATACACCACTCATATCATAATTGGATTTAGATGTATCATTATTATTAATAGTAAATCTTGAAGAAATTGTATAAGTATTATAATTTTTATTAGTAATAGTAACTTCAACATTATATGTACCCACTTCCGATACACCATCAACTTCTTTCCCGTTATAAGTTATTTTTACATTTGAGCCACTAGGGATATTACCATCAACATTAACACTATGCAATTCGCCATCATATACTGCAGTCAAATTACTTATTGTAATACCTGTAATATCTGCCTTATTTATTGTCCAAACACAATCATTAATTACTGGTTTGTTATAATTGGAACTATCATAATTAAATTCTACTGATGCAGTATAAATTCCTGCATCAGTATTTTTATTACCAATATATCTTTTAACAGTAACTCCATCAGGCAAATTATTTAAAACTACGCTCTTTTCTGTCCCATCATAAGTGAACGCATTAGTATAATTCCATAAAGCACTTGTCATATTATAAGACGCTTTATTGATAGTCATTTTTGCACTTAAATTTAATTCGGAATAACCATTACAAGTTATTTTTGCATTTGCATTGTATACACCTGCATTAACACCTGTGTTATTAGTATAAACAACATTAGCGCCATTAGGCAAATTACCACTTATAAGCAATTCCTTTTGTGTACCATCATAGTTATAAGTTGCATCATTAAATGTTATACCAACAAATTGTTTTAATACTGATTCTTGATTGGTGTCATCACTACTAGGATTACCACCATTACCATTGTTTTCACCACATGCAGTTAACATTAAGGAACTTGAAGCCATTAATATTGTACTAACTACTCCTATAATCTTTTTTATCATATATACCACACCTTATTATTCTTTTTCTATATTTTTTATATTATTTTTCAATTTATCCTTATCGTCATCTTTACAATCTTCTATAACACCCGGCAAAGTAAAAAAGAATGTGAATGGACTAATAATGAATGCCAATAATAGCCCACCTAAAAATACTACTACTCCAACAATAAATACAATCAATGGTGCAATGATAAATTTGTATGCAAGCATAAATATAATACTATCAATATCAAGACTAAAAATTATGCCCGGCATTTGTATACTTTTTCCAAAACTCCCAAAGACAATATCTTGTATAATTGTTTCTGAAAAAGTCTGGAACAAAAATGTAAATATTACAATAGCACCAACAATAGTAGCAACCACATCACCAACATTATTAATATTGCCAAATACAAAACCAAGTATCATAAGAATTAAAGATATACCAATAGATATAATAAATTTGATTAATAAAGAAGATTGAAACCATTTTTTCTTTTTAATATTTTTATCTTCGACTTTGCTATTATCAGTATCAACATTAACATCATCAGTCACTATAGTATTAATTTGTTTTTCAACTTTGCTATTACATTCTTTACAAATAATATTTGGTTCAATTTGATAAATATCTGATTTATCATATTTTTTATGACAGTTTGAGCATTCATAATTTTCGCCACTTTTATTTTCAATTATTATATTTTTAAATTCTAATTCTTTGTCATTATTGATTAATGCATCTATAGAAATATTAAAAATATTAGACATAGCCTTAATAGCGTATAAATCAGGTTCAGACAAATTGCGTTCCCACTTTGACACTGCTTGAGCAGAAATATTAAGTTCTTTACCCAATTGCTCTTGTGTTAAATTATTATGTTTTCTTAATTCAGTAATCTTTTCACCTAAATTCATTAGTATCTCCTTTTACCCTTTTTGAAATTTACACAATAATTTTATCATATTTTTATAACCTAAACATCTTATAAAACTAAACTTTTAGTTGAGTTGCAAAACTTATAGTTGATAACTCAACTAAAAATAGAATTAATATAATTAAAATTAAATTTTACAAAATGAAAATAAAGATAAATATCTATAAAATAGTATAAAAATATCTGTATATATCATTATTACAAGTTAATAATTAAAAGTCAAGGATATATCCCCGATTAGTTGAATTACATAATGCTAAACTATAAAAAAATAGAGGCAAAGTTATTATGAAAACAACAGAAGCAATTACTCAACGAATCATAGATTTATGTAAAAAATCAAATATCACTCCCAACAAATTGGGCACTATATCCGGTGTTGAGCCTAGCACTATTACAAGCATATTCTATGGAAAAAGTAAAAATCCTGGTATCAATACAATTAAATATATTTGTGACGGTTTAGGTATAACTTTATACGATTTTTTTAATGATGATTTATTCAGGACAAATGATTTAGATGATTAACAACTTTTAGTTGAATTAACAAAAAGACTAAACAAATAAAAATGTTTAGTCTTTTTTATTTTTATAATTCAATGTATTAATATTTTTTTTACTTTACTTAAATAATTACTCAACTAATAGTAGAATTATTGTTCAATTACATCATTAATAATATTATTTGTATTACTGAACTAATTTTAACATACTTTAGGCTGTTTGTATATTTTTATTTTAGCAATAATTAAATATAGATTTTTATTGAAACAGAAAAAATAATAAGATAATCAAATTTGTTTGTTAATGAATAATAATTATAATAAAATAAATAAAATTATTAATGGAGATTATATGAACTCATTTCAATATTTTTTACAATTAACTAAAATCCCAAGACCATCTGGCAAAGAAGAAAAAATCGCCAATTGGCTTATAAAAACTATAAGCAAAATGGGATATAAAGTAGTTAAAGATAAGTACCAAAATGTAATCGCTTATGTAGACAATGGAAAAGATAAAACTGTAATACTTGAAGCACATACAGATATGGTATGCGAATCCAAAATCGGAACTAAATTTAATTTTGATAAAAGCGGAATTAACACATATATTCAAGGCGATTATATCACTGCAATAGATACAACACTAGGTGCAGACGATGGATATGGTGTGGCACTTATACTTAATGTGCTAGAACATAATACTTCAAAGTACCCTAACATTATAGCAGTATTTACAACTCAAGAAGAAACATCTATGGACGGTGCAAAAAATCTAGATTTTTCAAAAATACAAGCAGACTATATGCTAGGTCTAGATGGTACAGAAAGTAATGATATTACTATATCTTGTGCATGCGGAATATTTCTCGAATTAGAAAAAGAAATTAAACTAAATCAACAAAAATGTAATGTATATGAGTTAACATTAAGCAATTGTTTAAGTGGACATAGTGGCGAAGAAATACACAAAAATAGAGCCAATGCTATAAAAGAAATTTTTAAATTTTTAAGCCAAATAAATGCAGATATAATAAGTGTCAATGGTGGTACAAAAGACAATGTTATACCTAGTACGTGTACTGTACAATTTAGAAGTGACGACAATGTTGAAACTAAACTTAATGACTATATAGCACAATTTAAAACAACTTATCCTGAAGAAAAATATGCTCAATTTAACTTATGCGCATATGAAAATAAAGAATGTAATATTATTGAAAATAGCAATGATATTGTTAAATATATTAATAAATTTGACAATGGAGTACTTGTTTATGACAAAAACACACAATTACCACTTACTTCAATCAATCTTGCAAAAATTAATATTGTAGGTAATAAAATAATAATCAATGCAATGTTTAGAAGTAATCTTGATAATCAAGACGAATATAAAGAAGCATATATTTCTAAAGCCAAAGAATATAAATTTAATCTAGTTAAATCCAATTATGCCCCACTATACACATCACTTAATAACCAACAACTTACCGATATATGTGTAGACACTTACAAGAGTTTGTTTGAATCCACTCCAAAACTATCTAACATTCATGCTGGATTAGAAGGTGGAGTCTTTGCCAACAATATACCTGGATTACAATGTGTAACACTAGGTGCTGATCTTAATGATATACACACCATAAACGAACGTATGAAAATTAGTTCGTTAGTTAAACTAGAAAAATGGATTGATGCCATACTTAAAATGTTAAATTTAAAATAAAGTATACAAAAATACAAAGGAGAAAATAATGGTTAAAGCAATAATGTTTGATTTTGATGGTACACTAACCTACAAAGGTACAAATACATGGAAAGCAATTTGGCTAGAACTTGGCTATGATATTAATGACCCAAAGTCCAATTATTATAGTCAGATGCAAATGTACTTTGATAATATAATCGATTATCAAGGCTGGTGTGATGTTACTGCCCAATCTTTTAAAAATAAGCATATGCACAAATCTATAATGAACAATATTATTAACCGAATCAAACTTGTCGATGGATTAACCGAATTTTTATCTACATTAAAATCAAAAGGTATTAGTCTTAACATCGTCAGCGGGAATTTTGTAGATGTTATTAAACAGTCATTAAAAGACAATGCAAAATGTTTTGATACGATTAATGCCAACGAATTAGTCTATGACGACCAAGGTTATTTAACACATATAGAAGGCACTAATTATGACTACGAAGGTAAAGCACAATTTATAAAAGAATATTGCACAACACACAACATTAAACCTAGCGAAGTATGTTTTATAGGTAATGGCGATAATGACGAATGGGCACATATATCTGGTTGTAAGACTATATGTATTAATCCAGACAATACCAATCACACCGACACTACCAAATGGCATATGAGCATACCGCATTTAACCAATATGACACAGTTATTACCTTTACTACTAAATAATTAATTTAGGTATTGAAAGTTGTACAACAGTATGATATAATTCTATAAATTTGGAGGTAATATTATGCCAGCAATTGTATTCGACTTTGATGGAACTTTAACTTATGATAGTCCTAATATATGGAAAAGGCTTTGGAAAGATTTAGGTTACAGCACCGGCACTGGTAGTTATTTTAGTTGTCTATTTATTCAATTTATGTTGGGCAAAATTGATCACAAAGAATGGTGTGATTTAAGTTGTGAAGAATTTATGAAAAAAGGTCTTTCAAAACAACATATCAAACCTATTGTTGATGAAATAAAACTAATTGATGGAATACAAGAAACTTTTAAAACATTACATGATAATGGATTCAGCATACATATTGTTAGCGGTAACTTCAAAGATGTTATTCGTACTGTGCTAGGAGAAAATGCTAAATATTGTTCAAGTATAAATGGAAATGAGTTTGTATATGACAAAGACGGAAAAGTCAAAGGCATTATTGATACAAAATATGATTTCTCTGGTAAAGCAGAGTTTATAAAAGAATATATGAAAAAACATCATCTTAATTCTTCTGAAATGTTCTTCGTTGGTAATGGAGACAATGATGAGTGGGCACACAAATCCGGTTGCAAAACTATATGTATTAATCCAGAAAATACTGATCATACTGACAGAGTTAAATGGAAGAGTTCGATACCAGTATGCACCAACCTAACCCAAATACTAGATGAAATCCCACAAATTAAACATCGACAACCAACAAGACATAAAACATATGGTACTGCTCTAATGGTTAGACCAAGCATACAACCACAGGCTTTAAAAAATACAAGAGAAAAATAAAATTTAAACATTAATTGTTTACTGGAGATTGACCAATAACAATTAATGTTTTTTTAAATTATGCAATATTGCAATAAAGTCACATATTGACATTAACATTATTATGTATTATAATATTATCGTAAAAAGGAAGGATATTTATATGATAATCAAACACAATAGATTACTAGAAAGATATTTAAGAAACATTTATTATTACAATGTAGATCAAAGTGATAATGTAAACAAAGTACAACAACTTATGTTTAATATTAAAGCAAAATCTGCTTTAAAGAAATTACAAAAAAATGGTATTGCCGTTAGAGCATTTATGCGTGAAGAACTTCATGAAGAACGCAATTTAGCAAGTCAATTTATGTTAGTTTACAATGCTGTTAGTCGTGGTTATATTAAACCTAAAGATATTAAATATGTTATGTCTTTAGACCATTATCTATCAGGTGCTGCAATAGTATACCCTGAAACAAAGGATTTAATAGATAATATGTTATCTAAAGATATACACACAGAGAAAGATCAATTAGTAATCAAATCAACTGCTTTAGTTGATAATTTAAGCAGAGTTACCGCTCCTAAAAAAGCAATACTTGACGATACACCTAAAGCAATCAATGAAGAAAGCAAGTCAGTTGTTGTTGAAAAAGAAAACAATAGTCATATGGCCGAATTAAAAGACTATTTAACTTCAAAGTCTCAAAACACTAACAATGTAGAGTCTTTAGAACAAGACAGAATGTTAACACATAAAAAGAACATTAGTCAAAATAATGAGTCAAAAGCAATAAATAACAAAAACTCAAATAATGATGAAAAAACATTATAATAGATAATAAGACACACAATGTGTCTTATTTTTTTTGTTCTATTCTACCCTAACAAGTTTTATCCAACTAAATAATACATAACATATATTAAAAATCATTATATTATTAATATAAAATTTGGTACAATAATAAAAAAGTGGAGTTTAAATATATGGTAGAAATAAAAGAAGAACTAGATTTGCATAACGACAAAGGCGAATTAAATATTGCTGGTTATAGCAAAGAGATGTTATTAAAATATGATAGAAATCGTATCAAAGCATCTAAATTAAAAATTAAAGAATGGGATTACTATTTAGTATATAATGAAGATTATGCCATTGCCCTAACCGTTGCAGATAATTCCTACATGGGATTGTTGTCAGCATCAGTTATTAGATTTAAGGACAAAACTGAAAAGACGACATCTATAATGACCTTATTCCCTATGGGTAAATTAAATACCAATCTAGAGACGCAAGAACATATTAATATGCCATCTTCATCAAAAACTGGAGATATAATAGTTAAAAATAAAAAGTGCGACATACGATTCTTGCACGATGGTAAAAATAGAAGATTGTATTGTTTTATGCCTAATTTTGATAAAAACAAATCTTTGGAAGTAGACTTAACATTAACTAGCGAACCAAAACAAAATATGGTAATTGCCACACCATTCAAAGAAAATAAAAAAGCCTTCTATTACAATCAAAAGATTGTAGGATTTAAGGCTTATGGCGAAGTAAAAATCAACAACGAAGTAATCAACTTAAAACAATCCGACACTTATGCCCTACTAGACTGGGGACGTGGAGTATGGACATACAAAAATACATGGTACTGGGGTGCTGGTATGGGCGAAGTTAATGGTAAAGTATTCGGTTTTAATATTGGATACGGATTCGGTGACACAAGCAATGCGAGTGAAAATATGTTATTCTTTGATGGAAAAGCACATAAACTCGACCAAGTTACTTTTAATATACCTAAAAAAGATGGTAAAGATGATTATCTTTCTAATTGGACTTTTACATCTAATGATAAACGTTTTGAAATGAATTTTACACCTATAATTAATCGTCATGCCGATACTAATGCACTGATATTAAGAAGTAATCAAAATCAAGTCTTTGGCTACTTTACAGGCTATGCCGTGCTAGATAATGGCGAACGAATTGAGATAAACAATCTATTAGGTTTTGCTGAAAAAGTATACAACAAATGGTAATTGTTAAAAAAAAAAGACTTAAGTAAATATATACTTAAGTCTTTTTTTGTAATTGTATTATGTTAAAAATTTACATAATTATTTTCTTTTTAAACTGGATAATTCGATTTTTTGTTGTGGAGTTATTCTATAACTTTCCTTGCATTTTTGAATAGTCTTATTATAAGTAAAAGTATCTAAATCACAATTAACAAAATTAGAATATGTTAACTGATAATCCATAACAAAACATAATGATAATGCCCATGCCACAGCCATATTAACATAGTAATCACTACTTTTAATTGATAACAGAACATTTAATGATTGATTGATTAAATCTTTATCCAAACAATAATCCATAAGCATAACAATACCAAATCTGCGTACAAACTCGCCCTTACTTTCAATGTATTGTAATGCAACATTATATGTTCGATTAGTATCGTGTGATAAAAATTTAAGAGAAGAAAGTACACAATCACACTCTGACCAGTCATTAATCACTTTAACATACTTATCCATTAAGCCATATTTTTCGTCATCATTAGCCTTCATATACCCAATGACAAAACCTTGAAGCATAACTTCTTCGTAGTATTCTAGTGGATTAGAATTTAAAAATTCGTATGGATTATCATGAGCAATCTCTTTTGCAATCGCTCTTAATTTTGGAATACTAACACCTATCATAGTGTGATTACATTTAGTTATTTTAGTGCTAAATTCTTGAAATTTTTTATCTGCACACTTATTAAGTTGTTCACGAATAGTGTCTATCATACAATTTAATTATATCAAAAATAACTTAAATACAAAAGAAAAAAGACGGGTTTTTAAACCGTCTTTCGGAATGAATATGATTAACAATGAAAATCATTGATTAACCCAAATTATAATAGTATACAGATAACTCCGCCTTTTCCTTCATTGACTATACGTCCTAAAGTTTTACGAAGTTTTTTCTGTACTTCACTAGGCATAGAAACAAGTTTGTTTTGTAATCCTTCATTAACAAGCGAACTTAAACTTTTTCCAAACATTTTTGTTTCCCAGATACCTTGCGGATTATTATCAAATTCCGCCATCAAATAATTAACTAAATCCGCAGATTGTTGTTCGCTACCTACAATAGGGCTTACTTCTGTATTAATATCTACTTTCATTAAATGTAGACTAGGTGCACTTGCTTTTAATTTAACGCCATATCTACCACTTTGTTTAACAATCTGTGGTTCTTCAAGTTTCATATCTGCTAAAGTTGGATAAACAACGCCATAACCTGTTTCGTCAACTTGTTTAAGAGCATCTTTAAATTTATCATATTGCAACTTTGCTTCGGTTAATTGTTTGATATAACTAATTAAATGGTAATCGCTAGAGATATCACAATTACATTCTTCACTAATTACTCTATAGAATAATTCTGGTTTAGGTACTATATCTATTACAACTTTTCCTTCCCCAGCCACTATATTAACACTAGTTACAGTTTCAAAATTATCACTATCGTTAAACAATATTACCCCATTATCAAAGTCGCCTATTTTAGACTTTTCGTTGGTTAATTGTGTAACTTCGTTAACAATCTCTTGAATGTATTTATTATTATAAGGCAAAGCACCAAGCCATCTAGGCATATTAACATCAACTGACACGATAGGAAAATCGTTAAGAACACTAGCGAATATATTAGTAATATCTTCTTCAGTTATTTTATTAACATCGATTGGTAATACCTTTTTGCCATATTTTTCACTTAAAGATTGTGCAAGTTTTTGACACTCTTCACTATATGGTTGACGAGAATTAAGCACAATTACAAATGGTTTACCACACTTTACCAATTGAGCATAAACCTTTTCTTCGGCTTTTAAATACCCAAATCTATCTATATCTGTAATACTACCATCTGTAGTAACCATAACACCTATAGTACTATGATTGGTAATTACTTTATCAGTACCCATTTCTGCTGCTTCACTAAAAGGCAATTCAGTATCACTCCAAGGAGTCTTTACCATACGTGGACGGTCGTTTTCTGTGTGTCCAACTGCACCATCTACTAGATAACCTACACAATCAACTAATCTAACATTAAGTTTGATAGTATCATTAAGTGTAATACCTACCGCTTCATTAGGTACAAATTTTGGTTGTGTGGTCATAATACTTTTACCATCGCCACTTTGTGGCATCTCATCTATGGTTCTTTCTTTAGCATTAACATCAGTAATATTGGGTATTACCAATGTATTAAGTACATTTCTTATAAAAGTCGACTTACCAGTACGAACTGGACCTACGACTCCAACATATATATCTCCGTTAGTACGTCTAGCAATATCGGAGTAGATATCATAACTGTTCATATTTCCCTCCACAGTAGTATTACAAAATTGTATGAGAATATATTAACTTTTATGCAACAAAAAAAGAAAGTTTTTAAAAAACTCTCTTTTATAATGTCTTATATATATTTATTATTCTTTATTAACTGATTCATTAATCTAATGGTTCAGTAGTATCTTGTACATTAGTATTATCTTCAACTACATCATCTGTTACTGTCTTATCTTCCACTTCACTATTTTCGCAAGAATCCAATACTTCATTATTTTCAACTTGTGTAGTTTTGTTATGTTTAGCATCTGCTTTTGCCCTAGATTTTTCTTTCAAATTATGTATACGGTCTGCATCTTTTTGTGCTACGGCTTTAAGATCAATAACATTTTCTCGTTTTTCAATAAGTCGTTTAATATTACTTCTATGTGCCCAAACTATTAATAACACAACAGCAATTAAACAGCCTAGTCCCACATAATTATGTTCAAGACATAGCAAAACTGTATCTACAACTAAATATACAATAGCACAAATTAAACTACAAAGACTTCCAATGCGAGTAATAACAAATAACACAACATAGCCAGCAAATATACCCAAAACTATAAATGGATGTGCAACCATACAGAAACCCATAGTTGTGGCTACACCCTTACCACCTTTAAATTTAAAGAATATAGGAAAGCAATGTCCTATAACTGCAGATACACCTGCAATATATATGGCACTTCTTGCCACTATACCACCATTGAATCCGCCAAATAAGAAAAATCCACATAATGCTGGGATAGCACCCTTTAAAGCATCAAGTGTTAAATTAAGAAATCCAAATAAGAATCCATGATTACGTAACATATTCATAGAACCCGGATTACCACTACCTGCATCTGAAATATCTTTTTTCTGGGTTTTTGATAATAACTTTGCAAACATTATACTTCCCATAAGATATGAGAACACAACGAGTCCAACATATTTTAAAACAGTAATCATATTACTACACGTCCTTTTCTTTTTTACTGTTAACTATCAATTTAATAGGAGTGCCTTTAAAATTAACTGCATTTCTTAAACAATTTTCTAAATATCTTAAATATGAGAAATGCATTAATTCTTTATCATTAACAAATAGTACAAAAGTTGGTGGATTGGTAGATGGTTGAGTAATATAATAGATTTTTAAGCGTCTACCATTTTTAGTAGGTGGTTCATTGGTCAATATAGCATTCTGCAAAATGTCATTCAAATTACCAGTAGTAATACGTCTACCTGCATTTTCCAAAACTTCATCTACTGTTTCCATAAGTTTGTTAATTCTTAATCCAGTTAAAGCACTACCATAAAGTGCTACAAAATAATCCATAAACTTTAAGTCTTCGTTAAGTTTATCATTAAACTTGTTCATAGAATAAGAATCTTTTTCTACAGCATCCCATTTATTCATAAGTATAATACTAGGTTTACCTTCTTCATGAATAAAACCTGCTATTCTTACATCTTGTTCACTTAAACCATCAACACTATCTACTACAAGTACTACAATATCGGCTCTTCTTATAGCATCAAAACTTCTAATAACACTGTACAATTCAACAGAGTCTTTATCTATACTTCTTTTTCTTCTGATACCTGCTGTATCTATAAGCAAATAATCTTTACCATTATATCTAAATGGAGTATCAATAGCATCTCTAGTAGTACCAGCAACATTGGATACCATAACTCTGTTTTCGCCAAGCAATCTATTAACAAGACTGCTTTTACCAGCGTTAGGTTTACCTACAACGGCAATTTTGATACGTTCGGACAAATCTTTATCTTCAACTTTTCTATCAAATTTGGATACTATTATATCCAATAAATCACCTATGCCTTTGTTAAGTTCTGCTGATATTGCAACAGGTTCACCCAATCCAAGATTATAGAATTCATAAGTTTTTTCAAGTTCGTTGTTATCAATCTTATTAACAACCAAAACAATAGGAACTTTATACTTTCTTAAAAAATTGGCAGCATCATAGTCTGCAGGCAACAATCCTTCCTTACCATCAACGAATAGTAATACTACTTGAGCAAGTTCAACAGCAAGTTCGGCCTGTCTAGTGATATTTTGCTGAAAATCATCTTTATTTTTTACATCAAGTCCACCAGTATCTACGATTGTAAAATTATGCCCGCACCATTCTGCATCAGCATATATACGGTCTCTAGTAACTCCCGGCATATCTTTTACTATGCTTATCTTTTTACCAGCGATTCTATTAAAAAACGTACTCTTACCTACATTAGGTCTTCCTACGACTGCAACTATTGGTCTTTCCACTTTAATTCTCCTTAAAAAATAACCAATAATAGTTTACTTGAAATCGCCTTAATAATCAAGTCTAATAATATATATTAATATAAAAAATATTGTTGATATATGGAGTATTTATTTTAACTTAAAAAAAGAAAATGATACTAACATGTACCATTAACTTCCCTTTTCTTAATGCATTATTACAAAATTAAAGAAAATTACATATATATTTATTAGTCGTTAATTTTAGCATGTGAAGATTTTAATAATCTGTGACGACTTAACAATCCACTTATTGTTAAATCAATTGTTAATCCAATAAGAATATAGTTAAATAATTCTGGACCAAAAAGATTAACATATCCTATACCTGTTTCGCTTATCAATGCGATAACACTTACTAGTATTATACTTAATCCAAAATATGCAATTACAGCCCTAGCATTTTTTATAAAAAGAACACCAAATGCAGTTAATATAATACTTATTGGTATAGGATTAATAGATGCAACAAAGCCATAATCAATAGATATTAAAACATAATAACCTACACCGACTATTACACTAACAGTAATAATCCATAATGAATTAATTTCGGTTTTAATAACACCAGCAAAAAATAAACATATACTAGAAATAACAAAGAAAAAATTAATTGAAAACCATGAAAAATATGTAGGTTCTACAAAAAAACCTATCATCGCAAGTATGCATAATATACTATATAATATTTTGATAAATATATTTTTATAAAATATTAATACGGCTATCAATATTAGCCCTAAAAACACAAATCCAATTGGCATAATTCACCCCAAAAGTAATTTGTGAGAAAATAAAATAATTATTCTATGACAAAGATATAAGTATCTAGTTAAGTCAAAAATCATACTTTGTAAAATTTTGTCATATATTAATTAAAACTAGTTAGGAATAAATATGGAAATAACATTTTGCGATTTAAGAGCAAAGGAAGTAGTTAATATATGTGACGGTAAACGTATGGGCAATATCATTGATATTGTTTTTGACTCATGCTCTTTTAGAGTAACGGGAATAGTTGTACCCAGCGAAAAAACATTTTTTAGTTTCTTTAAAAGCAATCCCGACATATGTATCCCCTTTAATCGAATAAGAAAAATAGGTAAAGATGTAATACTAGTCGAACTTAACCCTGTAGCCACACAACAACAGGTAAACACTATGGAGAATACAGAAACAAAAATAATAGATGAAACACAAGAAATCACCACTCCACCACAAATACCCGAATAACAATTGCTAAATACTCTACAATTTGATATACTAAACTCACAAAAGAAAAGGACAATAAAAATAATGAAATGTATATATTGTGGCTGTAAAGACAGCAAAGTAATAGATTCTAGATATATGGAAGACACAAATAGTATTAGACGTAGACGTGAATGCTTAAATCCCAATTGTCAAAAAAGATTTAATACTTACGAAACAATAGAATTATTACCTATAATGGTAGTTAAAAATGATCAAAGCAGACAAGCATTTAATCCTATAAAAATCAAGCAAGGCATAATGAAGGCTTGCGAAAAAAGACCAGTATCTGTATCACAAATTAATGAAATGGTTAATGATATAGAAAAGCAAATTCAAAATAGTCTTAAACAAGAAATCAGTTCTAGCGAAATAGGCGAAATGATAATGGAAAGGCTTAAAAAGATAGATGAAGTTGCTTATATTAGATTTGCTTCTGTATACAGAAAATTTACTGATGTAACCCACTTTATGGATTTTATTAAAGAATTTGAAAACATGATTAATAAGAAAGATTAGTTAATTTATTAAGTACTATTCAAAGTAACAAAAAACCGAGAAATTTCTCGGTTTTTTATATTTTGCATAGTACTTAAATTTGTATTAATAATACTTGTAAAATTGATATATAAATAGATGTTGTAACTATCGAAAATCGCAGATAATTGTTGTATCACTACACCATCATATTGATTAATAAAATATATAATTATTATTAAAGTTATCTTATAAAATATTTATTATCTTTCTTCATCAAGATATGTAGAAAGTGTATCCGCCGAATTAAGAATAGCAGCAATAGGATACTTATAATATGCATCACTTAATGAGATACCACCATTCCTTACTCTGGCATCAAAACCACCCATATGCCAGTTAATAGCAATTGCTTCTTCCCTAGTTAAACGCATAAATCCATTAATAATATATACGGATTTTTCGCCATGTCCATAAGGTAAATCTTCATCAAAAGTATAATATGGTTGTTTAGTCCAATTACCATTTTCGTCCTTAACATTACGATAATCAACCTTATAACAATTAACTTTGCACACATCATGCAACAATCCTAAAATTGCTATACTTTCGTCACTAATCACTTGATTATAATTATCGCCATATTCACATTTAATCATTTTTAAAAGTCTTTTATATACTTTCAAACTATGTTCTGCCAAACCACCTTCATATGCTGAATGGAATTTTGTACTAGCAGGTGCTGTAAAAAAATCGGAAGATAATAACCACTTCAACAATTCTTGGTTACCTTCCCTTTTTATATTGTTTTCATATATACTAACAAATTCTTCTTTAATACTCATAATTCTCTCCATATTTTCTCTAGTATTAGTTTAACAAAAACACTATAAAATGTGAAATAAAACACACTATTCTTTCAAATATAACACTTAACTACACAAGAAAAAACACTAGGTAAACTTCAATCCACCTAGTGCATTATTATTTATTAAAACATTAATTCAATTTTTATCTAAAATTGTTTATAATTATATCTTAATCTATGATTAATACAAATTAAATATTAATTAACCTATATTACCTTATTAACATTATACATACCATTAAGAACAAGCCAATTTTGTGGGAAGAACTGATTAATTGTCCAATATGATACACCGCCTAAATTATAATCTTGAACAAATCGTAGTCTAGCATATGTACTATTGGCATCTTCAAACCATACAACATGTTGTTGGTTAGGAGTATAATAATTAAAGTATGGTGCTTTTTGCAATTGGTCAAATTTAATAAATGCCCCTACTCTTCTCGCTAAATCTACTGCACCTACATTACTTATACTTCTTGCTGCTGTTCCTTCAACATAAGGAATATTCCAATCATAACCATAATTGGGCATACCCATAAGTATTTTTTCACTAGGAATAACCGAAACTGCATAATCTAGTACACGTTTAACTTGGTTGGCTGGTGCTACCGCCATAGGTTCACCATAAGTATATCCCCACTCATATGTCATAATTATAACATGGTCAGACACTTTTCCATGAAAAGCATAATCGTGTGCTTCATATAGTAATCCTTTTTGATCGTCACTAGTTTTTGGTGCAACTGCGGTAGTCAAAATAAATCCTAAAGGACGTATAGCAATACTCAATTTCTCTAAAAATTGATTGTACAATTGTCTATCATCTGGGTACAAATATTCAAAATCGACATCTACACCATAATAATTTTTTTCTTGCATTTTAGTTATCACATTGCCGATAAGATTATTTTGGGCTTCTTCACTACTTAAAATTTGATGTGCCAATTCACTAGAGAAAGTTTCGTTATTCTCAATATTGGTAATTACCATCATAGGGGCTACATTTTGTGCTCGTGCCTTTTCTATAAGTCGAGTATCTCCTGCGATATTAACTATATCGCCATTGGGCAAAACTTCATAACTAAATATACTTAAATATGTAAGACTTGGAAGTGTCTTTTCTAGCACATCATCAGCAATATTAACAAAACAATATCCATTAACATCTATCGTTTTTTTATTAGAATTAACTGGTATATTAATTATTGTACCTACTTTTAAGTTAAGCGGATTAGTAATATCTGGATTAGCCATAGTCAATTGTTGTAAAGGTATACCATATTTAATAGCAATCTTAAATAAAGTATCCCCTGCCTTGACAGTATAAGTATTATTGCCATCATTAACAATAACTATTGTCTGTCCTACGACTAAAGGCTGATTAATATCTAACTCATTGGTACTAGCAATATAATCAACTGTTGTATTATATCTTTGGGCAATCTTATATAAAGTGTCGCCTTGTTTAACTACATATATTTCCACAATAATAACTCCTAAATTTAATCTATTTGTTATATATGAGTTATTATATTGAATATGTTAATACCCTGCCTTATTTACATAAGTATGTATAATAAGCAATACAGAGTAATGTTAAATAAAACTTTGCAATGATTATTTAGTTATGAGATAACATATTTTCGCATAAAAAAAGACTGATATAATGTATCAGCCTTTTAGTATATTATCTAATAACTTTTACTGTGCCATCTTCAGATATTTCTATCTTATCGCCAGTCTTAACATAGTTAAGGAACTCTTCACCCAATCTGTCTATAGCAATAATTTTGCTATTTTCCCAGTTACGAGCCAAGATAATACCAGAACATGCTAATGAATCTATATCTTCAGAAAATAGCATAGCAGCAGGATTAATACCCATAGAACATATAGTTTGGATAACCAATCCACCAGTAGTACTACCTATAGTCTTTGGTAAGCACAAAACTTTACCAGTAAGGTTAAGTTTGTATATGTCAGGGTTGTTCTGATCCGAACTAATAACCTGTTTAGCATTCTTTAATGCACTTTTTTGGAAAGTCGCTAAAGTATTAACACCTTGATGTGATACTACTGCTTCCCCACTAAAACTTCCGCCACCAATTACACGGCCTTTAAATTCTTTTTCCATTATTTAACCCCCTTACCTACTATAACATTAAGTATATCTTCATCTTTTAAATATCTTGAACTTGAATAAGTACGAAGTTTGTTAGAAGAAGTAAGAATAGGTTTTTTACCAGCAATAGGATTATTGGTATACATAAGTGGGCAAATACTTGATATTTTAACACCAGTGCGCATAAGTTGTGAATATAGTTCGGTTTTTTCAAATTTTTCTCTTACTGCTGGACTAGTAGTTAGAATTGTTCTAACCTTAACACGTTTTGCACCAGTTTCTTTTAGTCCATTAATAATATTCTCTGCCCAAGTGGTTAATTGGCTATAACTTAAATGTGGACAACCTATAAAGCAAAGTTTAGGTTTTGCTTCTTTATTTTTCCATAATACAGGATAACTATTATACACACGTTCAAGTTCGGCATCATCAATAACATATGTTTTTGCATTAGGTTTAATCAAAGTTTCCTTTAATTTTTGTGCTTCTGGAGTAAGCCCATCAATATGATACAAACCTACTGCACCATTAGATGCTGTAGCAGCACCAAAATCTTTTAAATAACCTTTTACAGAATCTGTAAGTTCGTTACCTAAAAATTTATCTAGTCCCTTAACATATGGGACATCTTCCATAACTTTTAATCCGATTGCACTACCCAATACTTGTGCTTCTGGAAGTTTAGATGTCTTAATCTCAACAACCCAGTCAGCCTTTCTACCTTCGTCTGTAAGTAATCCAAAGTATGGAACTTTACCAATTATACAGCCGAAAATATCTAACATACCCGAGTTACGATTACATCTAGCACCTAAAACTGAATTGGCATATACTACAGCAGAACTTTCTGCCCAAGAAAGTATATCGCCATATTTAGGAATATTGCCTACTTCGTCCATATAGCAAGTACAAGTAAAACTATTACTGTCTTTAAGTCCTATATTTTTAAGTTGTTGTTCATAACGGCTTTGTTGACTATACATTATTTTGCTAAAAATAAGTTTATCTAGTACATTACATTTAACATTGGTATAATCAATAGGTCTTGGGTCTACCGTAAATGGCATTTTTGTAGTAATACCAGCATCAATTATCTCGTCCATTATACGGAATAGTGGCTTAATTAAGCCAATACCAAATGATGTTACAAGGTGACCTTCATGAGTAACTGGTACTAGTTTTTCAGCACCAAACACATCGCCAAATTCAACTAATGTCTTCATAATTTTGGCTTTAGTCTCACCTTCAGAACCATCTAAAATAGATTGTTCTTCTTTAGTTAATTTCATATATTTCCCCCTTTATTTTTAATAGTTTTTGCAATAAGATATAAGTTATTACAATCTACTTATATTTTATCACTATTTATTAATCCAACAAAATCTTTTACATAACTATTGTTTATTTTGCAGGTTAATTTCATACAAAACTAGTTGTAAATTTTTAACATTTACATTATCAAAACCACGTGAAATTGTCTTTTCAAATGCAATATCTTCTTTAGATTTATTAGTCTTGGTTTGAAGTGAACGAAGCATGGTTTTCATCATAAATGCATACACTCCAGTCAATCTTCTTATATTAAATCCACCTTGCAGATAATAAGTAGGAATATTTTTAATATGATTCTTTTTCTTTAAATAATCACTAGATTCATTTTTGGGAATATCCATACCTACACCGGCAATACATCTTACATTATATCTACGTCTAGCCTTTTTAAGTCCAGAGATTTTTCCACCCATAATCCAGCCTAAAAAAACAATATCACTCTTTTTAGTAAGTTGTTTTTTAGCAACAGTTAATTCGTAGAATGGCAAGCCAGTTTCTTCACTTAAAAGTCTAGCATATTTTTGAGTAAATCCTGTATTAGAAACATATACAATTGCGTCCATAGTTACCTTCCTTTTTTAATACATAGTAAGTATATCACAATATATGTTTTTAACATAATCAATTAAAAATATATTTTTTAGTTAAACAACTTTTTATTAGCAAAATAAAAAAATGACAGAATAATTATTCCATCATCTTTTTAACCCATTTACCATCTTCAAAAACATAAATACGTTTTTTATTAATAGCGATTTTCTTTTCTATCTGTTCACTTAATTTAAGTCCATTCATTTCTGCCAAACTCATAAGATATATAGCAACATCGGCAAGTTCAAGTCCAAAATCATCTTTGCCATATTTCCAAGCATCATAGGCTTCATCAACTTCACCACGCAAATATTTAAACTCTTGTTCTACATCTGTAGTGTTAAAATTTTTATCAAGTTTGTTCTGCCATATTTGCTTTTGCATTTCATCTAAATCCATAATCCCTGCTCCTTATTTTTTCAATTATTCTAGCACAAGCACATATCATCGTCAACAAAGATTGAATTATTAATTGCACATATTAACACTTAAAAATATATTAAACAAACATAAAAAATTATTTGATTAAATAAAATTTAATTAACTTACTTAAGTTGTATGATATAATATTAAATAACATAAATATATCTCTTAAAAAAATAATTATTATAGGTGGAAAAATGAAAAGGTATATAATTGCTAGAAAACTTTTAATATTTTGGACTTTGTTTATAGGTATAGGTGCTATTGGTGGTGCATTGTGCATGCTTTGTGATCCTAGTGGTAAATCTGTAGGTATGGATGCTATGTTACCATATTTTCAAGTTTTGCCTTGGGCTAATGTATTATTTCAAAATTTAACTTTTTCTGGAATAATGCTACTCATAGTTAATGGCTTAACAAATATACTTGCTGCTACTCTACTATTCCTAAAAAAGAAATCTGGCATAATACTAGGTATGATATTTGGCATAACTTTAATGATGTGGATTGTTATTCAATTTGTAGTATTCCCACTTAATTTTATGTCAACAATTTACTTTATATTTGGTTTTTTACAATTCTTAACTGGAGTTGTTGGATTAATCGACTGGGAACAAAGTAAATTTAAGTTTGATAAAAATGAATATAAGAATATAGGCAAAAACAATAAAAAATTAGTAGTGTTCTTTTCTAGAACTGGATATACAAAAAAATTAGCCTATACTATCGCTGATAATCAAGGAGCAGAAGTTTTAGAAATAAAAACAACCGAAAAAATATCTGGAAATCTTGGATTTTGGTGGTGTGGCAGATATGGCATGCACAGATGGGGTATGAATTTAGTTGATTTTGAATTAGATCCTAATAAATACGAAGAAATTACTATATGCTCTCCTATATGGGTATTTGATATATGTTCACCAATTAGAGAATTTTGCAAAATGTATAATGGCAAACTTAACAATGTAAACTATGTTTTGACACATTTTATGAATAGTAAATTTAATAACATAGCAGAAAAGATGGATAATATATTGGGTGTAAAACACAAATCTTTCATTTCATACAGATGCAGATATGGAAAATTAAAAATGCTACACCAATTGGATAATGAATAAAATGAAAAAAATGGATTTAGTAAAACTAAACAATAGCATACCATATAAGAAATATAATCTTACTGATGATATGCATGGCATAGTTGTTAATACAAATTATGACAATATAGATGTATTATTTTTCAATCCAAATAATGTTGGCGATTATGCAGTAGTTAGAATCAAAATTTCCGATTTAATATTAGAAAAAGAGAAACTCCCACCAGAACTTGAAAATGAATTATTATCAAAATTAGATATTATAATATCAAACTCGAAAAATGAAATTGAGCCTACAACTATAAAAGAATATGCCGTAGTTGAATTAATAGTTGAAGATGAAAAATATTCCAAATATGGCATACATAAAGGTGATAAAGGTTGTGTTATGGATAACAATGCCATTCAAGATTGTATTGAAGTTGATTTTTCAGGAATAAACAAAAATGGGGATTTTTATGGAGATTGTATTTCAGTAAAAATAAAAGACTTAAAAGTAATAAAGTAACCCCACAGAAATTAATATAAGTCACAAACATAAAAGACCGATAAGTAATTAATATTTATCGGTCTTTTTAGTATTATAAAAAACACTATCATTAATATAAATATACACTAATAAAAATGCTATTAAATATAGACATTTTGACAGAAACATACTTATTATTACCTAAAACCACAATTATTTAATGTAATTTTTAATTTATATTTAATAAAATATTAATTTATATTTTGTTTTTTAATAAAATCATTGATAAAATAATACTGGCAAACAAGTTATCATTATTAACCCATACCAGCCATAAAAAAAGTAAAAAAGAAAGAATGTGCATTGTACATTCTTTCTTTTTTGTCTATTAATTTCCATTGGCTTTATTTACTAAATAATTATTTAGTTTCGATAGAAACAACTTTATAACCAACTTTTTCAACAGCAGTTTTTAATGTTTTATCGCTAACATTTTTATTTAAAGATACTATTGCGTTTTTATTCTCCAGACTTACTTCACAAGATGCTACACCTTTTACTTTAGTTAATGCATCATTAACGTGCCCTACACAATGTCCGCACATCATACCTTCAATATTAATAACTTTAGTCATAGTTTTTACTCCTTTTGTTTTTACTTTATTAATTGTGTTAATATCTAATTTAGGTTTAAACAAATTAAGTCTTAAAGCATTAAGAACAACACATACCGAACTCAAACTCATAGCAAGCGAAGCAATCATTGGATTAAGTGTCCACCCTAAAACATGAGAAAACATTCCTGTAGCAAGTGGTATTCCTATTGTATTATAGAAAAATGCCCAAAATAAATTTTCTTTTATATCAATAATTGTGGCTTTACCAAGTTGAATACCACTAACCAAACTCATAAGTGAATTGTTTGCCAATATCAAATCTGCTGATAATCCCGCTATATCAGTACCTGATCCAATAGCAACTCCAACATCTGCTCTTGTAAGTGCTGGCGAATCATTAACACCATCACCCACCATAGCAACCATATTGCCTTGTTCCTGCAATTTTCTTATATATTCTTCTTTATCTTTAGGTAAAACGTCAGAAATTATTTGGTCTACTCCAACTAAATTGCCCACCATAGTAGCAGTTGCGTTATTATCTCCAGATAACATAATGGTTTTTATACCCATTGCCTTAAGTAATGATATTGCATTTTTACTATCATCTCGTATTGTATCTGCTATTGCAATAACTCCAATAAAGGTATTGTTTTTCTTTACAAGCATTGTTGTTTTGCCTGAATCAACAAGTTGGTTGTAGACCAACACAGATTGACTATTAGCATTAATTACAGATTCATCAAACATTTTTAAATTGCCAATAATATAACTATCATCATCGACTATACAACTTACACCTTTACCAGATATTTCTTTAAAATCTTTAATATTTAACTCGGTCGATTTTTTTACATATTCACATATTGCTTGTGCTATAGGATGATTACTTTTTGATTCGATATTAGCAACAATATTTAAAAATTCGTTTTCATCTATACTATTGTCTAATAATTTTATATCAGTTACCGCAAACTTTCCGGTAGTTATTGTACCAGTTTTGTCTAACACAACAGTATCTACTTTATGAAGATTTTCAAGTGTTTCGGCTGACTTCACTAAAATGCCCAACTTAAACATTTTGCCCGAGCCGACCATAATTGCTACTGGTGTGGCAAGCCCCAAAGCACAAGGACACGAAATAACCAATACCGCCACCATATTAGACAATGCATAACCAATATTGTAACCCAAACACAACCATACAATAAAAGTAATAAGTGCTATACCCATAACTATAGGGACAAACACGCCACTCACTTTATCAGCAAGTCGTGATATAGGCGCTTTAGAATTACCTGCTTCATCTACAAGTTTGATTATTTCGTTTAAAGTTGTATCTTCTCCAACTTTTTGGGCTTTAATTTGCACAAATCCATTTTTACATATACTACCCGACATTATCTTTTTATTAGAGTCCAATTGAACTGGCATAGACTCTCCAGTAATACTAGACAAGTCAAAAAGTCCATCACCTTTTACGATTGTTCCGTCAATAGGTACGACATCACCAGTTTTGATAATTATAATATCGCTTACACGTATATCTTTAGTTTCAATAATTTCTTCTACATTACCATTAAGTCTTAATGCTGTTTTTGGAGTAAGACTTACCAAGCCATCAATAGCACTAGTTGTCTTTAATTTTGATAAACTTTCAAAATACTTACCCAGTGTTACAAGTGTAAGTATCATTGCAGATGACTCGAAATACAATGAATGCATAAGCGAATGTACTTGCATAATGTTTTCATTGCCTAAATAATAAACAATCAAAAATGTTACCACCATACCATATACAAATGATGCTCCCGAGCCAATAGATATAAGTGTATCCATATTGGGGGATTTTTTTAATAGTGCCTTTACACCTTTATAAAAGAATTGATAATTAATGACAATTATTGGGATTGTAAGCACTAATTGAACTAATGCAAACACTCCCGCATTGTTGACACCTATAAAAAATGAAGGTATAGGTAAACCAATCATACTACCCATAGAAATATACATAAGTGGCAATAAAAATACCAATGAACATATTAATCTACTGCGTAATTGTTTACTTTCTTTAATTTTTTCTTGTTTGATAGTTTCCCAAGAATTATTCTTTTGACTTTCTACCTTATCCTGTTTTACACCATAACCACTATCAACTATAGCCTTAATTATATCATTAATATTAGTTTTGGTTTCGTCAAATTCTACATAAGCAACTCCACTAATCAAATTAACATCTGCTTTAACTACACCTTTCACAGAGTTAATAGATTTTGTAACAGTGTTTTGGCAAACAGCACAAGTCATACCCGTAATAATTAATTTTTCTTTTATCATATTACACCTAGTACTATTTTAAATTTTTTATCACTTCCATAGTTTCATCAATAATATTCTCATCGCCATTTTTTATTTTTTCAACTACACAAGTAGATAAATGATTTTTAAAAATCATCTCGCCTACAGATTTCAGAGCCTTTTCACAAGCAGACAATTGAATCAATATATCAACACAATACCTATTGTCTTCTACCATACTTTTTATGCCATTAACTTGCCCATTGATGCGATTAAGTCTACTAATAATAGTTTTTACATCTTTTTCATCTCTATTATTACTTTTATATCTTGCACAACACTTTTCATTGATTTCTTTCATAAATATACCCCCTAGTGGTATATAAAAGTATAATCAATTTATAAAAAATGTCAACCAATTAATAAGCGGCTGAACATAATTGAAAGTTAGTCAAAAAATTATTTAATATCAATCAACTAAAGCATATAAAAAGCAGTATTAAACTATCATCAAATAATATCTTATATATTCTATTAACATATCAACTACCTAGTATTAATATTAAAACTACAAAAAACGGCTATCTATAGCCGTTTTTTATAAAAGATTTATATATTATTATTTTGGATTTTGTTATCTGTAGCAATCATTTTTTTATTTATTAAAAATTGAACAAATAAACATATAACACCACCAATCAAGCCAACACACCCAAAAACAGTATACATAGTTCTTTCTGTTAATGCACTATTACACTTCATTATCAACTTCATATTTCCTAATTCAGATTCAAAAGAATCAGAATTTAGTATTATTTCGTATGCATTAACTTTACCAAATAGTTTCCAATCATCATTATCAACTTTTATAAATAAATTATTGGAACTACTGATTCTATATCTATTTGTGACAGTTGCTGATTCACTACCAAGAAAAGCGTCATAAGTCACATAATCATCGTCTTCAAATTTTGCTGTAATTTCAATTGAGTAACTATCACCAAAATCACCAAATTTATAAGTATAATTTTTGTTAAGTGATACTTTTCTACAATTCAAACTTATTAGTAAAATTATAAATATTACGCCAATCAAACATACCACTCCACCAATAATATAAAATAAGTTTTTCTTTAGTTTATCTTTCATTTAAATTCTCCTTTAAATATGTATTATTTAAATTATACATATCTACACTATGTATGTCAACAAAAAATATATTGACACTATGTATATTTTTAGTATACATAGTGTAACATAGTAGTATGGAAAAAGATTTTATAAGAAATAGAGTATATCAATTACGTACATCACATAATATTTCAGCAAGAAATTTAAGTCTTGAATTAGGAATGAGTAGTGAATACATTAACCAACTAGAAGGTGGTAAGTTAAACCCTTCTATAGATTTTTTAATTAATTTTTGTGCTTATTTTTCTATATCGTTAAGCGAATTTTTTGATGATGGTAATAAATACCCTACAAAAATAAAGCCATTATTAGACAAGTTATTTCAATTAAATGCTGATGAATTTGATTTATTAGATAAATTAATAACTTTACTTCTTGCAAACAAAAAATAGCATTTATTTATCTAATGTTATTTTGTCAAAATATTAATATGCATACTTTAATATCTATATTTTTTCACAATGCAAAGTATGTCATATGCGTACCACCCTGCAAATGCTGATGCATTTAGCAAAATGTAATTTTGCATAAGGTGGGGATTTAATAGAATAAAAAAAAATCACTCGAATGAGTGATTATTTTTGGTAGGATTAGTGGGGCGACGCGTAAAGAAAATAGTGTTGTACACTATTTTTAGCCAAAGCCGGGAGAAACTTGTTTCGGTCTGGTCCGACAGGACTAACCACCGCCCCCACCTTATCAGAAAAGTGTATGTTTTTTAGTGGGTTTATACACACTGCCTTGAATGTGCCTAAAATAAAGGCTTTCGGACACACCCAAAAGTCTTTTGATGTCAAACAAAATTGCACACTTGACATCAGTTGACATCAAATGTGCACTTTAACTCAAAATTATGTGGTCTAAAACCATATAAAACTGCCTAGAACTGCATAACACTTTTTGCGAGATTTTTAATCATTAAGCAAGAAGTCTGCAAGGTGAACTATCTTTATGCCATTAACGTTGCCACTTGCATAATCATCAAGTGTAACAATCATTTTAGGATAATTATCTTTTATTTCCATAAGGTTTGC
>DJSB01000023.1 GCA_002437945.1 Christensenella sp. UBA6345 | reverse complement strand
TGGTTTTCTTTAACAAAAAAAGACAGAAATTAATCTGTCTTTTTTACTTATATCAATATTTTTGTTACACACTACAATTAAATAGTATTAATTAATTGTTAAAGATACAATTACGATAAATCTTGTCATCAATAAAATTAACTATAGTCTGATAATATGAGAATACTCCCAATACAAACAACATAGGCAAAATATAGAAAGTATCTGGATTATAATTAGCAATCTGTACAACGTCTACTACAATCATACATATAGAAACTACTATAGCACTAACTAAAGACACAATAGTAGATGTATTATGTTTATGTTGAGCATTAACTTCTATAACTTTTCTATATACATATTCTCCCCTATCTTTTATCTGTGTATATGCTTTTTTTGTTTCTTTTAGATTCTTAACTACATAGAATAACCAGAATCCAGAAATTAAAAGTGCACAACCGCCAAAGAGATAAGTATTATATCCAGTAATTTTTTGTATTATGCCATAAACAATAATACCTACAGATAATAACATACTTAATACAAATAAGTATAAAAATACTATATTAGTATTATACTTCTTTTTCATTAAACCTAATGACCTACTATCAACAATAACATCGGTAATAAACATAATTTTACCCAACCTTTGATTTAATTAATAATAGAAATTTAACACACATATCTATTATACATATATATTATCATATTTTTTTTATTTAAGATAGGATTTTAGATACTTTCCTGTAATACTTTTATCATTTTTTGCAATTTGTTCTGGAGTACCCACTGCAACAATCTGCCCACCGTTTTCTCCGCCTTCAGGTCCTAAATCAATAATATAGTCAGCAATTTTTATAACATCTAGATTGTGTTCAATAACAACTATAGTGTTACCATTAGCAACCAACCTATTAAGTATTTTAATCAATTTATCTACATCATACATAGCAAGACCAGTTGTAGGTTCGTCCAAAATATACAAAGACTTACCAGTACTACGTTTACTTAACTCGGTAGCAAGTTTAACCCTTTGTGCTTCACCACCACTTAATTCGGTCGCTGGTTGACCAAGTTTAATATATCCCAAACCAACATCATTAAGAGTTTTTAATTTGTTATATATTTTTGGTACATTTTCAAAGAATACACAGGCTTCTTCGATAGTCATATCTAATACATCGTATATATTTTTACCTTTATATTTTACTTGTAAAGTTTCTTTATTATATCTTTTACCACCACAAACATCACAAGTTACATATACATCAGGCAAGAAGAACATCTCTATCTTATTGATGCCACCACCAGTACAATTTTCACATCTACCACCTGGAATATTAAAACTAAATCTACCAGCATTATATCCACGTTCTTTAGCATCTGGAGTCTTACTAAACAACTCTCTAATATCATTAAATACATTAGTATATGTTGCTGGATTACTTCTAGGAGTACGACCTATAGGACTTTGGTCTATATTAATAACTTTATCTAGTTTCTCTAGACCTTTAATAGATTTATATTTACCTTCAGCAAGGTTACTACGATTAAGCACATTGCTACTAGCGGGATACAATATTTCATTAATTAAACTACTCTTTCCACTTCCAGAAACGCCCGTTATGGCTGTAATTACACCAACTGGTATACTTACATCAATATTCTTTAAATTGTTTTGACGAGCCCCTTTTATCTCTATATATCCATTATTAATCGGTCTTCTATTGTCAGGAACATTAATTTTAAGTTGTCCACTTAAATATTTACCAGTGATGCTTCTAGGTGCATTGATTATATCTTTAACTGTACCCGATGCAACCACTTCACCACCATTAACACCTGCGTATGGACCTATATCTACAATATAATCGGCACTTCTTATTGTATCTTCGTCATGCTCTACCACAATTACAGTATTATCCAAATCTCTTAAATTTTTTAATGTAGCAAGCAATCTGTCATTATCACGTTGATGAAGTCCTATGCTTGGTTCGTCCAAAATATACAATACACCAGTAAGTCCACTACCTATTTGAGTAGCAAGTCTTATACGTTGGGCTTCGCCACCGCTTAATGTTGACGCAGTACGACTTAAGGTTAAATATCCTAAACCAACATTGATTAAAAAGTTAAGTCGTGCTTTTATTTCTTTTAATATTGGATTAGATATTTGTTCTTGTGTCTTGTTAAGTTTAAGACTTTCTATAAATTCAAGAATTCTAGTTACAGATAAATCAGTAAGTTCTATAATATTAAGTTTTTTTATTTTAACATTTAATGCATCTTGTTTTAATCTTTTCCCATGACACATTGAACATTCAACTTCGCTAAAATACTTGCTAATTTCGGCTTTTGAATAATCAGAATTTGTTTCTCTATATCTTCTCTCTAGATTAGGTATAATACCTTCAAATTTCATCTTTGAAGTTGTCATCTCGCCTTTATACCTATAAGTTACATCTATCTTTTCTCCCTTTGTGCCATACAAAACCGTATTTAATACTTCTTTAGGTAAATCTTTAACTGGAGTGTTAACATCAACTCCATATTTATTGGCAACAGCCCTATAAAACATATTACCCATACCTGTATCATATGCCCAACCTGATGCACTAATAGCACCTTCAATAAGGCTTAAATTAGGGTCTTTAATAAGTTTGGTTTCATCAATAATTTGCTTAAACCCTAAACCAGAACAATTAGGACACGCACCAAATGGTGTATTAAAACTAAATAATCGTGGAGCAATTTCTTCTATACTATATCCACATTCTGGGCAACTATGATTGGTACTATAAAGGGTTTCGTTGCCATCGGCTTCAACAATAACAACACCATTACTTAATTTAAGAGCATTTTCTAAACTTTCTGCCAATCTAGTATGCATTTCAGGTTTGATAATAAGTCTATCGATAGTTAAATAAATATTATGCTTAATATTCTTATCCAAAACAATATCTTCATCAAGCATACGGTCTTCGCCATCAATTTTTACCCTTAAATACCCTTCCTTTAGGTAATCGGCCAATTCTTTAGCAAAAGTACCTTTTTTACCCCTTACTACTGGAGATAAAATAACAATTTTTGTACCTTCTTTTAAAGTAAGAACTTGGTCAATAATATTGTCTATCGTCTGTGTACTAATAGGCTTGTTGCAATTGGGACAATAAGGTGTACCAATATGAGCATATAATAATCTTAAATAATCATATATTTCTGTAACAGTACCTACTGTACTACGTGGATTATGGGAAGTGGTTTTTTGGTCAATAGAAATACTAGGACTTAACCCTTCAATAAAATCTACATCTGGTTTATGCATTTGTCCTAAAAACATTCGTGCATAACTAGACAAACTTTCAATATATCTTCTTTGCCCTTCAGCAAAAATAGTATCAAAGGCTAAAGTACTTTTACCACTGCCCGAAACACCTGTAAAAACTACAAGTTTGTTTCTGGGAATGGTAACATCTATATTTTTTAAGTTATTTTCTCTAGCACCTTTTATAATTATATCTTTAAGCATATTTAATCCTTTTTATCTATATCTTTCTTCAATTGTGCAATCTGATTACGTAAAACAATTGCTTGTTCGAAGTCAAGACTATCACTAGCAATCTTCATAAGAGCAGTTAACTTGTTGATTTCACTAGGAATATCTTTCTTATTAATCTTTGGTTTAGATGTCTCTTTCTTGGTTATTTCTAAAGTATTTTTAACAGGTTTGATTATAGTAGTAGGAGTAATATTATGAACTTTATTGTATTCGGCTTGAATACTCCTACGTCTATTAGTCTCATCTATAGCAACTTTCATACTATCAGTAATATTGTCAGCATACATAATAACTCTAGCATCAGCATTACGTGCTGCTCTACCAATTGTCTGAATAAGTGCCCAACTACTACGTAAAAATCCTTCTTTATCAGCATCTAGTATTGCCACAAGTTTAACTTCTGGTATATCTAGTCCTTCACGTAACAAGTTAATACCTATAAGAACATCAAATTCTTTTAATCGAAGTGAATTGATAATTTCTACACGTTCAAGTGTGTCAATATCACTATGCAAATATCTTACTTTAATTTTTCTTTCACTTAAATATCCAGTAAGATTTTCAGCCATCTTTTTAGTTAATGTAGTGACCAAAACTCTACCATTATTATCTATTGTTTTGAAAATTTCGGTAATAAGGTCATCAATCTGCCCTTCAATTTTTCTAACTTCGATAGGTGGGTCTAAAAGTCCTGTAGGTCTAATAATTTGCTCAACAACTTGATCAGAATGTTGTAATTCATATGGACCTGGTGTTGCAGAAACAAAAACTACTTGATTAATTTTCGATTCAAATTCTTTAAAATTAAGTGGTCTGTTATCATATGCTGCTGGCAATCTAAAACCATAATCAACTAGATTGGTTTTTCTAGCCAAATCGCCTGCATACATACCCCTTATTTGTGGTAATGATATGTGACTTTCGTCTATAAACATAATATAATTTTTCTTAAAATAATCAAGTAAAGTGTATGGTGGTTCGCCCGGTAGTCTGCCGTCAAAATATCGAGAATAATTTTCAATACCAGAACAATATCCCACTTCTTTCATCATTTCTAAATCATAGAATACTCTTTCTTTAATACGTTGGGCTTCAATAAGTTTGCCTTGTTGTTCGAATTCACTTACTCTTATCAAACAGTCTTGTTTAATCTGCTCGAAAGCATTTTCTAATTTTTCTTTTGTTACTGCATAGTGACTTGCAGGTAGAATAAATGCATGGTTAAGACTAGATATACGTCTTCCACTAACAACATCTATCTCCGATATACTTTCAATGACATCATCAAAAAATTCAAAACGTATAGCAACATCAGAAGAAGATGCAGGTATAACGTCCAAAATATCACCTTTGCTTCTAAATGTCCCACGTTTAAAGTCTATTTCGTTACGCATATACTGTAAAGACAATAATTTTTTTATAACTTCATTACGGTTTATATGGTCATTAGGTCTTAAACTTATACACATACTTGAATAGTTTTCGGGTTCGCCCAAACCATAAATACAACTAACAGACGCAACAACAATAACATCATTACGTTCAAATAATGAGCAAGTGGCAGAATGTCTTAACTTATCGATTTCATCATTAATACTCATATCTTTTTCAATGTAAGTGTCCGAACTAACAATATATGCTTCTGGCTGATAATAATCATAATACGATACAAAGTATTCAACTCTATTATTAGGAAAAAACTCCCTAAATTCATTGCACAATTGAGCAGCAAGTGTCTTATTGTGTGCAATTACTAGTGCGGGACGATTAAGTCTATTAATAATATTGGCCATAGTAAATGTCTTACCACTACCTGTAACACCCAACAAAGTTTGATATTTTAGTCCATCATTAATACCATCTACAATCTTTTCAATTGCTTGTGGCTGGTCTCCAGTTGGTTTGTATTTACTTACTAATTCAAATTTTTCCATATCACCTAAAATATTATTGTCTAAATAGTAGTTAAACAATCAATTATTATTAAAATTTACATATTAAGTATAGTAAATATATTAAAAATTGTAAACTAAAAAAAATAAGTCGAACAAATGTTTTATTCGAATTATTTTTTACACATTATTAAAATTTAAAAATAGCCTTCAATATCATAGTTATTGCAAAGGAAATGCAGGCTAAAACAACCGTACGAGTAAGTAACAAATATAGTTTTTTTCTAGTATTTTTTACTTCTCTTTCATATCCTTCACCTTTTGCTTTTAGCGAAATACAATATATCAACTTACCATTTTTATCAGAGTTAACTATATCAATATAATTCTCGATTACTAGTCCATTAAGTATTTGTTCAAGTTCAACACCACTAATCTCATATTTAGGTTGAAGATAATTAAGAATATCGTTAGGGTCTACAAGTACACTAGGCTTTTTAGAACAAGTATTGTATAAGTACTGCATTACTTTACGTTCTTTACCATTAAGCATTTTATAGTCCCTTACCAAACAACATTACTGCTAAAAAACCGCCTAAAAAAGCCATAATACCGCTAGTTAATGCAGTAACTAACAATATCTTTGTAAATCTAGACATAGCATTAATATCTCTGTCTGTATCTTCTAAAATAAGTTTACCTTTAGGCATAACTGTAAGACAATATGTATCATCTTGTGAATACTTAATATCAATATATTGCCCTGCCTTTAAATAATTAAGAGAATCTTCCAACATTTCTTTCGAACATTTAACTTTTTTAGGAAAGTGAGAAATAAGATTGTCATAGTCGACAACTTTATATACATCATCTTCACATATTAAATTAAGAACTTTTAAAGTTGTTGAAGTCTTTTTATCTAACATACCCTTATCTCTTAATACTACTATTATTTTAGCAAAATATACCTAAACTTGTAAACCAACTTAATATAAAGATTTTTATTTTAACTAATTTTGTGCTTTTATCTGAAATTTAGTCAAAAAAATAACCACAAATGTGGTTATTTTTTATATCTTATTTATTATTTTTTAGCCTTTGGAGATTGTTTAGCAACAGATTTCTTTTTGCCAGTAACTACAAAGTATGTTACTACGCCTACTAGAATCAATGCTGAAACAACGATTAATACTGTACCAACGATTGGTTTAACAGTTTCTTTATTCTCGTCTTTTGCTTCAACTACAATGTTATAAGATTTAGTTATTTTATTGCCTGCTTTATCTTGTGCAATAATTCTTAATTCATATGTTCCAGATTTTTCAAAATCCCACTTGTAACTATTCTTTTTAGTAGAGTCATTCTTGTATTGGTTGGTTACTAATGAACTTGAAGAATCGTACATATTAACTGTTACTGTATATTCGGCTTTATCTTGATCTGCAGCAGCAACAATTGCTTCTTCAGCAGATATACCATCAATATTTAACATATTTAGATTGAATTCAAAACTATCACCAATATTGGCTTTAGTAATTAAGTTTGTATCGCTATCTTTCCATTCAACTTCTGGATCAATAACGTCACCAACGTTAACTGTCTTTGAAATTTCGGTAGAGTTACCTGCTGCATCAGTAGCAATATACTTAATTGTATATACACCTTGTTTTTTAGCAGTAAATTGATAACGTGTTACTGTTATGTCTTGGTCATTAGCATCTTTACCGATTACAAAGTATTCGTTTTGGTCTACACCATTAACATTAACTACTTTGTGATCTGTAGCAACTACGCCTTCAACAACGTTATTATCTCTATCATATACTTTAACTGTTAATGTTATATCACTAACTTCTGTTTGGTCATAGTCTTTTGATGGATCATCTTTATCTCTATAACCATCATACATCTCTAATACACCTGGAGCATAAACTACTACTGGTTTATCTTCTGTCCATTCAACGTCAGTTAATACATAATCATTTTCTAGTTTAATTGTAGGTTTGATAGTGTCTTTTGCTGTAATTGTATAATTCTTGGTTTCTGTTAAGTTACCTTCTTGATCCCAACCATAATACTTAATTACATAGTCACCAGCAACTGTTGGAGTAAATCCTACAGTACCCATTGTAGATAGTGATGGACCTTCAATTAGTTCCCAATATGTTCCGGCTTTACCACTTTCTCTTTGGTCATATGGAATATTGGTTGTAATATCAGTTAATGTTACACCCTTATCAGTTAATGTAGCAGCAGGAACTTCAATAAACTTACCTACTTCTACTGCACTTGTAAATGGATCATAACTACTTAATACAATATCAGGTTTTTCGGTATCTCTTACTCTAATACCTACTGTCTTGGCAATAATGTTACCACCAGAGTCTTTAGCAGTGAAAGTGATTGTATATACACCACTATAATCTGCTATAAATGAACCACCAGAAATTGTGTATTTATTGTTAGTAATTTCTGAACCTGTACGGTCAACAGTCTTTGTATATTTAGAATTCTTAACAGTAACTTTCTTACCATTAGGATCTCTAACTTCTAGTGCTATACTTAAGTTACCATCTTTAGTATCTTCTACTAATACATCTGGTAATTTGATTTTTTCTTTTTGGTCAAATGCTGGTTTATTGTCACTATTCATACCCTTATCATCAATAGATGTCTTACCATTCTTTGTGGCCAAAGATGTAAAGAAGTCATCAATATTGGTAAATCTAGGAGCATCTGTATCGTTGGTATTAACTAATACAACTTCTCTAGTTAATTGAGAATATTTTCTATTAGTACCATCATTAGCATAATCATTGTATGCTACTGCATGGATATAAATTGAATTATGAGAAGCAATATCAGCAACTTTTGACAAATCAAATTTGTACATACCATCACTGCCGATAGTTGTAACTTCGTCTTTAACGTCAAAATCATTTCTATCGAATGAGTAATATACTCTTGTTTCTACTCTAGTATCATATTTATCTGTAGCAGTTGGCTTACTAAATGAAATAGTAGCATCATTTTTAGCATAACTTGTAAATGCTGGGAAAGTAATTGTAGGTAATACAAAATTACCACTGTCATCTTTAAGTTCTGCTTCACTAGCCTTAACAGTAATTGCATAACTAGTCATATATGAGTTACCATTTTCATCTTTAACTTCATATCTAATTGAGTAATCACCTTCAGAAGTGAATGTATATTCAGCCCATTGGTTAGCAGGATAGTCTTCTTTAGTACCATCTGCATTATTCTTTCTTACTACACTGATTAAACCTGTAGAAGATTTAACAGTACGTTCGAATTTAAGATTGCTATAATCAGAGAAGTTATCTACAGAATATACTGCAGGTAATTTAACTGTTGCTTTAGCAGCACCTGTACCATCTGTGGTTAAATATACTACTGATGGAATATTGTAGTCTGTATTAGACATAGCAGTTGCTATCTTTTCTTGTCTTTCTTCGTCTGTTATATTGGTATAATCATCTTTATTATACAATACGGTTTCGCCTGCATCGCAAACATTATTCTTGTTAGCATCATCAAATACTTTATCAATAACTGTTACGCCATTGGTTGTAGTATATGTGTAGTTGTTAACAATCTTAACTATAGGATTTTGGTTATCTTTAACATCGCTAATAATAAATGTATTAGTCTTTGTAGAAATACCATATACAGGAATAGATACTTGATATGTTACTTCATAACTACCCTTCTCCATAGGAGTAAATGAGTAATCAGTAACAGTATATTCCTTACCGCTAGTTGAATGTTTAACTTTAATATCAACATATGCATCTAATTCAGTACTATTGTTGTTTTCATCAAATGCCTTAACTTTTGGTAATGATGTCTTAACACCTAATACTGCTGTAGAAGGTTTAGATGATTTATATGAGAAGTTAAGTTTGATTTTACTAGCATCAAAATTGTCTTTAACTGTAAAACTATCTGTCTTATAGTCTTGTACAAAACCGTTAGCATCATAATAACGATATACTATCTCGTATACACCAGCAGAAGATGGAGTATAATCAAAAGTCTTTGTAGTCTCATTGAAAGAAAGTTCAGTAGTAGCAGAAGCATTATCTTTCTTGTACACAACAACTTTTAGACCACGTTTTGCTTGACTAGAAATAATTGATGTTTGAGTCATTTCAACATCATTACAACTTACGGTTGGTACTGGAATCTGTACTTTAGTGTTAGTCTTAACAGTAGCAGGAACAACGTACTTTGAGTTAGATGGTAAAGAGATAGAATAATCATCACCTTGTACCAAAATCTTAAGTTCGTCAGTAGCAGTTGTTAATTTACCATTATCTTCTGAATAATACTTAACGCTATAGTATCCTTTTAAGGTAGGAACGAAAGTAGTCTTATCAGATTCAGTAGAAGTAGCAACTACTTGTCCACGTGGGTCAAGAACAGTGATTTTTGCTTTTTCAGAACCACCATTTAACATACCGTCAGGTAGAACAATCTTTTCACCAATCTTTCCTTCGCCTTTAAATCCACTAACTTGTATCATATCGCCAGTCAAAGTAGTTGACTCGCTATAATCAGCCTTTACACTAAATTGAGCATGTGCACCTAATGTAGTAGCCGAAACTGATGCTAAAATAAGTGGAACAATGTATTTACGTTTCATAATTTGGAAATCTCCTTAAAGTAATATATAATATTAAACTAACTAATTTTATCTTTTTTAGCCGTAATTGTCAACGAAATAATACAACAAAAAAGCCTAAAAAATAGTATTTATTTAATTAAAATAAAAATTGAAAAAATAAATAAATTTTTTTGCTAAATTTGTGTGTTGAAATTATTGGTTTACATGGTTAATATGTTTCAAAATTTACAAAATATGTAAATAAATTGTAAAAATTTTCCAATATTTTTTTAGTATATAAATCATAAAATTAGTAAAAACATAAAAAATAACAATTAAATACTAAAAAATATTGAAATTATTAACACATTTTTAATATTCGCCATACTATGAAATATAAAAGCAAAACAAAATTACTAATTTACATATTTACTGTTTTGCTTTGAATATTCAAGGAGGATTTTAAATATGTTTTTCGGAATGAACAATATGGGCACTCACAATTGTGGTGGTGACAACAACAACTGCTGCTGCTTATTACTTATCTTATTACTATGCGGTTGTGGTAACAATGGCGGTGGTTTTGGCGGTGATTGCTGCTGGAACATCTTACTTATCTTGTTAATTCTTAATTGCTGTGGATGTGGTTGCGGCTGCAATAACTAGCAAAAATTAATATTAACAAATTAACACTAATCCCAACACATTAAAATAAAAGCCGAGTCATGAAGTGAACCCCGTAGGGGT
>DJSB01000002.1:2198-5903 GCA_002437945.1 Christensenella sp. UBA6345 | reverse complement strand
GTGGTTTTCTTTAACAAAAAAACTCTACTAAAAAGTAGAGTTTTATTTTTTTGTCTTTAATTGTTTTTATCAATACACAATTTAATATGTTTAACATTGATTACATAAATGGAGCAAAGAATTTAAGGAATGCACCCGCCAATTTCTCATACCATTTACGTTGTTTAACATCTCTTAAACTTACTAGGTGGCTACTACCGATAATATTATCAATATCTTGTTTAACTGTAGATACCATCTTTGAGTTATGTATTAATACCCCACTTTCAAAATGCAAGTACATACTTCTAAAGTCAAAATTAGTACTTCCTATAACTGTGGTAGTGTCGTCAACAACCATCATTTTTGCATGAACAAATCCTGGCGAATATTCAAATATCTTTACACCCGCTTTAATAAGTTCGGCATAATAAGAACGGCTTAAATAGAATACCCATTTTTTATCAGGAATACCGGGCATAATAATTCTAACATCTACACCACTTATTGCTGCAATTTTTAAATCCTGCATTATATTACGGTCTATAATGAAATATGGAGTAGTAATATAAATAGTCTTTCTTGCACCACTAATCATTTTGTCTAATAAGTTACGAGCAATAGGAGACTTGGTTATTGGTCCAGTACCATATGGCTGAATATAATCTTTAACTTTAGTGCCAACTATACGGTCATTGCGGTACTTGGTAATATCAATAATCTTTTTAGTAGATACTTGCCAGTTGTTAAAGAACATAACAACCAAACTCCATACTGCAGGACCATTAAGTTTAACGGCAGTGTCTTTCCAATGTCCAAACTTATTGTTCTCATTGGCATATTCGTCACCGATATTGATACCACCCACATAACCTATACAACCATCAATAACTACCACTTTCCTATGGTCACGATATTGTGAAAACATATTAATAGTAGGTACAAGTTTGTTAAATGGGACTGCTTCAATACCATGGTTACTTAATTTCTTAAAGAACTTTTTATCATCAAATCTATCAGCACAGCCAAAGTCATCATATAAAAGTTTGATTTCTACTCCTTCTCTAGCCTTAACACGTAAAATATCAAACAATTGTTTCCATACCTTACCCGGTTTAACGATAAAGTATTCAAGCAAAATATATTTTTTTGCTTCTTTAATGCTTGCAAACAAATCTTCAAAATATGTTTCGCCATCTTTTAGATAAGTAGCAGTAGTGTCATTGTATACTGGCCACTTTTCTGTATTAAGCAAATATTTAGAATAGTTACATGCACCAGCATCATATTTATTAAGTCCATCGATAGTCTCTGGATTTTGTTCTAATGCTTTATATGACAAATAACTTACATTTTGAAAACGTTTACGTTGACGCTTGCTACCACGAGTAGTCTTTAATTGAATATACAATGCAACACCAAACACTGGTAACAACAATATCGTAACTATCCAAATAACTTTATACTCTGATGTCTCATTATCTGCATTAAGAAATCCAACCAATATAAGTGCTGCAAAAATAGAAACAAGAGTATAAATATATGCATTTAAAAACAAAGTGAAGACAACAAAAATAGCAACGTTAATTAAAAACATTAACGCCAATAAAAATTTTGATGAAGTTATAAACTTTACAAACTTTTTCATTATGTAGCCTTTCTAGTAATAATACAACGTTAAAATACACTTAACATATACTTAACGTATAATATATATTATCACATAATGCTTTATTTTACAATTATTTTATGTAAAGTAAGCACAAATTAACACTATCATTTCGAATAATTTTGACAAAGTTTATATAAAATTTTATTAAGTTTTTTATAATTAATTGCATACCAATACTTAAACAAGTCTGTAAAAAAATTGATACAATAATTGAGTTGGTAGATATAGGGCGTGGGGCTACACTGCCCGTGCCAGCCATGGCGGGCAGTGTGACCCAGCGACACGATGTTTCGCTGGGTCTAGGCACATATCCATATGCCTGTCCCACGCCCCACATAATTAACAACTATTATGTCATAAATATTACTTTACAATCACTACCACATAGCACCAATACTCTTTACAAATATCGACTTACTACATATTACTCTCATTCCACATTGCCGAGTATGATTCACAATACATCTATTCATTTTGTTTGTTGACATTATTATTCTTTTTAGATTTATCAATATTGGCTTTATCATACTTATTGCTTTTGTCTTCATTTTTATCACTATGATTATCCACTACTGTCTGGTTGTCACTTTTTTCTTTAGATTTTTGTTTATCACTATTAGACGGCATAACATCTTTCAATTGACTTCCCATATTAACGAATCTGGTCATCTGGCTAAAATTGGCACAAACAAAAATTTCTATACTTACAAGTAAATACCCTATATAAATTTGACAATCTCTAGAACAAGCAAATATTAATAATACTAGGTATACCATAACAAAACCCAGCATTGTCATCATCTCCATAAATTTAACTTTGGTGTAGTTGTCCTTAAACAGGTTAATGATAGACATAACTATCACAACAACAATGGACGCAAGCATAATAGCATTAAGCAGGTAGAACATCACTTTAACAAAATTGCCACTACTTTCGCCTAAAGTAAATTTCTTAATAGGCAATATAAAAGTTATTAATGTCAACAATCCAAAAGTTAACAAACAAATATTAAGTATTTTTTTATTACGCATAATACACAACTCCTTTTATTAATTATTGACAACTTAAAAAATTTTAAGCATAAAAAAATCACAACAATTAAGTTGTGACTTTGTTTTATTAAATTTCGCCTTCAAGACGTTTCTGCTTGTAGAATTCAATCGCTTTCTTGATAGCATTAATAGCATCTTCTCTACCGCCCAAGGCTTTAACTTCTACTTTCTTATTTTCAAGTTCTTTATATACACTTAAGAAATGCATAAGTTCTTCAAAGATATGTTTAGGTAGTTCGGATATATCTTTAAACCCATTATATTGTGGGTCGCCAAAAGGTATAGCAATTATCTTCTCATCATTCTCGTTACGATCTGTCATAGTAACAACACCTATAGGGTAACAAGTTACCAAACACAAATGTGTGATAGGTTGACTACACAAAACAAACACATCTAGTGGGTCATGGTCATCACAATAAGTAAGTGGTATAAAACCATAGTTCATAGGATAGTGAGTACTTGTATATAGAACTCTGTCTAGTTGAAGTAATCCAGTTTCCTTATCAAGTTCGTACTTTAACTTACTGCCTTGTTCGATTTCTATTACCGCTTCAAATTTTTCTGGGGTAATTCTTCTTGGGTGTATCTCTTTCCAAATATTCATAATAACACTTCCTTTTTTTCTAACAAAACTATAATACCACAATTTATATCAATTGTAAATCCCCGCCTTACAAAATAATTATCTCGTTAACAGTTTTAATACAAAAAATCATAATTGTATTATTTCATAATACCACTAAATCAAACTTTATGACAAAAAGTATATATTATATGTCCCCAAACATAGAGATATTAAAAATATATCAGTCTTATTAATTTACTGTTATTATTTATGTATTAGTATATAATTAATTGCGACAGAATCCAAACCATCTGATTATTTACTTTATTATCCCCGCCTGTCTTTATGAGCGTAGTCGAATTTGGAAGTGAAACGAACAAGCGACAAACTTGTTTTGTCGTAATCTAGGCGGGGTAAGTAAAGTATGTGATAA
>DJSB01000002.1:0-2167 GCA_002437945.1 Christensenella sp. UBA6345 | reverse complement strand
GATTCCGAAAGGTGCATAGCACACTTTCGATTTGACTAACGTCAAATTTCGACTCCGCTTATGCTACGCTCAGAATGACAAGTATAGGCTTTGCGTTGTAAATTAAAGTAGTATAGACTGCACGTGTAATAATATTTTATTACTAACAAAACAAGAAAAATACTTAACAATTATAAGTTGTATTTTTAAAACTAACATATATAATTATGTAGAAAAACAACCCATGTTTATTTTCAGTGACCCCTACGGGGTTCACTTCATATTTACATAGGTTGTCTTTTTTATGTATAGTATATTTATCTATCTAGTTTACCACCACCGAAGATAAGATTAATCATTTTTAATTGGAAACTAATAGGGAAAAATCTTAATAAGAAATAACAAATATTATACTTTGTACTTACTATACTCATAGGTTTACTTTTCTTTTTATAAGACTGTTTAACTATTACTTTTGCTACACGTTCTGGTGGCATACGTTTTGACTCGTGTCTATCTACAAAACCTACTGCACGATTAATACGTTCGCCATATCTTTCATTAGTGTCAAAGTTTTTAATACGATTCTTACAGAAATTACTTTTTACATCGCCTGGGCATATAGCACACACATCAATACCTGCTTCACAAAGTTCAAGTCTTTGTGCATATGTAAACGACAATACTGCCGCTTTGCTTGTACAATACATACCCCTAAATGGAACACTCCAAAGTCCCAAAGCACTACTAATGTTAATAATCTTACTACCTTTAGACATAAGTGGTAATGCATATTTACTGCAGTAATATACACCCATAAGGTTAACGTCCATTATACTTTTAAAAGTTTCGGTAGGTATAAGTTCAAGTGCTCCGCTCACCCCAAATCCGGCACAATTAATAAGTATAGCAATATGTCCATATTTTTCTTTAATCGCTTCAAAAGTATTTTTTACTTTTTCTTCATCAGAAACATCGCAAGTATAACTATACTCTTCATATCCTAATTCTGGTTCTCTAGAAATATTGATTACAGTATTACCCATCTTTCTATACATATCAGCAGTACATTTACCTATACCACTACTAGCACCAGTAATAACAATTATCTTATTATCTTTTTTCTTCATATTCAACTCCTAAATTTACAACATATATTCTAACTGATAAATTGTTTTTTTCAAAATATAATTATGCATATTCTGTATATTAAATGTGATAATATTTGTTGTGATATATATTGTACATCTTATTCCCGCCCGATATTTATCAAGCATTAGTCAAACTTGTTATTATTAGCGGACAAGCGACAAATATCATTTGTTCTAATCTAGGCAGGGTAAGTAAAGTATGTGATAATATTAACCTTACATTTTGAGATTCCGAAAGGTGCATAGCACACTTTCGATTTGACTAACGTCAAATTTCGACTCCGTTTCACTCCGCTCAGAATGACAAATACAAGGTGCACGTTTTGTATTGTTTAGATATACACTGCACGTTTTGGGATTCCTTCGTCTTCGCCGTTGCCCTACGGGTTTAACTTCGCTTACGCTACGCTTTAGAATGACATAAAAAAAACAAGTGTTATTAAACTTACATATTACACTTGTTTTTAACTTATTTATTTTTCTAAACCATTTCTGTTATTAATAATAATTTGCTTATACTGATTAAACATATTATCAGGCAGATTACTATCTGTATATTTTAAAGCAAACTCTCTTCCAACTTTTTCATAATTATAACTATGTTGATATTCACTAAATGAAATACGACTATACTGCCATGACTTATTTTTTGCTACATACTGCACAAAAAACTCCGTACTTTTTTCGTATGCCGATAATATGTCGTTATCTTTATCTAAATAATATTGTAATGTATTCATTATAATAACTCCCTTTTATAAGTAGAACAAACAATGTTACTACTCTCTACCAATGATTATCAATAATTAATAATAATTAATATCATTATTATACTAATACAATTGTCATAAGTTGTAAAGATATTTGTTGAATGCATAATATAAATATTAACACTTTACAAATCCCATACATACTATAAAGTGTATATTGTTAATAACCTTAATGTTTACACAATTTACTTACCCCTTAAAATGTGTATAAGTAAGGAATAAAGCCAATATACCCCTCCCTTTCCAGCCTACAGGCTGTTAAATAAA
>DJSB01000049.1:41330-43690 GCA_002437945.1 Christensenella sp. UBA6345 | reverse complement strand
AACACTTTTTTTAAACTTTTTTCATCTTTTTTTATCTTTTTTTATCTATTCTTCCTACACATATCCACGTGTTTTGCATTTTGACTTAATTAGTGTTTAATTTTTACCTTTTTTGCATATCAAGTATACAGCCAAACATATCAACTTGCTCTAAAAGTATCTGATTAAGTCTAACCTTATCATACCTTAAATTATCCAAAAGCATTAAAAAAAGTAGTGCTTTTAAGATCTCACTTTCACATCTTAAATAATCCACAAACATACTTCTGGTAGGCACATTTTGACTAATGGTTGTATTTACTCCCATATCGGCTAGTATTTTTAATTGATTATCTAGGCAGGCATTAATTACTTCTTTATTTTTAAATAGTCTATTAAGATGTATTTTTTCTTTACTTATATTCTGGTACAGATAATCTAGTTTGTTCTTTTGTTCAAGCAATTCGACATCATTTATGCTTAAACTGGTACTTTTATGTTTAAGCCGATACTCATTATTAAGTATTTTGATTAATTTTTCATCGGGTAATGGATAATCATTATATTTCATAGTCTCTCCCATATGTATAATGTTATATGTTTACTATACATATATTATATATATTATATAAACAATATTAATTTGCTACAAAAATCGTCTACAGAAAGAAATTGGGCAAAAATATAAAAAATATTGGGTATATTAATAAAGATGGGTATTGAAATTGGCATTTAGATTTGATATACTATATATGCAATTAAAAAATATGTCTTGAATAACGATAGATAATATTAATTAATTTTTATCGCTATCAAAACAATTAATCATATATTTTGATTATATATGATTAGAGAAAAAAAGAGGTTAATAATGGAAAATCAAAACAATAACAAAATTAAAATAATAAATTCGGAAATGTTGGTTATTTCTGCATTCTATTTTTATCAACCTAAACTTGAAAATAAAGGTCTTGTAAATCGCATTAAAAATACTTTAAGGATTAAAGAAACTGTAGATTTTATGGACATATATTATATGACTAGAATTGCATCTTTCTTAACAAAGAAAACTAAAGTATACTGCGAACCAAACTTTAATCATATTTTGAAGTTTATCCGTAAAGATTGGAGATTTAGTAGACAAAATGCAATGGTTTCTACCGAACTTTCTCACAACAGAATTGAAGAAATCTTTCAATCATATCCTGCTGAAGTTAAAGATACTTTATTGAAAGCATACAAACTTAACGAATTATTAAAGAAAAAACAAGCAGAAGCAGAAACAATAAAGAAAGATATTAAAGAAAAGAAAAACAATAATACTAAAGAAACTTTAAATACTAAAGCAGAAGCGAAAGAAGAAAATAATACAAATAATAATACTCACGATGAAGATAAAGGTATGAGTCTATAATAAAAAACTCTATGCAAACAAGCATAGAGTTTTTTTAATGTTAATTAAATTGTTTTTTATCTTAATTAAATTAAGTGGTATATTATATATTTAAGTCATTAAACTTTGACTCTGTTAAATCCATAAGCCAATATTAATTATTAAATCATTATTAATCAAATCAAAATTACATCTTATATATAAAGGTAATTATTTTAAGTAAAATAGACTACTCTTCTATAATAATCTCTTTATTAGAATCTAATAATTGTTTTTTAGCCATCTTAATTTTTCTACTATATATTATAGTTAATACTAATCTTCTAACACCTTCAATAATCAATGAGCAACCTGCGAATATCATAACAGTATCAAATGTAGAGAACATAACCACAACACCTAGTACTGCAGTAATAATAGACAATATCATCATAATTAACCAACCACTTACATGAAGTCTACTACAATATATACTATCTACTATTGTAGACATAGAGTCAGCAACAATAAACAAACCAAACAATATAGTCATAATACTTTGAAGTGCGTTAGGATACAAAATACATAATAGTCCTAAAGTAAACAATAATGTAGCAACCATTAATAGATAGCCATTAAGCAATGTTCCAAACCAAAAATATCTTACGAATAATGCAACACCCATAGCCATAAGTGAAGCACCATAAACTATACACAACACATCTGCTACTTGATTAGGCATAACCACACAAAGTATACCAGTAACTATGGTAAGTATAGCAATTATAACACTATCCCATTTAACCTTTTTCATAAATTCTTTCATAATATTCTCCTATATAAATTATTTTATTTGTCCTTCTATATTAGAAGTCAATATATTATATCACCGGAAGTCAGAAGAAAGCAATGTAATACATTATTTTCTTATGACTGATGGTGATCAATTCAATAATACTACGATTTATCGTAGATTTTGCGTCAGCAAAATAGTTTTGCGAATGCAGTG
>DJSB01000049.1:19394-41201 GCA_002437945.1 Christensenella sp. UBA6345 | reverse complement strand
TGTTGTAATATATCACCGGAAGTTAACTGCAGTTTTACATATAAAATAAGCAAGCCATTATCATATATAATATGCCACAATCCAATAATACTTAACCTTAATTACACTAATTAAAATTTAATAAAAATGTTTAAATATTTTTGTTAATGCTTCAGAAATATTAAAAATTTGGCTTTATTTACGGCTAAAATGGATTATATATTGACAATAATTGATTTTTAGGTTAATATATTTTTACAATAAATATCAATAGGTGACTATATGGAAAAAATAAGAATAGCAATTTGTTATGACTTCGACAAAACACTATCGCAAAATGATATGCAAAATTACTCATTCATTAAATCATTAAATATGGACATAAATGAGTTCTGGAAAGAGTGTGCCCAATTTTCTACAGAACATGGTGCTAACAATATTATGGCATATCTATATATGGGATTAAAAAAATGCAAAGAACGTGGTATCAAACCTACTAGAGAATTTTTTCAATCATGCGGTAAAGACATTGAATATTTTGATGGGATTTTGACATGGTTTGATCGTATTAATGCTTTTGCAGAATCTAAAGGTGTTGAACTAGAACATTATATTATATCTTCTGGTGTGAAAGAAATGATAGAAGGCTCTGCTATAGCAAAACATTTTAAAGAAATTTATGCTTGCACATATTGCTATGATGAAAAAGGTGAAGCATTTTGGCCTGCAATCGACATTAACTATACCAGCAAAACACAATATTTATATCGTATCAATAAAGGTATACTATCCCCTAACGACCCACGTGTTAATAGTTATATGCCATATGATGAAAGACGTATATCTTTTGAAAACATTATTTACATTGGCGACAGCGAAACCGACATACCTTCAATGAAATTAATTAGAGCAAAAAAAGGATACGCAATAGGTGTGTACAATGATGACAATTTGCCTGATTACTACAAAGCATTAATCAATCATGATCGTGTAGATTACATAGCAAAGGCTGATTATAGTGAAAATAGTGAATTAACTAGCATTATTAAAGAAATTATAGAAACCATATATCACAAAGATAAACTTAAACAGATTAATCGTAAACAACGTAATTATATTTAATAACTTACAATGTTAATTACATTATTGTTATGTTTACAATAAATTAATTATAGACAATAAAAAAAGAGAAGAATACACACTTAATATTCTTCTCTTTTTTAAAAAGCCACGAGATATTCCCGTGGCTGTTTAAAGTTAATATCAATAAATAATTATTACCGTTTACTAATAACGTATTTTACATAGTCCATTTTTGTGTTTGTTTATTCTTTATATATTTAATCAAAGATTTAACAACCAAGAATAGTACATATGCAAATATTATACCTAAAAGTATAAGCATAAATATATCGCTTTTACCATCAAACAATACTGAAATAATAGTAATAATACCACCTGCAATTAAATTGCCCACTAGTATAGCAATTAGACTATAAGGAACGGACATATTAAGAATTGATGCTATAAGTGACCCTGTCCATACCCCTGTAAGTGGCAATGGTACTGCTACAAAAAGCGACAACAAGATATACCTTTTGGCACTATTTTTTGTCTCACTTATTTTTTGCGATTTCTTATTGGCCAGTCTTTCCAATTTTTCTGCAAGTGAACTAAAAAGTCGTGTTTTCTTTAAATACTTTAAAATAGGAACTAGTAAAGGAATTATAATTAAACTAGGAATAAAACTACCTATACTACCACACAAAAATGCTTGTATAGGAGTTAAAGTTTTTGCACCCCAAAAGGAAGCACTTAAGCCAAAAGGAATAGCAATTCTGGCTTCAGTAATAGGTAGCATGGCAAACAACAATATTGCTAGCCATACATTATCATTAAATATATTAACAAAAAACTCTTGTATTGCTTCCATTTTTATTCCTTAAAATTTAAACATAAATATTCTAACCATAAATATTACACTAGGTACAAAATATACTATGGTCAAGAATACCCCAAATATACCTAAAGATACATAATATACTATATTTTTAATAGTTTTATATTTAATCAAACAATAATTAAATACAATCAATATAGTCAAGCCTAATCCGCCAACTACTAAAGCAATTAATAATACTTTTGTATATGGGAACTTAAATTCACTTACGATCAGATTCTCACCATCATTTAGATCAAGTTCGATAAGTCCTAAACTATTAGGTTCGGTTTTAACTCCGTTAATGGTAATAGAGTTGCCATTAATATTGGCATTAGAAATAACAATTTTTTGGTTATTACTATTAGCAGTAACTTTAAAACCATTCTTGGTATATTGAAAGTCAACATTTTGGTTATTAAGTGATTGAATTAATTGTGCCACTTTATCATAATTAATTTCGTATATTGTTATATCCTTGGCTTCGTATTTATCTTTTTTATTGTATGGTTCGACAATTTGAATACCTACTTCATAATCAGACTTATTCTTTTCTACATATCCAAGTGATTCAAGTGAATTACTTTCTGTATTCAATTCTAATGCACTTGAATTAGGTATTAGAACACAATATTCTTGAAATACATCAAGTGACGAATACATTATTCTATTATAGTCTCTTGACTTAAACATAATATTAACAGTTTGATGTTTGGTTTCATCATCAACTAGAGTTCCCTGTCCTATATCGTTATTAGGGTCAGAAATTATTAAGTCTAAAGTAGTAGATTTAATAACCGTACCTTCGCCACCCATATATTCGTACAAGGCTTGGATATTATCACTAATATTTTTGCCCAATTGTAAGTTTGAAGAACTTGGCAACAGAATAGCATTGTTAATGGTCAACATATTTTCATACAAATAATATGTTTTTTCTTTGTGTTTTTCGCTAGCAACAAGATTTAAATGTGGATAATTAATTTCGCTTGTAGAATAATAATATTTATAGTTAAACAAAGCATCAGACAACACAGTCCCACCAAAAGATGATAACGCATTATTAGATACATTGTATCCCAACTTTCTTGAGAACTCTACTGGCACTTTATTGATTTGAGATGCGAAGCACGCAAAACTTGAAAAATTGGTTAAAATATGAGTGTCACAACCTAAATCATCAGAAAAATCTTTTAATCTATCAGTATAATTAATATTCCTTTCTATACTTTGGTTTTGTAAAAACTTAACTCCCTTTGTGCTTGAAAAACCTTGTTCGGTAAAAATAAACATATTAGATAAACTTTGAAAAACGAACAAGATAGACATTATCACATAGAATACTTTGACTCTAACTTTCCCTTTAAGATAGTTGTATAACAACCACACCATAATAGCAATAAAACCAACTGGCATAATTGAATACACCAATAATACCAATCCACCCGAACAAGCATTGGATAAACTTGAACTTAAAAATTCATGCCATATACTTAAACACAAAGTAACTAATAATATAACTACACAGAATATAATTGAAATACTTCTTTCAGTATATTTTTCTATTTTTTCTTCTGCTATATTATTATGTCGTCTCATTATGTTTTTAGTGTAAAGCATAGAAGTAATCATCATTAAAAAAGTTAAAACATAACTTAAACGCATATTATAACCATAATAACTACCCAAGCACAACACTAATTGAATACCATCAATAAGCAATGGAATAGCACAAAGCAATAATGAAATAAATAAAAATTGATTAAATTTATTATGTTTGTTACATTTAATCACAAACAATACTGTAAATACAAGTGCAATACTATCAGTAACTAAATAGTTAATATTATAACTAATCCCGCCAAATAATTGTCCATATATAAAGTTGTCAAATAAACTTCCAATTCTAGAGCCTTCGGTTAATTGCATAACATTAACACCAAGTAATGGCAAAGCAAAGCATACTGCTATACCATAACTTATAAGCATCTTGAACATACTTGTTTTTCTATGTTGATTATCTTTAATCATAGAAAATATAAACACAGTAGCAATTATAAATATTATAGCCTGCCCTGTAAGTCCTATACCATAGCAGTTGTATATCATGGCAGTCACAGTTAATGTAAAGCCCCATATTTTACCGGTTTTTAACATCTTAATAAAATAATGGGCTAAAATAGGCATAAGCATATATAAGAATAACCATGTAAACCAAGTATAATTGAATAGAACATAAGGACTTATGGCATACGCAAAAGCAAATGTAATCTGCAAAATATCGTTAAGTCGAAAATATTTACGTATAAACCATAAAAATGTTAATGCTATAGCAATGATTTGAATAATAAATACAATATTAATACTATAAAGCAAATTAGCCTTTCCAAAAGGTAACAAAAGTAAATAGAATGGATTAAATATCATATAACATACAAACCCAACTATATTAGCACCACCCGCCAAGTAATTAGTAAACACTGGCGAGATTTTTCCACTAAACATATCAAAAATTAATCCCACAAAAGGCAATACTTGATGATACATATCATAGTGTGCTATTGTTTTTGTCCCAAATGGGAATGCACCATAGCAAGCATAAATAATTAAAAAAAGTACAGTAATGACAGATGCTAGAATATAATAATTTTTCTTATCACGAAAATGAGACTTAATTCTATTCATCTTTATCTCCAAAATTATATTTATCAGCAATAATATATCTAGGTCTGTTAAGAACTTCAGTATAAGACATCATAATGTATGCACCTATTACACCTAGGCTTGCCATTATTATGCCAGTACACAATACAATAGTTCCTATTATCCATAACAAACTAGGGAATGCAACTTTAACTAGACTTAATACTAATAATGCAATTAAGCCTAAAGTCCCCATTAACGACATTGTTATACCACCACCAAAAATAAATGCTATAGGTGTAGAAGAATATGGCAATGTATTAGAAATTGCCAACTTAACAAGTTTCTTTACACTATATTTAGTCTTGCCTTCACGTCTAGGTTCTCTATCAAATTCAACAATAGTTTGTTTATACCCCACATATTCGGTCATACCGGCAAGATAAATATTATGTTCGTTAAGTTGTAATATATCATTAAGAACACGTCTAGACAACAATCTTGATATGCCACAGTCTTGTGGAGTATTGGTTTTTGATAACCACTTAAACACTTTATAAAATATCTTTGATGTAACCTTTTTAAATATACTTTCGCCAGCACGTTTTTTTCTTTTCGCTAGTACTACATCATAACCTTCACTCCATTTATTAACAAAGTCTGTTATTAAATGTACAGGGTCTTGAAGGTCACAATCTATATTAATAATTGCTTCCCCACTTGACATCTTGAATCCCGCCATCAATGCTGGATTTTGTCCAAAATTACGGCTAAAGTTAATAACCTTAACTTGTGGATATTTTTCTGCTAATTCCTTAAGTATATTAAGACTATTATCTTTTGAACCATCATTAACATAAATTATTTCATATGTACGTCCAAGTTTTTTACATTCATTGTCCACTTCGTTAAAACATCTATTGATACTTTCTTCTTCGTTATATACCGGTATAACAACACTTACATCGATTTTTTTATCCATATCTTTCTTCCTTTGAAATTTACTCTATTATTAACACATTAAGCACTTTGGCTATCATCAGGTGCTATTATTTCTACTTCATTATCTTTTAGTCTAGTATTATCACTATCAACATTTTTATTGTCTACTTCGTCACTAGATACATTGGTTGTTATAGTATTAGTATGTTCCTTAAATATCAATTTTTTTCTAGTTATATAATTAAATACCATAACCACGATAGTTAAAAATATCTTTACTATCCACTCGTTAATATGAAGTAAATCATATCCAATATACATAAACAAGGTATGTATACCCAAACCTACCAATGCCAACACGGTAAACGCAACTGCACCTTTTGCAGTACGGGCAAACTTATTGTTGTTCTGGAATACAAACAAAATACTTAATAAGTAATTAAACCCTAAACTAATAGTAAACCCTACACCAGTACCTACCACTACACTCCATGCATTAGCATTACCTTTTGAAAAGAAAACATTAATAAGATTGTAATTATAAGCCTTTAAATTAAAAACATAAATAAATAAACTCATACATAAGAAGTCTATAATTGTAGCGACTCCGCCCACAATCACAAATCTTGCTATTTCTGCCAAAGTTTTATGTTTACGAAAAAACTCTTTTATCATATGTGACTCCTTGCTATATTCATTATATCAAATCGCCACTAAAAAACCAAATAATAATATATATACACTATAGAGATTATAGATAATAAAAACACAAACTCATATATCGTTAACAAAAAACACCGATTTTATTTCGGTGTTTTTTATCTAACTAAATAGAAATTTATTTTAATATTATATTTCTCAATAATTAATATTCTAAAATATACAATTCTTTATTCTTCCACGTCTATTTTGTCAGTATCATTTTCCAATCGTCTTAAACCTATGCTTTCTAGTTTTTTATCGATACTCATCTCATTCCAACAATTATTAACATACATGGCGATTAAATCTGTACCTAAATATCTAAACATAAGATTTCTAAATTGTGGATAACGAGAATTGATAAATTGGGCAATTTCTTTTCTATCTGTAAAATTGTGGGATTGCATATCAATAATTGCTTCTTTTGCATCAGTAATATATTTTTCTTTTTTGGTCTTAACATTAATAATGCCATCTTTCATCTCTGGGAAATATGATAAAAATTCGCTCTCTTCGCCCTTATCTATCATCTCTAGTATTTTCGCATTATTCTCTACTCCGTTATTTTTCAAATAGTGAGCAGCAACATATGCTGGAGATTTAATCTTAACTCTATTCCATTTATCGTCAACAACTACAAAACCTTCTTCATCATATCCCATTATTTCTGTAGCCTTAAGACATTCCTTTAAAGATGTTAAATTGTATTGTTTTGGACGTTGGACTACACTAGTTAATTGAGTCTCTATGTCGGGATCAACTTCTTCAAAAGTTTCTACATCTCTTAATCCTATGTATCTAATTTCAGTGTTCTGATATGGAACAACCACTCTAGCCTTTGGAGAAATAAGTTCGAAAGTATAACAATATTTTGGTTTAAGTAAATCAAAAAATTGTTGTTTGGTAATATTTAAATTATCAATTGCTTCATCAAATAATTGACCAAAAGAATAGTCAGTACCAGTTTTTATAGCCTTGTATGCATCCATCAATTGTACCCGATGTAGATACATGCCAACTATCTCTATCATACCATACCAACATCTTTGAACCATCAACTTTTTCTTGAACAGCACAATGTTTCCAATTCACTTTTGCAGCAAATTCTTCAAACACATTAAAAAACTTTGTAAAAGACAAAGCAAGTGGTTTATATGTCTCTTTATCAATAATCAAACCACGACATTCCTTTACCATATCAATTCGAAAATCAGAAAATAGTTGGCTGTACTTAAGTAAGTAATAGTTATCATCTTCATATATTGTGATACAGTATGGTTCTTTAGATAATGTTATTTTCCAATCTGGATTATTCTTAATATATTCAATTACTTCTAGTGTCATATTCACACTCCTAAAATCATCATAATGACTATAGTATTATACAATAATTATTAAGATACTAACAAGTATTTAATCTAGTAATTACAACTAATAACGACTTGTAAAGTTTTATCTTTACACGAACCAGACTAAAACTCTATACTGCCAATAATAACTTTGATATAACGATTAAATATGTTACAATTAAGACAATAAAATAATTGGGAAGTATAAAAATGAAAGACAATTTAACTCTATACAAATTCAATAAAAATAACAAAGATTACATTATACGTCAATTAGTACCGGACGACACAGAAGACTTTATTAATCTTATCGTAGATATGTATTCCCACCTAGATAACCTAGAATGGTTTACACCTATGCCATATGATTATGATAACGTACTCGGAATGATTACTAATCCAAGATTTTATATAATAGGACTTTTTGACAAAAACAACCTAGTTGGTGTCAGTTCACTAGACTATAAATGCGGAAAGTTAATAGGTAAAATAGATTTTGGTACTAAATGTAATACCGATAGTATGGTCGAATTGGCATTTAATATGGTATCAAGTCAATATCGTGGAAATGGTCTAATGTCAGAAATGATTAAGTATTTAATCGAAAAACTTAAATCCGATGGTTACGAATGGTGTATGTCAAAAGTTCACAAAGATAATATCGCAAGTTATAATAGTCTTTTAAAATCCGGTCTAACCAAACTTTGCGAATACCAAAAAGGTGTAAAGAAATCAGATTTTGTATATTTATCTAGTCAGCCATTTTTTAGTAGCATAGGAAAACAAAACGCAGAAAAATCTTTAAGCAAAACTAATAAAGATGATACCGAATTAATAGTAGAATATTATATCATGCTAAAGAAATTGTAACACTTAAGGAAGTTTATACAAGCGACACGCAATGGCATTAAATATCAACTGACGATGAATCAAATTTAAGTGGACATTATGTAACAATGGTTGTTGCGATAGCAACTTAATTTACAAACATAGTGAGTCAATCAGCATAGAATAATTAAATTAATATTACAGAGTTTACATAAAATATATGTAAACTTTTTTATTGTAACTATATATAGAAAGTAACAAAATAACATAAGCAATCATATTATGCAGTAGCGATAATGCAAGGAGGTCAACTAATGAGTTGTTTTAATTCAAATTGTTTTTGCAATAATCGTTGTAACAGAAACAACAATACGCAAGTGATTGTTAGAAATATAGGTATACCCGGACCTACAGGTCCAACTGGCCCTACGGGTCCCACAACTGGTGTAACCGGCCCTACAGGTGCGACTGGTCCTACTGGTCCAACCGGTCCAACAGGTGCTCAAGGAATACAAGGCGTTCAGGGTTTACAAGGAGTAATCGGTCCTATGGGTCCAACCGGACCTACCGGTCCTACTGGTGCACAAGGTGTACAGGGTATCCAAGGTGTTCAAGGTTCAATTGGTCCTACAGGTCCTACTGGTGCAACTGGCACTGGAATAACCGGAGCAACAGGACCAACTGGGGCTACCGGACCACAAGGAATACAAGGTATTACTGGCGCAACTGGTGCTACTGGCCCTACGGGAGCAACAGGCCCTGCCGGAGCGACCGGTCCTACTGGGGCTCAAGGCGTACAAGGTATCCAAGGTGTGGCTGGTGCTACAGGTCCTACAGGTCCAACTGGTCCAACTGGGGCTACTGGTCCAGCACTTAATCAAAATGCTACAATATACAATCCTGCTTCACAAGCACTTACTAATAATACACCTGTAGTGCTTAACACTACACTTACTAACAATGGTATGGCTGTAGCCAACAATGCCATAACCATACCTGCGACTGGGACTTATATTGTGTCATATCAAGTGGGCGATGCCACTGATGTTTCTGGCACAGAACTAATCGCTATAGGAGTTAATGATACTATTAATACACCTACTCAAGTTTCTTTATCTAACACTGAAGCAACTGGTGGGACATTTGTATTAAATTTAACTAGTGACGATACTATAACATTGATTCCTACAATTACTGATAGCACTACAATTAATGCTACTGGTGGTTATAGTGCAACATTGACTATAGTCAGAATTGCTTAATGTAGTTTTTAAGTTTAAATAAATTTAATAGTAAAAAAAGAATGATAGCAATTATGCTATCATTCTTTTATTTATCAATTATTCTAGGTACAACACAACCTTATTTTCTTTTAATGATTTCTTTACATCAATCACTCTTTGGTTGCTACTTCCCCTAAATTTTAGACTTAAATTTTTTAAATCAGTCTTAAACTCGCCGTCTACCAAGACATCAAGATACGACAAAATTTCATCAGTGTATTGATAGTATGCTTTACCACCCTGTTTAAGGTCGGTGTCATAAGTATAACCTGTATAACACCATATATCTTTATTAGGCAATTCGGTTTTTATTCTTCTTAATAGATTAACAAGTTCTTTTTGGTTAACTTCTTCCATAGGCTCTCCACCCAATAAGGTTATACCTTTTATATAGTCAGCCTTAAGAAGTTGAATTATATAATCTTCTGTTTCTTTTGTATATGGTGTACCATAATTAAAATTCCAAGTTTCTGGATTGAAACAATCTTTGCAATGATGGGTACAACCACTTACAAACAAACTCACTCTCACACCAAAACCATTGGCTATATCACAATTTTTTATTACTGCATAATTCATAATAACTCACTATTTTTTTGATTATAAGTGTAATACTCTATCTTTAATTTCTTGTGTACGGCCTTGATTCCAATATTGTGAACCGATATAACCGCATGTACGTCTAGCAACATTCATTTTTGATTGGTCTCTATTTTTACAATTTGGACATTCCCAAACCAATTTACCGTCTTGTTCTACAATTTTAATTTCGCCATCATATCCGCATACTTGACAATAATCGCTTTTAGTATTAAGTTCGGCATACATAATGTTGTCATAGATAAATTTCATCACTTCTAATACGGCAGGAATATTGTTCTGCATATTAGGAACTTCTACATAACTTATTGCTCCACCTGGACTTAATGCTTGGAATTCACTTTCAAATTTAAGTTTTGAAAATGCATCAATAGGTTCGGTTACGTGAACATGATATGAGTTGGTAATATAACTCTTATCAGTAACACCTTCTATCACTCCAAATTTACGTTGTAAACATTTTGAAAACTTATATGTAGTACTTTCTAGTGGTGTACCATACAATGAGTAATCTATATTCTCGGCTTCTTTCCATTTTTTAGTATACTCATTAAGTTTGCTCATAATTTCTAATCCTAGTTCTTTACCTTTTGGACTAGTTAATTTTTCGCCAATTAATGCATAAACGGTTTCCCACAACCCTGCATATCCTAAAGAAATTGTAGAATATCCACCATAAAGCAACTTATCAATTTTTTCTCCCGGTGCAAGCCTACTTAATGCACCATATTGCCATAGTATAGGCGAAACATCAGACAAAGTACCCTTTAATCTGTTATGACGACATTGTAATGCTTTATGGCATAATTCCATACGTTCGTCAAATATTTTCCAGAACTTGTCCATATCTTTATTAGCAGTTAATGCTATATCAACTAGGTTAACAGTAACTACGCCTTGATTAAATCTACCATAGTATTTTGGTTTACCGTTTTCATCAACATATGGAGTTAAGAAACTACGACAGCCCATACAAGTATAACAGTGTCCTTCGCCATTTTTATCTTTTTTAAGTTCCAACATTTTCTTTTCAGAAATATAGTCAGGAACCATACGTTTTGCTGTACATTTGGCTGCCAACTCGGTTAAATACCAGTAAGGACTATCTTCATGTATATTTTGTTCTTCTAGTACATAGATAAGTTTTGGGAAAGCAGGAGTTATGTATATACCCTTTTGGTTTTTAACACCAGTAATACGTTGATTAAGGGTTTCTTCTATCATCATAGCAAGGTCTTTCTTTTCTTGTTCGTTACGGGCTTCACCTAAATACATAAACACTGTTATAAATGGGGCTTGTCCGTTGGTGGTCATAAGAGTAACTACTTGATATTGAATAGTTTGGATACCCTTATTAACTTCTTTCCTTACTTGACTTTCTACAATAGCATTAAGTTGTTCTTCAGTGATTTCTACACCCAACTCTTCAAACTCTTTTTTAGTCTCACGTCTAAACTTTTGTCTACTTACATCAACAAAAGGTGCTAAATGAGTAAGGCTAATACTTTGTCCGCCATATTGACTACTAGCAACTTGGGCTATTATTTGGGTAGCAATATTGCAAGCAGTAGCAAAAGAGTGTGGACGCTCTATCATAGTGCCAGAAATAACTGTGCCATTCTGCAACATATCTTCTAGATTGATAAGGTCACAATTATGCATGTGTTGAGCAAAATAGTCAGCATCATGAAAATGTATTTCGCCATTTTCATGGGCTTCAACTATATCTGTAGGCAATAGGAATCTTTTAGTAATATCTTTACTTACTTCGCCCGCCATATAGTCTCTTTGAACACTATTTACAGTAGGATTTTTGTTAGAATTTTCCTGTTTAACTTCTTCGTTTTCGCATTCAATTAAAGACAAAATTTGTTTGTCTGTAGTATTAGAATGTCTAACCAAGGCTCTTTGATATCTATATGTTATATAATGCTTGGCAAGTTTAAACTTATTGCGTGCAACAAGGTTTTCTTCTACCATATCTTGTATTTCTTCTACCGAAACTGCACGTTTAATGTTTTTACATTTTTTAGTTACAGTATCAACAATTTCCTTGATTTCTGCTTCAGTTATGCGGTCTTTGTCTTTCTCTTGGTTATTGTTGGCTTTAGTGATAGCATTATAGATTTTTGATGCGTCAAATTCAACTTCTTGTCCACTTCTTTTGATTATTTTCATAGCCTTCCCCTTTTCAATTTACTAATGGCATTATAAATAGATATTGTGGTTAAGTCAAACACAACAACACAATATCTTGTGATTTTTCCCATTTTTAGTTACAATGCCCATACTTTGAAAAAGTCAAATTTTTTAAGCAAATTTTTAAAATAGTTAAATATTAATAAGCGATAATATTTATGCAAATAAAATGTAAAAAAATCAAGAAATTGCGAAAAACTTATGTATAATTAATCTTTCAATATTTTGAACAAAAAATTTATAATTTGAACAAGAAAAAATAACTAAAAGACAAAAGAAAATAAAAAAACTTTATCGCCAATATTACTTAACACAATTGTTAAAGTAAACTTATTAGCAATAAAGTTTAAGTTGATTTAAGTATACATAAAGTTATTATTCTTCATCTTCGCAATGACAATCACAGTCATCTTCACAATCATCTTCACAATCATCTTCACAATCACAACCATCATGACAGTGACAGCCACAATCACATTCGGCATCGTCCCACATTTCTTCATAAACGTCAAAGACTTCATCTATTATCTTGTCATCGGTAACAAGTTTAAGATATTCGCCACCATCTTCAGACTCTTCAATTGCAAATACTAAACCTTCATTTTCTCCTACTCCGTCCATATGACCGATAGGTTGTAATATAGCATAAGTCTTTTTGCTTTGTGGTATGACAGCAACCTGTTCAAATGCTTGTTCTTCGCCCTTTTCATTAAGCAATACTATAGGGTCATTGTTATCTTCATCAAATAAACAATCAATAGGATCTTTTATATTTTCTTCCATTTCTTTACACTCCTAATTAAAAGAATTCTAAAATGATAATACCATAAAAATTATAAATTACTAACTATTTTTCATACTTTAATAACATATTACAATAATCAATTAATAATTAATCGACATTATTATTATCTACAATATCTTCTCCAAAAGCCCAACCTAGTCTTAACATTGATAAACTATCATAATGAAATACATCATCAATTCCGCTTTCTTCGTGATTATTTTTAGTTAATCCCATAGCAATAGTGTCTATATAATAATTATTGTTATCAGTATCTGCTACACTTTTTTTAATCTGGTTAACTTGATTACCATATGGGAATCTTTCACTGTGATACACTCCGCCATCTATATATCTAATATTATCGCCATATTGTTTAAAAGTCTCACGAAAATAATTAATCATATTAAGAGTATCATTATAATAATTTGTTAATTCGCCAGATGCACTTTCCTCTTCGCCTTGCATAAAACAAAATGCATCTACCTTAACAATATAGCCAAGTTTTTCATATTGTTGTATTGTAATATTGATACCATTAATTAGTTGTTCAATATATTCTCCCGTATCAGAAGATGGTGTCCAAAACTCACCCATTGTAGTACCACCTACAGCCTTTTTAACTAGGCAATATTGATAATCTGGATAATATGTGTTTAAGTAGTCAGCAATACCTATTTCTATACCAAAATGGTTACTAGTCGCCCCAAGACCTAATTTACATTGTTGAATACTCCCTACCACTCCACCTTCTGTTACTCTAACAATACTTACATTTTTAAAACCCTGCGAATACAATTGATACTGCTTGTTAGTTACTTTTTGTTCAAGTGCACTACTTAACGCAACTCCTTCACAATTAGATTGTCCACCCAAAGCAATAATATGGATTACTGGTTTTTGTGGTTGTCTATACCACCACACATAAATACAAGATAGAGTTAGTGCTGACAGTAACATTATTAATATAATGACAGAAATAATAATTTTTTGTTTAAGTTTCATAATTCACCTTACTGATTTATCATATCACACAAAAAACCAAAATCAAAACAAGTATAATAGTTTTCGTATTGATTAATAACAGTTTTAACACATATTTTTTATTAATAATCATGTCCAATAACAATATCTGGTTACATCAAAATCGCAAAATACTTAAGCAAAATTGATTTATATATAAAAACATTTAATAGAAGAAAATAGTAATATTTATTTATACATAATTTTGGCATCTACTATTGAAATTTACTTTACAATTTGGTATTATATAAATAATAAAAGAAATATGGGGGTTGGGATATGGCTGACAATGAATTAAATGAAAGCACAAATAAGTTTAAAAACACCGGATCCAACTTTAGTACAGTCAATGCAAAGGTTGATTTTCATCTACATAGTTTTGGCTCTTCAACCAGAGTAAATGTTGATAATATATCAAACAAATATGGTGTTACTATATCAGAGTATCAGTCAGATACTGACCTACATGGTGGCAGTCATGATGGCCGTGGCTCTACAGCACAGTTATTTAACGATGCAAAGAAAAACAATGTTAAGATATTGTCTATTACCGAACATAATACCATGGCTAGCACAGCAGTACTATTTAATAGTCTTAACGAACAAATAAGAACATATAATACCGACAACAATACCACTTTCCCAGAATATAGTTTCAATAGAGTAATACATAGAATTAATGGTATAGACTTTATACCTGGTGTAGAGATTACTTGTGTCATACCCGGTGTATTAAGTCAAAAGAACAAACCTTTAAAAGTTCATATGCTTGTATACGGTGCACAATTTGATTCTAATAGTCTTTTCCATAGATTACTTCGAGCAAAACACCATAATGACTTATTAAGAGACCAAGGTTTATTTAAGGTTATTGAAAAAGAATATGGTGTAAAATTTAGTGATACACTTATAAATAAATATGTACTAGAAAGAAGAAAAACCACTCCCGGCTTTGGACAATTTGGTGTAAAAGATGTATTGGATTTCTTAAACAAATCAAACATAACTATAGGTAATGTTACTACTGAAGAATTAAGAAAAGTATTAAAAGGCGCTCCAGAACCAAAACGTCTACAATTAAATATATCCGATGTAATCAAAATTGCACATTCTGCAGGCGGTATTTGTATATTAGCCCACCCTAATGTTAACCTTGACCGTGTCAAACTAGATTTACAACCTGGCACTAAAAAAGAAGACAGATTAAGATTGCTTAATATTGGAAAGAAACGTGTAGCAAAAATGCTATTAAGTATGGAACTTGATGGATTTGAAGCAGCATACAATGCCCGTACACCTGAAGGTAGCATTGTTATACGAAATGCAGTTAAAGAAATGGGTATGGAAAGACAAATACTTTACACTGGTGGCAGTGACAACCATATCAATGGTGACCCTAATGTTAAATCCAGAATAGGCAGAACTCGTTTTGGAGAAATTCATTCTTCATTTATGGAAAGATTTTTAAGCCAAATTATAAAACTTGATAAAGCAAGAGAACAAGGAAAAGTTACTCACAGAATCTACAAATACTGCCCAAAACAAGATATTGAAGATTTAGTTGAAAAATATGAAAACCTTGCACAGGCATATCAAGACGAATTCCATGAAGGATTAAGTAATTATATTGATATTATTGACCAAATGGCAGCCGAACAAGCCAGTGAAAGAGACAAAACCGTTAAACAATATGCCACCTATGATCAAACATTAATGTTTAAAAATCCAACTATATATAGAGTAAATGTTAGTCCAAAACAAAGCACTACCGAATACGATATAGATACAAGCAGTGACCTACATGTTACACTAGAAAATAACGAACCAAACAAGCATTAATAATGTTCTTGTAAATATTATTTGATTAAAGAATTGTTAAATAATAATCATTAAAACACTAAAAATCTCTAACATATGTTGGAGATTTTTTAATTAAGATTAATTATATAATAATATATATTTATAAATATTTAATAGGTTTTGAAAGGTTGGGTATTGCAAATTAAGTCGTTATCTAGTATAATTAGATTGTAACAAATGAAAAGGAGTCATTATGAAAAACAAAGTTGTTGAATATTTTGCAGCCAATGTTAAAGTAGATAAGACAAATGACCAACTTCGTAGAGCACGTAATGGACAAATATTGTCCGCTTTCTCACCACTAGAAATTATGACAGATATTGAAGTTGAATGGCCATTTACATCTGTTCTATTATTCCCACTTCCTGATTTACATGCGGGTAACATTAATGCAAGATTAGACTTATTTGAACAATGGGTAAAAGTTGTTAACAACACTTACAACTCTGGTGTTATACTTAATGGTGATATTTTGGATAATGCCACACAAACAAGTGTATCTAATACCCACGATGAAAATCTACCACCAGAAGAAGTTATTGATTATCTTTATGATCAATTTTTACCTTTAGCAAAACAAGGTAAAATTATTGCCATCACTCCTGGTAACCACGATTCAAAGGACTCAAAACGTGGTGTAGATACCAATATTTCTGCTTTGAAGATACTTGCAGACAGATTAAACGTTCCTTTCTGCCCACACAATGCACATATTACTATTAATATGCCTATTGAAGGAAGCAAAGAAAAAGGTAAATTAGTAGTTGCAGCAATGCATGGTGCTGGTAAAGGTGGCAATACAGCAAAATCTTTAGACGTGATGAAATCACAAAGTAATGCCGCTTTCCCACAAGGAGATGCTGATTTAGTAATTACTGGTCACACTCACCCACCACAAGGTGCTATCACTTCCGAACGTGTTGAAGTTCCGGTTAAAGATAAATTTAATCGTACAATAGGTACTTCTACCAAGGAACGTACAATTATAGTTTGCCCTACACTACAAGCAAACTCTGATTATGCTGCTGCTGTTAATATGGGTAACGCACAACCTAATGCTTTAATGTTATTGTGCAAAATTAAACCAAATCCATATTATAAGACCAACGAACACGAAACATTAAGATATATACCAAAAATAAATATAATACCAATGTTTAAACCTAATAATCAATTAACTCTTAATGCTGAATTGGTAAGTCAACTATATTATATAGATAGTTCTGCAATTGCTCGTGAAGTTGAACAAGAAAATGCTCATGCAACACTTGGCGAAATGGTAAAAAAGGCTGAAGGGGGTATAACAAAATGAGTGAACAAATAAATCCATATACTTCTGATAAGAAAAAACCAAAAATAATGGAGTTATATAGAGAAGGTAACTTCCCTAAAAAAGGTAATCGTCCTAAAAAAGTAAACCTTGCATCGGCTGATGAACTTGATGAAGTAACTCTTGCCAATCAAAGCGATTTTACAAGAAAATTAAGTAAAAAAAGTACTGGTAATATATCTCATGTGGAGATTACCCTACCAGACACTTGCCAACATATCGAATTATTACCTTTATCAAGTTTAAATATGTTTGATACTTCCAACCCAGGAAAATCAATCAGAGATGAAAAATTCTTAACATATTTTGATGAGAGATTAGTAAGAACCAACGATTCAGTAGAAAAAGTTGTAGTTCTTGCCGGTGACCTATTTGGCTGGCAATGGAAGATGAGTGAGCTTACTAAAGCAGATATTACCGAAGATAATAAAGTATTATGGTTTGGTATCAATTTAAGACAAAAAGAATTGACTAAAATCGTTAAAAGATTGCTTAAGAGTGATGCTCATATTATACTTATGCGTGGTGCTCAAGAAAATAACATTATGAAAGTACTTGATGGTAGAGATGTAATTCAAGAAGTTGTCGACAACTTAACTAGTGACCCTAAAGTAAATACAGATAGACTATATTATGTTAATGAAGGTGTACAAGAGATTGTACAATTTGCCAAACGTAATAGTAAAGGTAAAGTAATCCACTACCCTATCGAACTACGTACTAATAATGCTCTATCAAAAGCAACAAGTGTAAGCGGATATTTATCAGCATCTATCAAAAACAATGGTGCAAAAATGCCTGGTGTATTCGCAATTGACTTTAATGGAAACATGACAGGTCTTATAGATGTAGACCACTACAGTATGTCAAGTGTAAAAGTATACAACGAAACTCCTAGAGGTAAAAAACCAACTCTTGCTTCAAAAAGCAATGATGAATTAACATTAAGTCTAGAAGATGACGGTACAATAAGTCGTACTTATGGCGGAACAACTTTCCTAGAAGAACCAAAGCCATCAGAACTATTATTGGCTACCCAACTTGAAAAGAATCGTTGCCTTTACGATGAAATTGCACACAGAATTGAAGAAGATAGAATAAAAATATACCATGAAATTACAAAAAAGTAATAAGTAGGAGTTAAAATATGGAAAAATGTACTAAATGCAATTCTGTAGTAGAAGAAAATGCTAACTTCTGTCCACAATGTGGCGAACCACTAACAACTATTGCAGAATCAATAAGAAAAGAACAACGTCGTGGAGCAATGTTTGAAATAATCAATGTTTTACTTAAAAACATTAAAGATGCAGAAACTTTAAATGTTATCGAACAATTGGTTAACACAATCAAATCAAAATAATAATATTTCTAATAAAAAATAAGACTTAAATTTTAAGTCTTATTTTTTTGTTCTAATTAATTTTTCTTAATTATATTCATTTACTATAATTCTTAAACAATAATTGTTAACACACTATCTTATTACATCATATACTTCAGGTATTGACTTAATTTTGTTAAGTAAATCCAACAATTCTTGTCTAGATTTAACTTTAACGCCAACATTAATAACAGCATCGCCAGTTTTTGTTACTTCGCCTTTAATAAAAGTTATATCTACTTTATTATCTGCTATCTTCATAGAAATTTTATTAAGTACACCAGAAGAGTTTTTAGCAATGATTTTAAAGTTGGAATTATATACTTCACTTAAAATATTCTTATTCCATGTGGTCTCTACAATACGTCCACTTTCTAGGTTGTTAAGTGTAGCACAATCACGTCTATGAATTGTAACACCCCTTCCCCTACTTACATAGCCTACAATATCGTCACCCGGTATTGGATTACAACATCTAGCCACTTTTTTAAGTAAGTCGTCATGTCCGTCAATAATTACGCTAGTATCTCCAGATTTTGTAGGATTGTCATTAGATAAAGCAACTTTCTTTTCTTCTTTCTGCAACTTTTGTTGTTTGGATATAAATTTACCCAATACTTGTGATGCAGTAATGCCGCCATATCCAACTGCTGCATATATCTCTTCTAGTCCCAATAGATGATATTTTACAGCAACTTCAGTTAAGGTTTCTTTATCTTCAAGCAATTTTGGTAATTGATAGCCTTTACGTCTTGCTTGTTCTTCAAGTATATCCTTACCTATTTTAATATTTTCTTCACGTTTTTCTTTCTTAAAATAGTTTTTAATCTTTGATATAGCCCCACGGCTCTTGCATATCTTAATCCAATCTCTTGATGGACCTTTACCTTGTTGGGTTAATATCTCTACAATATCTGCAGTATTTAAAGTGGTATTAATAGGTACCATTTTATCATTAACCTTTGCACCTATACATCTATTACCTAATCCTGTATGTACTGCATAAGCAAAATCTAATGGTATCGAGCCTTCAGGTAATTCGACAACATTGTAATTAGGTGTAAATACAAATATTTTATTATCATAGAAACCAGTTTTTATAATTTGTAGAAACTCATCAGATTCATTTTCTTGAACGACTTTATCGGTAGACTCGCTTATCTTCTTTTTCATATTAAATATAGCATTGTTGCCATCGACTTTATTAACCTTTGAACCATGTTCCTTATACATCCAGTGAGCAGCCATACCATATTCACAATAAATATGCATTTCTTCTGTTCTTATCTGTATTTCAAAAGGTATACCACCATTCTCGGTAGGATAAATAACTGTAGTATGAAGTGACATATATAGGTTCTTCTTTGGCATAGCGATATAGTCTTTAATACGACCTTCAACTGGTTGCCATAGATTGTGTACTGCACCTAGCATTGTATAACAATCTTTAACTTCTTTAACTATAATACGATGTGCTATAACATCTAATACATTGGCTCTACCTTTACTTCTTGTCTTTTTAAAAACACCAAAACTACTTTTAATACGACTTTGAATTCTGGCATCTATACCATATTCTTTTGCTAAATTCTCTATCTTTTGTCTAATGTCAATTATAATATTTTCACTCTTTTTATAATTCTCATCAAGATACTTATTAACTTCGGCATATTCGTCTGGGAAAATGTATTTAAAACATAAATCTTCCATGGTATGTTTAAACTTATTCATACCCAATCTTTCTGCAATAGGAACATATATATCTAGTGTTTCTTGTGCTATCTTTATTTGTTTTTCTCTGTCTTTTTTATCTAGAGTCTGCATATTGTCTAGTCTATCAGCAAGTTTAACAAAGGCAACTCTAGCATCTTTACCTAGAGCCAAAAACATTTTTCTTAAGTTTTCCAACTCGTCAGGATTCTTTAATCTTGCTTCTTTAATTAATTCTACTTTACTAGCACCAACACATATATTGCTTACCACTTCGCCAAAATTACTCTTTAATTCTTGCTCGGTACAATCGGTATCTTCCAACACGTCATGCAAAAGTCCACTAACTACCGATGGTACGTCAGCCTTTGTTTCAACCAATATTTTTGCTACCCTATATGGGTGATTAATATATTCTTCTCCGTTGTCTCTTAATTGACCTTTATGTTTTTCACTGGCAAAGTTAAATGCTTTTTCAACGAGTTCTCTATTCTCTTTGCCATAAATATTTTCTATATTATTTAAAAATTCATTTTCGATTAGCATAATAAACACTCCTGCTTATTGGTATTTTTTCATCTCTTCTTCTATAGCCAAAATTACACGATTATGAGTTTCACTTAATCTAGCATGTTCTTTAATATTATCAAGTATAATACGTGTATCACTTAAAATACGGTTACGTTTCTCTTCAGTACAACCATTAAGGCAAGACACATTATCGAGTCTATCACATAGTTTGATGTACAAAGCATAACTAGTCATATTTTGCATCTTTTTAGATAAGTACATTGCTTTCCCATCTATAAATTTTGGGGCAAATTTAGGTGTGGACAATTCCATAACAGTACTAGCGACTGTTTCGCCAAAAGTCTCACACAATTCCTTATAAGAAGTGTATGTATCTTCTAGTGTGTCATGCAGTAATGCCGAAAGGTAAAGAATTGTAGGGTGCTTACTATTTTTAAATTTTCTAACATATTCAGCCACTCTTAATGGGTGCCAAAAATATGGAGAGCCGTCATCTCTAACAGCATCTTTATGCTTACGCTCGGCAAACAATATTCCTTTTCTAATAATAGGATAATCTTCCTTAAATATATCTTTTAGTTCTTTACATAATCCCTTTGGTAATCTCATAACTAATTCCCCCATACTTTATCATAGCACTTTTTTTGTATAGTTTCAAAAAAAATGAATATATTTTTAATAAAAAAGCCCTATAATTTCCAGTAAAATCTCACTGTATTCG
>DJSB01000049.1:0-19258 GCA_002437945.1 Christensenella sp. UBA6345 | reverse complement strand
TTATCCTATATATAAATATTTTTTGTTAATCAAAGTAATATCTATTAGTTATATTGTGAAAATTAACAATTATGTGATATATTACAATTAAGTTGATAACAAGTTAAATCAAATATGGAGAATAATATGAATTTTAGATTTCCTGCAGTTTTTAATAAAGAAGATGACGGATACAATGTCGATTTCCCTGACTTAATTGGTGGATACACTTGTGGTATTGGAATGCCTAATTCGATATATATGGCTAAAGACTTATTAAGAACTTTAATGATATATAATTACTATAATGTAAGAGATGTTAAACCTAGTAGTGTAGAAGAATTAAAGAAAAAATATCCTAATGATTTAATAATTATGATCAATGTAAACATAGCAGATAGGTATCTAAAATAAATCATATTAACTAAATCAAAACAAAAAGACACAATGTGATTGTGCCTTTTTGTTTTGTTATAAAAATTAATTATCAATATTTATTATTGGTTCTTTTGTTCAAGATACTCATCATAACTAATTAATTTATCATAAGTTTTTGTACCATTAATTTCTATAATACGATTAGCCACTGTTTCCATTAATTCTTGGTCATGACTGGTAAACAATATATTGCCTTTAAAATTAATCATACCTTTATTAAGTGCAGTTATACTTTCTAGGTCAAGGTGATTAGTAGGTTCGTCAAAGATAAGGAAATTACCACTAGTCAACATCATTTTTGCTAGCATACATCTTACCTTTTCTCCACCCGACAATACTTTTGCTTGTTTTAAGCCTTCTTCTCCAGTAAACAACATACGTCCCAACCAACCACGTAAGTATGATTGTTCTTGTTCTTTACTAAATTGTCCCAACCATTGAACTAGGTTAAGATTACAGTCATCAAAATATTGGTTATAGTTTTGTGGCATATAACTATAAGTAATAGTTTTACCCCATTTAACTTCGCCAGTATAATCTTTATCTTCTCCAGCAATAATCTTAAATAATGCAGTAATTGTAGTACCCTTTTCACTAACAAAGGCTATTTTTTCGCCTTTATTAACTGTAAACGAAACATTTTCGAATACACCTTTTTTGGTTAAATTCTCTACTTTAAGAATATCGTTGCCGGCTTCTCTTTCTACTCTAAAATCAATATATGGATATTTACGACTGCTAGGTTTAATATCTTCAATAGTTAATTTTTCTAATTCTTTCTTTCTAGAAGTTGCTTGTTTACTTTTTGATGCATTAGCAGAGAATCTAGCAATAAATTCTTGTAATTCTTTAGCCCTTGCTTCCATCTTTTTGTTAAGTTCTTTTTGTTGACGAAGCAATAATTGACTTGTTTCGTACCAGAAATCGTAGTTACCTACATACATATTAATTTTGCCATAATCCACATCACAAATATGTGTACATACCCTGTTAAGGAAGTGTCTATTGTGCGAAACTATGATTAAAATATTTTCAAAATCAATAAGGTAATCTTCCAACCATTTAGTAGTAACTGCGTCCAAGTTATTGGTAGGTTCGTCCAATATAAGAATATCTGGATTACCAAACAATGCTTGCGCTAAAAGCACTTTAACTTTCATTTTAGGGTCAAGTTCACTCATAATACTATAATGAAGTTCACTAGGTACACCTAAACCATTAAGTAAAGTTTGTGCATCACTCTCGGCTTCCCAACCATTCATTTCCATAAACTCTGCTTCAAGTTCTGCGGCTTTCATACCATCGGCTTCGTCAAAGTCAGGTTTAGCATAAATAGCATCTTTTTCTTCCATAACTTCAATAAGACGTTTATGTCCCATAAGTACTGTACGCATAACAGTCTCATTGTTAAATGCTTCTTGGTTCTGGTTAAGGACACTCATACGTTCCTTTGGGCTTTTAACAACTTCCCCTTTATTAGGTGTAATCTCTCCAGTAAGTATCTTCAAAAATGTACTTTTACCAGCACCATTGGCACCAATTATGCCATAGCAATTACCTTTAGTGAATTTAATATTAACATCTTCAAATAATTTTCTTCCACCGAATTGAAGTGAAACATTGATTGCTTGTAACATTATTATTTCCTTTTTTATATTTATCGTCTAAACTAGATTACTTTAAATACTTACTTTTGTCAAGTTAAGTTAAGCATACTAGTTAATTAATATATATTTTTTCGCTTTTTTTAGGCAAAATTTAAAAATATAACATTATTTAATTAGTATGTAATAATTAAGCAAAATAAAAGTCCCTGTTAGTATACGGGGACTTTTAATCATAATCAATTATTTATTGTATGTACTAAATATAGCATTACCTGTACCAGCATCAACATTAAGTGTTGTGAAAGGACCTTCACCACTTAATATTTGTGTTGCTTCAGTAGTAGCGGTCATATTAACACTACTTACTTTACCAGAAATATTGCCTTTACCATTAAACATAAATCCATTGGTATTAGCAACTTGTAAGTTGGCTGTGCCACCTGCTAATAATTTAACATTGTGAATATTGTCATCATTTTTAGGCATTAAGTAGTAACTAGCATTAATAGTACCACCGCTTGTAGTTGTTAAGTCAGTACCAATCATTAAGTCATTAACTGTAATTGAACCTTCTTCATTAATGATTTCACTCTTATTAGCGATAGAAGAATAAATGTCAAATGCATCTTTATTATAAGTTGCTTCAATCTTACCATGTTTGTTCTTTAAATAAACTTTACTATTGTAAGAACCAACAATAATATCACCGTGTTCTGATATAGCACTTAAATTATCTTCTGCTTTACCAACTGTTATATTACCATTAATAGATTTAAGTGAAGCATTTTTTGTAGTCTTGTTAACATTAATATTACCATAAGTTGTAGTAATAGCCAATTCACCAATAACTTCGTTAAGTTGAACATCAATATTGTTGGTGATAATTGTGCTTAAACCCTTATCAGCAGTAACAAGTTTGGTTACATTAAAGAATCCATTAGGAGCATTGAAATAGAAACTCTTAACAGTATTCAATTCATTAGCAACTACTAATACATCATTACCTTCAATATGCATTTCATTAACTTTAACGTTGTTGAAAGTAAATTCACCACGTTTACATTCTAGATAATATTTAGAATTTTCATTACCTTTAATTGTAACATCGTCACCTAAACTAAAGTTAAATTTACCATATTGTGTCTTTGCAGATAAATTTTCTAGTTCAACAACATTGCTTGGTCTATTAACATTGCTCCAACTAAATGAGCCAGTAGTAGTCTCTAGGTTAAGTCCTTTAACATTAAGTTCGGTAGCACTTTTAACTTTACCAGCAACTTCTCTTAAAGAACCATCAATATTGATATTACCAGAAGTGGTCTTAATGTTAAATTTATATGATCTTCCATTAGGAACATAGACAACTATCTTACTAGAACGTTTTAAGATAGCACCTTCAATATCTTTTGCTTCTACTTTATATGTAGTTGCGTCTACAGGGTCAAACTTAACACTACCATCATAACTATCTCTAGAGCCTTTCATGATACCAAACATATCATCAAATTTTTGTAAAGATATAGTTGGTGTACTATCGGAATATTGATAGATGTAAACGTCATGTAATTTTGCATCAATATCCAAAGTGTAAGTTGCACCGGCTGTAAGTTCTGGAGATCTAACTTCAGAAGCAAGTTCGTTGCTCTTAAACATTATGCCCCAACCAAATACTTTAAAGTTAGGGAATAAGAACATACAACCCACTAACGCCATACATATAATTAATGCTGCGCCAATAAGAAGCATTGTGTATGTAAATACGCCTTTTATAATTTTCATAATCTACCCCTTTTACCCATAACATCGCAAAAAAACATTACGGATTTAAGTTTATTATTAATTACATTATATATTAAAAATATAATGGGGTCAATAACTTGTATAAAAAATTGTCTAAAATCCACTTTATTTTCCAGTATAATCTAAAAGAAATTGAATAATTTATTACGCACTTGTCAACTCAAAATTACAAATTAATTAATTTTTGTCAAAATACATAAATTTTTTAAAATTTGCAAATTTATGTTGCAAAATACTAGAATTAGGACTATACTCTTCTAGAAATCTTAATGGAATGGTAAACGCCCATGAGAAAGTATATTGTTTTAATACACAAAAAACTTCGTTTTGAAATTTAACACTCTTTAATATTAATTATGATTTGTCTATAATTTTGATAGACAAAATCTTTTTCGTATAATTCGAATATTTATAATATAAAGGAGTGTTTTTTTCATGTCTAAAATTAAAAAAATAATTATCGCAGGTTTGTTACTTGCAACCACAATAGTTTTTAATAGGTTTCTTTCTATAAAAACACCTATTCTCGTTATTTCATTTACTTATTTACCTATTATGTTATCAGGTATTATGCTTGGACCTTGGTGGGCTATGCTTATTGCAGGATTAGCCGATTTAATAGGAGCATTATTATTCCCATTCGGTGCATACTTTGTAGGTTATACCATTACTTCATTACTTACCGGATTTATATACGGATTGTTCCTACAACGCAAAGGTAAATTCAATACTAAAAAATTTATAATTAATTTAATAATTTCTAGTTTAATAGTTTTAATATTATGCAATTCAATACTTAATAGTTTATGGATATACATTACAGCAAAAAAGGCTTTCTTTGTTATTTTCCCTACTCGTTTACTTAAACAATTAATTATGCTTCCAATTCAAGTATTAAGTGTATTCTTTATTAATCTAGGATTAGACAAAATGGGTGTATACAAAAGATTGTTTAATACAGAAGATGAAGATAATGATGTTGATGAAAATATAGACAATACTTTAGACAATCCAACTGAATCAGACAAAATACACAATTCAAGCGATACAGTTAACGCAGAAAGTCAAGAAGATAACTTAAAGACAAATACAAACGATAAAATTTAATGGTGGTGTAATATGATAGAGTTTAAGAATGTAGGATTTAAGTACCCTAATTTTCAATTACAAAACCTTAATTTTACTATAGATGATGCCCAAATTGTAGCCATAACAGGCAACAACGCAAGTGGCAAAACAACCTTAATAAAATTAATGTCGGGTTTAATTAAAAATAAAACAGGTAGCATAACAATCGACAATGTACCTATAAAAAAAAGTAAAGAAAAAATCGGAATTATATTTCAAAATCCCGACAACCAAATTATATTTAATACAGTATATGACGACTTGGTTTTCACATTAAAAAACTATGGTTATACCCAGCCAAAAATCGATGAAAATATAGATTATGCACTAAAAATGGTGGGTATGTCCAACTACAAAAATAGTGAAACTTTTAGTCTTTCTACCGGTCAAAAACAACGTATTGCAATAGCCAATATGCTAGCAATAGAGCCAAAAATTATTATTTTTGATGAAGCAAGTGTATATCTAGACCCATCTACAAAACAAGCATTATATCAGTTATTTTTAACATTAAAAAATAATGGAACTACAGTAATATTTACCACCAATATGTTAGAAGAAATAGTGTATGCTGACAAAGTAATGATTATTAATGATGGAGTATTAGAAAGTTTTTTAACCACAAGTGAAACTTTAAAAAATCTAGACATTTATCGCAAACATGACACATACATACCACTAAAGTTGCAACTTATAGAAAAGTTTAACATAGAAAATTATCAATCCAATGAAGATATACTTAACTCTTTAACTATAAAGGAGTAGTAGTATGTTTATATTAATTTTATTATTTATAGCATTTTCTATTGTTACTTTTTTAATTAACAATGTTTGGGTACTACTAGGTTTAACAATTTCTAATATTTTGTTACATTTTATTTTTTACATAAGCCCTAAAAAAGCCTTGATTAATCTATCAAAAATTTTAGTTTTTGTAATTATAGTCTTCTTGTTTAATTTAATATTCGACAACTATATCAATAGTTTGATTGTGGCTTGGAAAATAATTATCGTTACTAATGGCGCATTTATATTTTCTAGTCGCATAAGCCCTACCCAACTATCAATAGGATTCGAACAACTATTATATCCTTTAAAATTATTTAAAGTTAATACTTTAGACATATCGTTAATGTTGGTAATCGCTCTCAACTTTATACCTATAATCGCTAGAGAATCTCGCGAACTTAAACAAGTTCTTTATGCTAGAAATATCAAACTAAACATAAAAACACTATTTACTCAAAGCCCAAAATTATTTGTTATGTTTTTTGCCAACATATTTAAACGAGTTAATGAATTGGAACAAACTTTACTTGCTCGTAATTATAAATCATAAAAAAACAAAATTATCTTTTTTGATTGAAAAAGAATATTAAATATTGGTATACTTAATTGTGATATAATTATTTAAAATTGGGAGTTAATATTATTATGATAAAAAAAGCAGTTATATTATGTGGTGGTTTAGCAACTAGATTTTTGCCTATTTCTAAATCTGTACCAAAAGAAATGTTACCACTACTTGACAAACCTATATTACAAGTACTTGTAGAAGACCTTAATAAGGCTGGTATTACTGATGTATTGATACTTTTAGGGCGTGGGAAAGAATGTATTATTAGACATTTTGACCATAACATCGAATTAGAGAATCGTCTTAAAGAAAGTGGTAAAACTGAATTTCTAGAATTAGCCACCAAGCCTAATAATCTAGCCAACATTTACTACAAAATGCAAGACAAACCACTCGGCACTGGACATTGTCTAGAATTGGCAAAAGCCTTTGTCGGAGATGATCCTTTTGTTATGTTGTTTGGCGATGAACTTATGACTTGTGACAAAAAGAACATAATTGAACAACTTATAGACAACTATAACACTTATCATAAAAGTGTTATCGCTGTACAGGAATGCGATCCAAAAGAAGTATACAGATACGGAATAATTAAAAACAAACCTTTAGGTAATGGAGCATCATTAGTCCTTGATTTTGTAGAAAAACCAAAAGTAGAAGAAGCCCCTAGCAATATATGTAACTTGGGTACTGCAATATTAACTAAAGATATATTCGACTATATCAAACAATGTGAAATAAAAAATGGCGAACTTACCGTAACAGACGCTTACATTCTTATGATAAAAAAAGAATTACTTATGGCACAAGAAATTGTAGGTAGAAGATACGATATGGGCAACAAACTAGGTTTTGTAATAGCCAACATTGATGCCTGTCTAAAAGATCCTAACTATGGTAAAGACCTTAAAGCATATTTAAAAACTCTAGATTTAGATTAAAAAAAACAACTACTTAAAGTAATTATTTTACTTATGTTAAGTAGTTGTTTTTTATTTACTTCAATATTGCTTTAATACGTCTTACACCAGATGCACAACTTTCTTCTTTAGTTATTTTAAATTCACCCAATACACCAGTATGTTCAACGTGTGGTCCAGTACAAATTTCTTTACTTACGTCCCCTATTGAATATACAGTAACCATATCAGGATAACGTTCGATAAATTGATGTTCTGCACCAATTTCTACAGCCTTGGTCTTTGGCATTTCTTCAAAAGTAACTTTTAAGTCGTCTTTTATCCAGCCATTAACTATATCTTCTAGTTGTTTAATTTCTGATTCTTCCAACTTATGATCGCAAGGGAAATCAAAACGTAATCTTTCAGCAGTAATATTAGAGCCCATCTGATGACTATCTTTACCCAACACTAACTTTAATGCAGCGTTAAGTAAGTGAGTAGCGGTGTGATATTTAATAGTTTGTTCGCCATCATCTTGCAAACCACTTTTAAATACGCCCTTATCTACACCTTTAGACTTGGCTTGATGTTCTTCAAATGCAACTTTAAAACCTTCTTCATCTACAGTGTAGCCTTTTTCACTTGCAAGTTCTATAGTTAATTCTAGTGGGAATCCAAAAGTGTCATATAATCTAAATGCAGCCTTACCGCCGATTTCGTCTTTAACGGTCTCGCCTTTTGATTTAGCAAATTCCTTATGTTTTTCTATACCAAATATAACTTTATCAAATTCTTTAAGACCTTGCTCTAAAGCCTTATTAAATTTATCCATTTCTTTTTGAATTTCAGATAAAATATATTCTTCTTTTTCTACTAATAGTGGGTAAGCAGTATTATATACTTTTTCAATATAAATTTTTGCTACTTCTATTAATTCTTGTGGATCAAGATTGATTTTCTTTACATGTCTTATTGCTCTACGCATAACTCTTCTTAAGATATATCCTGCGCCTACATTGCTTGGTACAATACCATTAACATCGCCAATAAGCATAACAGTTGTACGCATATGGTCAGCAATAATACGTAAAGATCTCGTTACTTCTTCATCTTCTTCATACTTAACATTAAGAACACTAGTTAAGTGATTAATAACTTCTTCAAATAAGTCTGTCTTGTATACGTCCTTAACACCATTTAAGAACATAAGCATTCTCTCAAAACCAAAACCAGTATCTACGTTCTTGTTAAGAAGTGGCTTATAACCATCTTCCAACTTTTCATATTGCATATATACGTCATTACCGATTTCTACATATCTACCACATTTACAATTAATATCACAAGTGTCACAACACTTCTCATCTGTCAATGGATAAAACCACTCATTATCTGGGCCACAAGGAGTACCTACTGTACCATCAAGTTCCCACCAGTTATCTTCCTTACCTTGATAATATATGTTCTCTGGTAATATACCCAATTGTTTTAAATAATTGGCTGTTTCTTCATCTCTAGGAGCACTCTCATTACCAGCAAAAACTGTAGAACAAATTTTGTTTTTGTCTAACCCAAAAACTTTAGTTAATAATTCAAAAGTCCAAGCAGTCTTTTCTTTTTTGAAATAATCGCCCAAACTCCAGTTACCCATCATCTCAAAGAATGTGCAATGGCTTGCATCGCCTACAGATTCAATATCAACTGTACGTACACAACCTTGAACATTGCATAGTCTTGTACCCATAGGGTGTTTTTCGCCTAGTAAATATGGCATAAGTGGTTGCATACCAGCAACGTTAAACATAACACCAGTAGTGCCATCTCCTATTAAAGATACTGCACCTATATCTACGTGTCCACGTTCCTTATAAAAATTTAACCATGTTTCACGTAATTGTTTACTTGTAATTTTCATAACATAATCCTTAAATCAATAATAAATTTGCTTTTAAATAATATCACAATTGTTATTATTTTTCAATTAATAAATTAATATTATATAAATATTTACTACTTAATCATTACTTAAAAGATTATGTCTGCTATGATAGCCTACTAACAAAAAGATACTTACATTAACGTAATTGCAATAATTGTGTTAACTAGTCATTATCAATTTTGTCGGATTCTTTATTAAAATTTTTCTGTTTAAGTTTATACTTTGAAAATACTAAAAACGAACTTATCAAACTTATTAACACGCCCAAAAATAAGATTATAGAAATACCTGTCTGGGTAGGTCTAGATTGGGTGGTTAAATTGGGATTAAACTTAATAACATCAAGTAATACACCAACTAAAAATAATGCAGTTGCATTGGCTATATTATACGAGAATGTAAGATAACTTTGCATAGTCGCACCATTGTTTTTATCTGGGTTACTATACTCTGCCACATCTAAATACATACTAGCAGGTAGACTATATAATGTACCACTTCCTACACCAACTACACATATCGCAAGAAATATAATATAAAAAGAAATATTACCTAACATATCCTTAAACACATAACTTAACATAATGATAATTACACCTATTATCGCTACTAATAAGCCTGATAATAATGCAGGTTTTTTATCATCTCTTTTACTTAATTTATACCAAAAAGGTTGACTTATTGCCATAAACAACAATAATGCTGTCAATAATATAGTTATTTGCAAACTACTATACTTAAAGCAATAAGTGAAAAAATGTAGTCCTACACTAGTAAGAATGGCCGAACTTATCATTGATAAGGAGTATCCTATTATCACTAGTCTTAAATGATAATTTTTAAAACATTGGGCATAAGAAATCAGTAAATGTTTAAGACTAAACTTTTCCGTACTTTCTACTTTTTTATCTTGTCTAGTCAATGTACCAAAGACACAAATCATACCACACACAAGCATAATACAACTGCATACTATTGCTATATTTCTATATCCATATGGATTAAGTTGCCCTTGTGGATATTGGGTAGTGTTGGGTAAAAATATATATAGCAAAATGCTAGGCAACACCATACCAAGAATAAAGAATATAGTCTTATATATCTGTATTTCGGTACGGTCGTTATAATCACTTACAAGGTCTCCGCAAAGTGCTCCATATGGAGTGGAATACAAGGTACAAAAAGTCTCGTTAAGTAATAAACATATTAACACCCATACAAATTTAACACCCACACTTAAATTAAGTGGCACACACCATATAAACAAATTAACTATACTTACACCTATAGTACCTATAAGCACATATCCATTACGATAGCCTAAAAATCCCATACGATGATTGTCTGATATAAAACCCACTATAGGATCAGTGGCTGCGTCCCATATAGTACTCAATGCTACCGCAAGACCAATAAGTGAACCCGGTACTTTTAATACGCTAGTACCAAAGAACATAAAAAAATTAGTGATGGTTTGATTGACAACACTATAACCTAAATTACCTATTCCATAACATAACTTTTTTCTTAATCCTTTCATATCTATATTGTGTGTTTATTAAAGTCATTGTATGCAAAATATTTGCTATAAATTTTCACATTTGATACAATAATAGTAGGTGATTAATATGAAGAAAAACGATATTAAAAAAGACACAAAAAGATTATTAATAATAAGCATTCTAGCATCTATAGGATTTGTGGTAGGCATACCTGCTATTATTTTTGGTGCGATATATGGTGGTGCTTACATTATACTTATGGTTGTTGGTATTATACTTACCGTATTAGGTTTCTATGGTGCACCTATACTATGGGTTAATTATGCCGAAAAAGTAAGACAATGTAGTATATATGAGATGATTACTGTAGATGGTATTACCGACATCAACACTATCGCTTCTTCTACTGGTATAATCAATGCCAAAAGAGTTGAAGAAACTATTAATATACTTATTCAAAAAAGATATTTAACTGGGTACAAAATTGTTAATAGTGAATTATCTGAAGCAGTACCTACCAACAAAGTAGTTAATAAATGCCCTAACTGCGGCGCTAATATGACTAAAGAAAATGGCAAATGGGTATGCAAATATTGTAATTCGGAATTAGATAAATAATACAACTCGTAAATATATTTAATTTATAATTAAAAATACTAGTATTAAACTAGTATTTTTATTTTTTTATATCTTTTTTGGTTTCATTTTTTTTACTTTATTGATACAATGATTTAATAACAAATATTAAAGGACAGCACATGAAAAATTTTAAAAAATATTTTAAATCTTATATTAAAGAAATAATATTCGGGCCAACTTTTAAACTTATAGAAACAATAACCGAATTAATTATTCCTATCCTTATAGCATCTATGATAGACGTGGGTGTCGCTAATCATGATACCAAATATATACTAACCTATGGTGCAATAGTTGTAGGTTTAAACGTCATTGGCATAGTAGTATCTATCATATCACAAAAATTGGCTGCCCGAGCCGCTGTAGGTATAGGTGCTAGTATGAGAAGTGATTTATATAAAAAAATCAACACTTTTTCTCATGCCGAACTTGACAAATATAGCACTGCAACCATCAACAACCGTATTACACATGACGTAACACGTATTCAACAAGCAATATCTATGGTAATACGTATGGTTATGCGTACGCCTTTCTTATTAATAGGTAGTATGATAATGGCTATGACGATAGATATGAAGTTGTCATTAATCTTCCTAGTAGCAGCACCACTTATTACTGGTGTAGTAATTCTTATACTAAAAGCAACTGTACCACTATATGATCGTACTCAAAAAAATCTAGATACTGTTTCCAATATCACTAGAGAAAATTTACAAGGTGCTAGAGTTATTAGATCTTTTAACAAACAGGATTATGAAGAATCAAGATTCGAAGTTGCTACAGAAAAATTATCTAAAAGTTCAATTAAAGTTTCGGCAGTGTCTTCCCTACTTAACCCATTAACTGCTACCATAATTAACTTCTCTATAGTTGCAGTATTATGGTTTGGGGGTATACAAGTTAACATAGGTGTATTAACACAAGGTCAAATAATTGCATTTATCAACTATTTAACTCAAATATCTACTGCCCTTATAGCACTTGCCAATATCATAGTTGCACTTATCAAAGCCATCAACTGCGGTAAACGTGTTAATGAAGTATTTAATACCACACCTAGCATAAGCAGTCCACAAGAAGTAAGTGGAGTAATTACTGAAGACGATACTATCGCTAATAGCGAATATGAAGTAGAATTTAAAAATGTAAGTTTCGCATACCCTAACATGGCAAAGAATGCTATCAATAACTTAAATCTTAAAGTTAAAAAAGGCGAAACTATAGGTATCATAGGCGGTACTGGTAGTGGTAAAAGTACACTGGTTAACTTACTACCTAGATTCTATGACACCACAAAAGGCAATATATTTATTAAAGGTAAAAATGTAAAAGATTATAATCTAGTAGCATTACGTGGTTTAATGGGTATGGTGCCACAAAAGTCTGTATTATTCTCGGGTACATTAAGAGAAAATATGCAATGGCGTAAACCTAATGCTACTGATGATGAAATATGGAGAGCAATAAAGACTGCTCAAGCCGAAGAATTTGTAAAAGAATTAGACAATAGATTAGACTATAAAGTTCAAGCCGGTGGTAAAAACTTCTCGGGTGGACAAAGACAAAGATTAACTATAGCAAGAGCATTTGTGGGTAATCCAGAAATACTTATACTAGACGATAGTGCTAGTGCCTTGGACTTCCAGACAGATGCTAATCTGCGACATGCAATAAAAACCGATGCCAAAAATGCTACTGTATTTTTAGTATCACAACGTGTAAACACTATACGCAACTCTGACCAAATAGTTGTATTAGACAAAGGCAATGTTGTAGGTATAGGTAAACATAAAGAGTTAATGGAGACTTGCGAAGTATATAAAGAAATATATGATTCGCAGACAAAGTAAAAGGGGGTTAAAATGAGAAAGAAAAAGACTAAAATTGAAGAAACAAAACCAGTTAAAACACCAAAAGAAAACATTTTAACCGAATATCAAAAATTACCTAAACATGAAAAGCCACAAAAACCTAAATTTGAAAATCGTGAATATCGTGCTTTACAGAAAGAAATAGCAAAGTTGCCTGCACCATCATTTAACAACCCAGAAAAAGCACAACCTGCTGTAGAAATTCCTAAACCTATGGGTACTAACGTAATTACTCAAGATGCAAGTATCTCTGGTAGTGACGATAGACGACAAAAATTTAACGACCCCGGTATTATTTTGGGTACTCCCGGTGCTAAACTTGAACGTCTACACCGTCCTAAAAAGCCTAAAGTATTACGTGGGCTAGCAAAGTATTTAAAACCAAATATATGGCATATGGTATTATGTTTACTATTTGCATTAATCAACTCTGTACTCGAATTATACATTCCTATACTTTCAGGTAGAGCCATAGACTGCATAGTAGGTGTAAATAACGTTAACTTTACACTTTTAAAAACAACTATTCTTTATCTAGCAATAGTTGCAGTAGGTTTCTGTTTCTTTAGATGGCTATATATCTATGCTGACAATATTTTAAGTTTCAAAACCGATAGATTAGTTAGAATAGGACTATTTAAGAAATTAAATCGTGTACCACTTAAATATATAGATGGTAGTAGTCACGGTGACTTACAAAGCCGTATGATTAATGACGTAGATGTTATTTCAGATGGTTTCTTGGAAGGTATGACAACAATATTTGATGCTAGTATCTCTATTGTATTAACTATAGTTATGATGTTTAGACTTAATGTTAGCATATCAGCAGTAATTGTTGCACTAACCCCACTATCTGTATTCGTAACCGCATTTATAGCATTTAAAGCCGACAAATACTTTAGGCGACAAGCAAAAACTTTAGGCGATGCTTCTGGTATAATACTAGAAATGCTAGGCAATCAAAGAATAGTTAAAGCATTCAACTATGAAGATAGGTCAATAGAAAAGTTTGAAAAAATAAATAAAAACTTGGCAGAACAAAGTGAAAAAGCCATGTTCTACTCTTCACTTACTAACCCATTTTCAAGATTTATCAACGGAATTATTTATGCCATAGTTGCAATAATGGGTACATTAACCGCTATAAAAGGTAATATGACTATAGGTAATATATCTGTCTTACTTAACTATGCCAACAAATATATCAAGCCTTTCAACGAAATAAGTGATATATTTAGCGACTTGCAAGCATCTTATGCTTCGGCTAGACGTGTAGTCAATGTACTAGATATTGATGACGAAGTAAGCGATGCAGACAATGAAGTATTAACCAAATGTAATGGTGATGTAGAAATTAAAAATGTTAATTTCTCTTATGTCCCTAACAAAAAACTTATCGAAAATCTTAATGTTAGTGTCAAGAAAGGTCAAAGAGTGGCAATAGTAGGCCCTACCGGTTGCGGTAAATCGACTATGATTAACCTACTTATGAGATTCTATGATGTCAACAGTGGCGAAATACTTGTATCTGAAAAACCAATTACACAGATTACTCGTGCATCATTAAGAGAAAAATATGGTATGGTATTACAAGATACTTGGTTATTTAATGCAACGATAAGAGAGAACCTAAAATATGGCAAACCTAATGCTAGTGACGCCGAGATGATAAAAGCAGCCAAAATGGCTCATGCTCACGATTATATACAATCTTTAGAAAATGGCTATGATACAATGGTTAGTGAAGGCGGAGACAATCTATCACAAGGTCAAAAACAACTTATTTGTATAGCACGTATAATGTTGACCAAACCACCTATGCTTATACTTGATGAAGCAACATCTAATATAGACACTCGTACAGAGTTGTTAATCCAGAATGCATTTAACACCATGATGGAAGGTCGTACAAGTTTTGTAGTAGCACACAGATTATCAACCATTATTAATTCGGATTTAATATTGGTTATGAACAAAGGTAACATAATCGAACAAGGCACTCATAAAGAATTGCTTAAAAAACAAGGATTCTACTATAACCTATACAATAGTCAATTTAGTAAAATATAATTGAATTATAACAAACAAAAAAGTCAATCGCTATGATTGACTTTTTTTGTTAACATTTAATCATTATTCGTCTAATTAAACAGTTTCAGTAGATTTTTTATTAACGACGAGTATAAATATGTACCTTTTAAATTGGTAGCATTGGCAGTAGCATCAGTAACATCAATATCTGCACCATCACATTGCCAACCAGTAGTATCTTCAAAGGTTATACTTGTTAAGTTAGTACATTTATCAAATGCTTGTGAACCTATTTCTTTGACAGATTTTGGAATAATGATACTGGTTAAACTTGTACAGCCGGAGAATGCTCCCCCTAGTATCGTTTCTAATTTAGATGATAACTTGACTTGTGTTAAACCTGTACATCCAGCAAATGCGGACGAATGAATTGTTTTTACATTATCTGGTATAATTATACTGGTTAAACTTTCACACTTTTGAAAAGTGTTTTGTCCTATATATGTTAAACTTGTTGGCAATGAAATACCAGTTAATTTTGTACAATTCATAAAGGTTTGATCATACAACTCAGTAATATCACCTAAAATAGTAACATCTGTTAACTCACTACATCCCCAAAATGCTTCTGCTCGGATAGTTGTTATACTTTTTGGAATAAATATACTGGTTATTTTTTTACATACAGAAAAATCACCTATTGTTTTTACTAATCCACCATTTCTTGTTACAAGGTAAGGTAGAACCACTTCTCCCGTTATATTATTATCTTTCTTTTTATATTTATATTCAGGTTGAGAAGTATCTACAATTATTTTATCCAATGTTGCCATTTTTGTATATATTGTTATAGCATTATATATACGTGTATTTTCTGACATAAACTTTTTAAATTCCGAATCAAAATAGAAACCACAAGTAGTCTCTAAAGTGTATTTTTGTTGTCCACTTTCTTTGATTGAAGATAGTACACTTGCTAGTGAAGTACCTTTATTTACTGTATAAGGAGTATCTACTCCGTCTATATTTAATTTAATTGTAATTGTGTTTTGACTATCACTTTTTATAAAATATTTATCTAGATAAGTATTTTTTAAATATGTAGCAGCGTTAGCAGCGTTAGTAACATCAATAACTGTACCAATCGTTTCACTACCACTTTCTGCATAATACCAACCAGCAGAAGTTGAGCCTTGGAATGTTGCACTATTTAGACTACTACAGCCGTAAAATGCACGATATCCTATATTATTTATCTTTGAAGAAATTTCTACACTTTTTAAACTTGTACAACTCAAAAATGCAAAATCTTCAATATATATAGAACTATTAGTAGTAATTAAACTTTTGATATTAGAATTAAAAGCAAATGCTCTACTAATTGCATAATCATAATTGGTATTAGGCAAAGTAACATTCTCGTCACTACCAAAATAATTAACCAAGAAATGATTATTATTATATTCATACATTAAAAATTTTTTGTCTAGTAAGGTAAATTCACCTTTTTCTTGTGCGTCACTACATAAATTGATTACAAAACGTCCTAAATCACCATACTCGTCAGCAGTAATATCTATATTACTTAAATTGTATACTTCAGTAATTTTTAAACAAGTACTAAATGCATCTGCACCAATTGTGTTTACTTTAGCAGGTATTACCAACCTATTTAAGTTGCACTCTACAAATGCTTCATCGAATATTTCAGTTACACCATCTGGGATTACTATATTAGTAATATTCGTACCGTAAAAATCTCCAATGCCTGATACTATTACCCCATTATACATATATGGAACAACCACTTCTCCAGAGATATCATAATCTACACAATTGGCGAACGAATTGTTAATTTTCAACTTATTAAGAGTTGCCATCTTGGTAAAAATAGTAGTAGAGTCAGATAATATTGTGTCTTGTTCAACGTATCCTATCATATCGTCACAAGTATAGAATCCACAAGTATTCTCTAGTGTATATCTTTGATTATTTCCATCTTTTATATTAGATAATGCACTTGCTAGTGTAGTGCCTTTAGTTACTGAATAAGGTGTAGCCACTCCGTCCACATTAAGTGTAAGTGTTATAGTAGCTTCGTATACTGCCTTATATGTACCTTCAGTACTTTCTGACATAGTAAATGTATATGATTTATTACTTGATACATTAGCGTTGTTATATTCCCAATGACTAAATGTATAACCTTCCACATCTTCAGCAGTAAGAGTTACTTCTGCGTTATAGTTATATGTACCAGCACCTTTTAATGTAGCACCAGCAGTATCACTAGTTGTGGTTACTGTATATGTATTAATATCATATACCGCTTTGTATTCGCCCTTGGTTGTGTTAGACATTGTAAATGTGTATGACTTATCTGTAGATACTTCTACGCCATTAAGCGTCCAACGCTTGAATGTATAGCCAGTAACATCATTTGCGGTTATGGTTACTTGTGCATTGTAATTATATCTACCTGCACCTGAAAGTACTGCATTTTCTAGGTCTGATGATACTGTAATTTCATAACTATTGATAGTGTATACGGCTTTGTATTCACCTTTTGTACTTTCTGACATAGTGAATGTATATGATTTATCGTTAGATACATTAGTATTGTTATATTCCCAATGACTGAATGTATAACCTTCTACATCTTCAGCAGTAAGAGTTACTTCTGCATTGTAGTTATATGTACCAGCACCTTTTAATGTAGCACCAGCGGTATCACTAGTTGTGGTTACTGTATATGTATTAATATCATATACTGCTTTGTACTCGCCCTTGGTAGTATCTGAAATAATAAAAGTATATATCTTATCGGTAGATACTTGAGTACCACCTAACTCCCAGTGATTAAAAGTATATCCTTCTACGTCACTAGCAGATATTGTTACTTTTTCTCCTACTTTATGTTCGCCAGTAACTGTTAGGGTTACGTGTGGTATATTAGATGTTAATGTTATGTTATATGCATTAACATATACTGCTTTCAATGTATAGTTATTGGCTTTTGATAATGTAAATGTATATGATTGTTCGCTTGATACATTGTTACCATCTAAATCCCAGTGGTCGAATAAGTAACCTATAACATCACTTGCAGTAACTGTTACAGTTGAATTGTATTTGTATGTATCTGCTCCTGTAAGTACTGCACTTTCTAGGTCTGATGATACTGAAACAGTATAACTATTGATTGTATACTCTGCGGTATATTCTCCTGCTGTATCTGTAGACATTGTAAAGGTATATGATTGTTGGTTGGACACTTCTACTCCGTTAAGTTTCCAACACTTGAATGTATATCCTACTCTATCATCTGCAGTTAAGGTTATCATTGTACCATTAGGTATTTGTGATGGATCTACTGATACCTTGTTATTATCTGGGCTTGGTGCTAAATTAATTGTTTCGGTATATACTGCTTTGTATTCACCTTTTGTATCTTTAGTAAGTTTAAAAGTATATTGTGTCTTATCTGATACTTTATTACCTTTATACTCCCAGTGGTCAAACTTATATCCTGCCAAATCTTTAGCAGAGATGGTTACTTCTTTGCCTTTCTTATACTTACCTGCACCTGTAAGTTGTGCGTTCTCTGTATCAGAATTTAGTGTTATGGTATATGTTGCGTTGCAACCTATACCAAATCCTGTACCTAATGCGATACCAGCGACTAATACACCAGCAGCACACCATACGCCAACTTTTTTAAGCATACGTTTTTTGCTTGCATTTGGGTCTTCGGACAATGCATCAAATTTTTCTTTTGTTTCGTCTTTTGCCATTTTTTCTCCTTATATTATTCATTAAATATATATTAAATTTAGTTTTGATAAAATTTAAAATTATATTCATTTAATTCTACCCCCCACCACATTTTGTCAAATGTATACGTGGTGGTAGGTAGAATTAATAAAAAAAGATTAAAATATTGGAGAAACTATCTACTACACGATTTAAAGTTGGTTAGAGTAGTCTAAAATTTATTTTCCCCGCCTGTCATTATGAGCGTTAGTCGAACTTGGGAGCATTAGCGGACAAGCGACAAAC
>DJSB01000030.1:21302-94523 GCA_002437945.1 Christensenella sp. UBA6345 | reverse complement strand
CTACGGGGTTCACTTCATTATTGGGTGTTTTTTTGTTGTCATAATTTAAGTGAGTCTACAATAAAATATATTGATAATCACTAAAAAATATTTTTGTTGACTATGAAACTATGATTAAAAAAGGTAGAATAATTAACTTTTACATTATTGTAGTTAAATACCTTAAATTCGTCATTTTATTGCATATTTGTAATCAAAAATAAATTATAAAAATAATCAAATTGTTATATCATTAAGGAGTGTTAAATATGCGATTTGTTGTAATGAAATCAAAAAGCATAAAATACGCAATAGTAGTTATACTTGCAGTAATTTTGTTGGCTATTAATTTTGGTAGTGGAAGCAGTGCGACTGTATTTTTTGGATATTCACCTAGGAAAGTACCTATATATGCAGTGGATACCGAAGAAAAAAGAGTTGCTATTACTTTCGACTCTGCATGGGGCGCGGACAAAACATTAAAAATACTTGATATACTAAAAGAATACAATGCCAATGCGACATTCTTTCTAGTAGGTTTTTGGGTAGAAGATTATCCAGATATGGTAAGAGCAATTAAAGAACAGGGCGTAGAGATAGGTACTCATAGTAATACTCATCCTGACTTTGCGAAGTTAAGCAAGAATGATATGAAACTTGAATTAACAACTTCAATTGAACTTATAAAAAATATTACTGGAGATGATGTACGATTATTTAGAGCACCTTATGGTAGTTATAACAATACTATCATTTCTACTGCTGAAGAACTTAATTTAACTACAATTCAATGGGACGTAGATACTTTGGATTGGAAAGGTTTAAGCGGTGTAGAAATATGTAATAGAGTAGTTAACAAGGTTAAAAATGGTAGCATTATACTATGTCATAATAATTCCGACCATATTCTAGATGCATTACCACTTGTACTTGATAGACTTACTAACATGGGCTATAAAGTAGGTAGTGTTGGGGACTTAATTATGAAAGATAACTATTATGTAGATAATTTAGGTATTCAAAGAAAAAAATAAATGGAGGATATTATGAACTTTGAACAAATGAACAATAATAAAGTATATATTGCAGGGGTTGTAGCAAGTGAGCCACAATTTAGTTATGAAATTTTTGGTGAAGGATTCTACGAATTTCAACTTGAAGTAAAAAGATTAAGTGAATCAAGTGATATTATACCTATAACTATAAGTGAAAGACTTATCAAAAATGATAATATTACAAAGGGTAGTTTAATTGCAGGTATAGGTCAATTTAGAAGTTACAACAAACTTGTTGATGATAAAAGTAAACTTATGCTTACCGTATTTATCCGTGAACTCGTACCTTATGACGAAAGTGTTAACCCTAATCAAATCGAACTTACAGGATTTATATGTAAAGAACCTATCTATCGTACCACACCATTTAAGCGTGAAATATGTGATGTATTGATAGCAGTTAATAGAAGTTATAATAAAAGTGATTATTTGCCATGCATCGCTTGGGGTAGAAATGCTAAATATGTTAGTAGCCTTAATGTTGGCGATAAGTTAAGTATGACAGGCCGTATCCAAAGCCGTATTTATCAAAAGAAAATAGGCGATGAATTGGTAGAGAAAGTGGCATATGAAATATCGTTAAGTAAGATAATATACGACAATGTTACTACTGCCGATAACACTGTATATGACTATGTAAATAACTACTATGCAAATTAATAAATATTGGCTTAATATAGTGGTAATTGTATAGTTGCATAGTAATAAAATACTATATGATTAGTAATATGAAAATATTGTTTATAAAAAAAGATGTAATTAGTTAATTACATCTTTTTTGTTTGATTTAACAAATACTATTACAGAAGTTATTGCTATAACAAGGCTTATACCTAGTAGTATATATGCACTAGTCATAAATGGATTGTCAGTAGTTAATTTAACATATTTTGTTTCTACGTACCCCGAAACAGTTGTTTTGTCTTTTGTAATAATTGTTACGTAAGTGTATTGTTTTTTCGAGTCGTAATTTTCCACAAACATTTTTTGTTTTTGATTAAGTTCTAATAATACGCTTGATTGATTATCTGCATCTCTATACAATTTTACTTTATTATTGCCTACACTTATTATCTCGGCATTAGTATCGGGTAGTGGCATAATATCTGAAGTATTATCATCGGTTACATCGCTTGCATTAACATATAATATTTTATTATCTTCAGTTTTTACAGCATAATATTGTGAATTGTCTATACTTAACAAACTAGAATTAACAATGTTAAGTGTTGTATTAAGTGGTACTGTAGAGTAGGTAAAATTGTTATTGTTTATGTCTTTAAGTATTGTAGGTAATTTATATAATTTAATGTTTTTATTAATTACCAACATTGTTTTTACTTCATTTATTGAATAATTGATTTTATTAACATAACTTTTATTAATGTATCCATAATTAACTATGTTATCTTTATTGTACATAATGTAATAACTATTATCAATTTCGCCTAGTATTATTACTTTTGTGTCTTGATTAAGTAAAGTGCTTATACCAGTGTTGTATGGATACAATGTAATATATGAATTAGTATTGATTGTTCCATAATCTATTATTGTATCTTTAACTGGATAATTGTTAGTATCTATTATATGAGTGTAGTCTTTTAGAGTATTAACATAACTACTTTTAATTTTTAATAATCTACTATTGTGGTAATCATATGCAATTATATTACCATTGATACAATCTATCTGTATATAACTTAATTTTGATGCATCGTAGTTAAGTGGGGTGGTTAAAGATAATGTATTATTGTCATTGTTAAGTTTGATTATGCTACGATTGGTTAATACATAAATATTGTTGTAGAAATCTTTGTCTATACTTTTTATATTGTCTTCTAAAGTTAATTTAGTAAGTTGTTTGCCATCAGATATATTATATAAAGTTATTTCTTTATTGGTAGATACTGCAATGGTATTGTTATTAAGTAATAATAATTTTGAATCATTGTTAAGATTAAGTTCTGACTTAATCACTTCAATTTTTACTGTTCCATTTTTTATTGTTTTTAGTGATTCGTCTACTAAATCTAGATAGTATATATCATTGTTGCCATCTACTTTTAAATCTGTGATTGAATTAGTTGGTAACTCGGACGAAGTATCATTATATATTTTTATTATTTTGTTATTGCTATATAGCCAATAAGTCGAATTGTCAGCGGTTGTTAAAAATTTTGGACTGTTAAGTTTAACGTTGTTGATAGTGTCTATTACTTTTATTTCGCCATTAATCATTTGAATACGATTATTGTCAGTATCTGATACTAGTATGTTGTTATCATTAATATAATAAAAATCATGAATATTATTGAAATATCCTTTTTCATAGCAGTTGCGAGCAACCACTATATTGACAGGAGTTAAATTATAGTTGGTTTCGGTTTTTTCTATCTTAAAACTTTGAATACTATTGTTAATATTATCACCGATATATATTAGACCTTTGTAAGATTTAACATCGCTTATTTTTCTCACTTCGCCTAGTTCAAACGAAGGATTAACAGGTGCTAAAGTATTTTTGTATGCAACTTCTAAAAAACTATTTTCTTGTTCTTTAATAATATGTAGTTGTGAATTGTTGTTATTGACTACCAAAAGATATTGACGTTCTAAAGTATTGTGAAGTTCGATATTGTTAACATCTAGATAACCAAAAGTAAGGGTAGTACCAGATTCTAGAGAATTATCGTATTTAGTCATTCGATAATTATTATCTACTGTTGTTAATACATATGTATATTTATCACTTAAACAAATATTTACTACTTCATAACTATCTGTTTTTAGTGTATGCTTTTCAATAACTTGTCCATTGGATATGCTTATAAATTTAACATTATTGTTATTTAAAGTGTATGCAATATACAAAGTATTGTTATTTTCATATACATTGTATTCCAAACATTCTACAGCAGTTAACTCCGGTATCTTAATTTCGTTATTGTTTTTCAATACTTTTAAGTAATTGTTAGATTTAATCACAACATAATTATCAGTTTGTTTAATATTAGTAACATTAGAGTAGGTAAGAGATTGATAAAAATTATTGTTAAAATCTACCATATGTAGTGAATCATCAAGATAATATGCCATGTTATCGGTAACAGCGAATTTAGTAAATTCTCCCATATTGATCTGATGTTGATTTTCTACTACATTAATAACTTCTGTATTGATAGTAGTATCGTCTGCCAATACTTTTTTTATTGGAGTATTGATTAATGTTGCAGACAATAATAGCATAGCGGAAAGTAAAAGTTTTTTCATATGTTTTTCACCTATAATAATCTACTTTATAGTATATCAAATATCATACCAAAATACCAATTATTTTTTATATTGATTATCTTAAATATTATATTTATTGTATACGGTAGGTAACTAATACAATTATAGAATTTTGGCAAAAATATCTTATGTTTTTTTAATAAGATGTTTTTTTACTAATAAAATAAATCAAATCATCAATTATTAATTATTTTAAATATTTTTAGTATTCTTGACAGACTGTTGTCATATTAAGGGTGTTATTATAGAACAGATGTTCGATAAAATAACAAAATTCGACACAAATATATTAAATTGTACAAAAATAAAACTATTTTACAAAAATATGACATATAATTTTGACTTTGCCAATTTTGCTAATATACAATAAGGGCAGTTAAGTCAAAAAGGGGGAAACAATGAAAAGAATAATTGATAATGAATTGTGGGGTAAAACACTAATATCATTATACAGGCATTTTGGGGTAATGGCCAATTCGATAGATAATCTAATCAAACAGATAGGTATTAGTTCGGCATTCCGTCACAGCATATATAATTCAACAATAATTGATTCAAACAAAATACTTGAACTTACTGAAAGAAAAATAAAAATCATTAATTTAAAAGTGATAGTAGAAAAAGCACTTAACAAATTAAGTGATAAAGATTTAAAAGTATTAACATTATTTTATATTGATGGAGTCAATTATAAAAAGATTGAGTTTTTGCTTGGAATCAACGAACGTTCATTTTTCAGACGTAAGGAACTTGCATTAGCAAGATTTTCGTGTATTTTAGCCGATTTAGGCTTTGATGCTAGTAGACTTAATGAATATTTGCATAACGAAAAATGGATAATGAACACATATTTTCAAGTAGTTAATAGTACTGCATCTAAACTTGAATCATTAAAGAAATCAAAAGATCAGTACCGACTTCTTAAGTCTGTACTTGATGATTTTAATTATAGTATTAATCGTAGTTATTCATTTTAATATCGTTATTGCTTATAGGTTTTCATCATACATATCAGTTACACTAGGTGGTGTACGTACAACTTTTAACTTCTTTACTTTTTTAGGCTTGTACAACATTATTAATATTAATAAAGTAGGTATTAAGGTTAAAACAATAATTACTATACAATCTATATTGGCTAAAGGATTAATTTTGTCATAATTATTACTAGTATACTCGGTAACTTGCTCTTGATTTTCAGATATGATGCCCATTGAAGTGGTGTATCCAGAGTATACATAGCCTATATTATCTTCATATTTTGTTAAGTACCATATGCTACCTTTCAAGTCTACTGCTTCTTCGCCAATGATCTTACCTATATAAGTTAATTTCTTTGTGTTGGCTGGAATTATACATATAGTGTTGTCTGTCATATCTTTAATTTTTGGAGAACTTCTTAAATAACAACTATTATTAATATTAAAATTAATATTAGGGTAGGCATTTTTAGGTGTCTCATTAATCAATTGTATTTGACTTTTTAATACGAATCCATTAATCCCGTTATACTCGACTTTGTAGTACTCGGTATTATAATTACTTATTATTTTTACAAAATAACTTTTTTCTATAATACACCATTTATTATCTTTTGACTCGACACTTTTGTATAGATAAGTGTTTGAGTTTTTTATTTGCGCATACATAGGTGGTTTGGCTATTACAGGTTGTGTATTAACACAATTAGTTAATGCTAGTATGCTAGCAACTATCATTATTAAACTATTAATTATTGTTAACTTTTTAATTTTCATATTAATAGTATAAACCATTTTCTACATTTTAAATAAAAAATATTGATTACAAAAATAGTATAAAAAGGGGGAATATGAAAAATAAACAATTAAAATTGGACTTATTAAAGAAACTCGATAATATCTCTAAAGAACTATTGCGAAGACACAATAATAACAGGCTTAAGTATTATAATACTGGCAAAATTGTGCATAAGAAACAATTGGAATTTCATAAGTCCCAGTACAAAAATAGATGGGTGTTTGGTGGTAATAGAAGTGGCAAAACAGAATGCGGTGCTGTAGAAACAGTATGGCTTGCTACTGGTACACATCCTTACAAAACTAATAAAAATAACATAAGTTGTTGGGTTGTGAGTTTGTCAAGTCAAGTTCAACGTGATGTAGCACAAAGTAAAATATTGTATTACCTTAATCCAGATTTGATTGTGGATATAGTTATGTCACAAGGTAAAAAGGAAGCACCATATCTAGGAATTATAGATACTATAATAGTTAAAAATGCTTTGGGTGGAACTAGTAAAATAGGGTTTAAGAGTTGTGATCAGGGACGTGAAAAGTTTCAAGGAACAAGTTTGGATTTTGTATGGTTTGATGAAGAACCACCATATGATATATATCTTGAATGTAAAATGAGAGTAATTGATAGATGTGGAGAAATCTTTGGCACAATGACACCATTAAAAGGTTTGACATGGGTGTACAACGAAATTTATCAAAATGTACATAACGATAAAGATGTGTGGTACGAATTTATGTCATGGGAAGATAATCCATATCTTAATAAAAAAGAAATTGAATCATTAAGTAATACTCTTAATAAGGACGAACTTAACGCTAGGAAATATGGCAAATTTAATTCTTACGGCGGTATGGTTTATAACGAGTTTGATGAGAATATTCATGTGATTGATCCTTTTGAGATACCTATCGAATGGCAAGATACTTTAAGTATCGACCCAGGGCTTAACAATCCATTAAGTTGTCACTGGTATGCATGTGATTATGATGGTAATGTGTATGTTATCGCCGAGCATTATGAAGCAAAAAGAGATATTCAATATCATAGTAAAAAGATTATAGAAAAATGTAAGCAACTTAACTGGAAACAACTTAATAATGGTAAATATGCTGCATTAATTGATAGTGCTGCTAATCAACGAACATTAAATGGTACAAAAAGTGTGGCAGAATTATTCTATGAGTTGGGCATTGTCGTTAATACTAAAGTTAATAAAGACTTATTTTCTGGAATCCAGAGAGTTAAAAGTTATTTTAGGAATGCTGATGGTGTACCAAAATTATTCATATTTAAGACTTGTCCCAATATGATAAGAGAAATAAAAAGTTACTTTTGGTCAGATAACGATGTGCCTTATAAGAAAGATGATCACTCTTTGGACGAACTTCGATACTATATCCAAAATAGACCTGATGTGCCATTAAGGAAATTAGAAAAAACATTAGTGCAAAAAGATAAAGATAGATTAATAAAAAAGATTAAGGTTAGTAGATATGCAACTTGATGAGAAACTTAAAGATGCACTAATAAAAAAGGCTACTGGATATACGGTTAAGGAAAGTACAATGGAATATGGTATGGAAGATGGTACTGAAAAATTGGTAAAGAAAAAAGTGTCAACAAAGTATTACCCACCAGACTTAACAGCAATTAATATTTTGCTTAATGAAAAGCAAACTGATTTAAAGTCCTTAACAGATGAAGAATTGTTAAGTGAAAAAGAAAAAATAATTAAATTATTAAAGGAGTTGGAAGATGCAGATAACAAAGGCTAATGTAAAGATTAAATGTGATATGGCAGGTTGTAGAAATGTGGCTGATTATTGTGTAGTTAATAGTGATAACAGTAGATACAATTTCAATATCTGTGAACAATGTTTAAAAGATTTACACAAAGAATTTAGTAAGGTTCTTACACCTAAAAGTATAAAAAGTATTTACCAGAAAGGAGATATTAATGGACAACATAAATAAGGAATTAGATGATCTTGCTAATGAGATTATAAAGGATTTTAAAAATCGTCAGCAGGAACGTAAACGTTATGAAGCAAATTGGCAACTTAATATTAATTTCTTTATCGGCAATCAATATTGTGCCATTAACAATAACAATGAAGTAGTTGATTTTGAAAAACAATTCTTTTGGCAGGAAAGGGAAGTATACAATCATATTGCACCAATTCTTGAACAAAGATTGTCAAAACTTGCAAAGGTAAGACCTAGTATGACTGTTGTCCCATTTACTGATAGTGACCAAGATGTTAATTGTGCCAAAGTAAGTAAAAATATACTTAAGGCTACTAGTTATAAACTTAATTTAAGTAGATTAATTAGCGAAGCAACAGTATGGAGTGAATTATGTGGTACAGTATTCTACAAAGTAACTTGGAATAATAATAAGGGTAATACTATAGGCTTTGATGATGGAATAAAAATATGTGAAGGCGATGTACAAATAGATGTAGTAAGTCCTTTTGAAATATTTCCTGATAGTAATACCTATTTAAGTTTAGATGACTGTAAAAGTGTTATTCAGGCTAGAGTATATAATGTCGATACTATAAAAGATATGTGGGGTGTTGATGTTGAAGGTAAAGATCTAGATGTGTTTACACTTGATAGTGTTAATCTTGCTGGTGGACTAGGCTATTATGGTAGAGTTAATAAGGCTGGTAAATCAGTTAAACATAATTCAGCGCTTGTTTTAGAAAAATATGAAATGCCTACTACCAAGTATCCTAATGGCAGATTGATTATACTTGCTGACAAAAAAATAGTATATATTGGCGAATTACCATATATTAATAAATCTGAAAATAAACGTGGTTATCCTTTTATTTCTCAATGTTCTATCAAGAATCCCAATTGTTTATGGGGTGGAAGTGTAGTTGATAGATGTATTCCTATCCAACGTAGTTATAACGCAATTAAGAATAGAAAACATGAATTTCTTAATCGTATTAGTATGGGTGTTATGGCGGTTGAAGATGGGTCTATTGATACTGACAATCTTGAAGAAGAAGGTATGGCACCGGGTAAAGTACTTATATATAGACAAGGTTCGCAAGTACCTAGACTATTAAGTTCGGGTAATGTTCCTGCAGATTTTAACTATGAAGAAGATAGATTACTTAATGAGTTTTTAACTGTCAGTGGAGTAAGTGATTTACTTCGTAGTTCTAGTTTGACCAACAATATTAGTGGTGTTGCACTTGAATTATTAATCGAACAAGATGAAGCAAGATTAATTAATAGTGCAGAAGAAATTAGACAAGCAGTTAAAGAAATTAGTAAACAAATATTACGATTATATAAACAATTTATTGATGGAAAAACTAGTTCAAAACTTATTAATGGTAACGGCAGTATAGAAATGTTTTATTGGAATAAATCTGATATTAATAGTGATGATGTTGTTTTTGAAACAGAGAACGAACTTAATGAAAGTTTGGCACAAAAACGTAATATGATTTTTGAAATATTTAATTCTGGATTGCTTCATGATGAGAATGGTAAACTTAATAATTCGGTTAGATATAAACTTTTAGAGCAACTCGGTTTTGGTATTTGGGAGAACTCTCAAGATGTAAAAACGTTACAAATAAAACGTGCCGGTAAGGAACATTTAATGTTATTAGATGAAGGTCGTATTGATATGCCTAGAGAAATTGATAATCATGATTTACATATCAACGAACATACTTGTTTTATGTTGTCAGATGAATTTGAAAAAGCACAGAAACGTAATCCAAAATTAGAAAAATTGATGCTTGAACATATAAGACAACATAAACAATTTAACCAAATAATTAATGAAAAGGAGAATCAACATGAGTAAAGAACAACCAATAAGTGAAGAATCAAGCAATGTTTCGTATGAAAAGTTGGGTGATTGTGCTGTAGATTCCGCTTTAGGCTCTTTAGATAAATTTAAGGACGTGCAAGCATTACAAGAAGCATATGTTAACTTGCAGTCCGAGTTCACTAGAAAATGTCAAAGGCTTAGTGAACTAGAAAAGGATAATTGTAATTCTAATGAAAAAGAACTACAACCCTTTTATGAAAAAGAAGAGTGGGGAGATTGTGTTAAAGAATTTTTAGCCAATAATTCTACTGCTCAAAATTATGCTAGCGAGATAATGGCAGAACTGGTTAAGGATAAAGTTATGGCAAGTATGCCCAACTCCCTTCAATTGGCTTTTGACAGAGTCAAGGCTAACAAATATAGATCTGAATCCGAACTAGTTAAAGATCCAGAATTTATAAAAAATTATGTTCTTAATAACGAAAGTATTAAAGAACAAATCATTAATGAATATTTAGAAAAAATAAAACAAAACAAGTCGCCACAACTTATTAATAGTACTCGAACAGGAAGCGTAGGCCTTACGCCTTTTAATAGGCCGGCTGACTTAAACGAAGCGAAGTTGTTGGCAGAAAAATTATTTAGTAAATAGGAGAAATAATTATGGTAACACTTAACACTGCAGAGAATGCATTAAAAACAGTTTATTTAGGTGTGGTTTCTGACCAACTTAACATAAACAGCAATCCATTACTTTCAAAAATTAAACAAAGCACTGCCGATGTATGGGGAAAAGAAATTAGAAAACTTGCACCATTTGGTATTAATGGTGGTATTGGTGCTGGTACAGAAGATGGTTCACTTCCTGTAGCCAACGGCAACAACTACGTTCAATTCGTAAGCACTTTAAAGAACTTATATGGAACTATTGAAATTTCTGATAAAGCAATTCGTTCTAGCGAGAATAATGCTGGAGCATTTGTTAATTTACTTAATGCCGAAATGGAAGGTTTAATTAAAGCAAGTAACTTCAATTTAAGCCGTATGTTATATGGTGATGGCTCTGGAATATTAACAAATAGTTATACTCATACCGCTACTAAAAATTATATTACTGTAGACGATACACGTAATTTTATGGAAGGTATGATTGTATCTATATATAATACTGATGATGAAGAATATCTTGCTAATGGTAAAACAGTAAAAATTACAAAAATTGATAGAGCCAACAAAAACATTTATTTTGATAAATCATTTACTACAGCACTTGATAAAACTACAGATAAGATTGTAGTTCAAGGATCATACAATCTAGAAATTACTGGTCTTGGTAAAATATTTGATTCAAGTGCTACATCACTTTATGGTGTTAATAAGAGTACATATACATGGATGAATCCATATACAGCATCATCTGTAGGTACTATTTCCGAAACAGCAATTCAAAAAGCAATTGATAACCTAGAAGAAGTTACTGGTTCAGTAGTAGATTTTATTACTTGTTCTAGTGGAGTTAAACGTGCATATCAAAATCATCTTAACACTTATAAACGTAATGTAGATGTTATGGAACTTAACGGTGGTTATAAAGCATTATCTTATAGTGGTATACCACTAGTATCTGATAGATTTATTGAATCAGGTGTAATGTATTTACTTAACACTAAAGAATTTACTTTACATCAATTGTGCGATTGGCAATGGTTGGAAGGTGATGATAGTCGTATTTTAAGACAAAATGCTGGTAAACCAACATATACTGCTACTTTAGTTAAGTATGCAGATCTTATCTGCGATAAACCTAATGGTCAAGCCAAATTGTCTGGTATTACTGAAGCGTAGTAAGTAAACAATAATTTAATTATGATGTTATTTAAGTATTAAGGTGTGTGATTGCACACACCTTATACTTTTTTAATACATAGGAGTAATATGAAAGTAATTATTACACATGATGTCTTTGATATATCAAAAAGAATAAAAAATTTAGATGTTAATTATTACATTGTTTATGATACGAGATTATGTAGGTACGAGATACATAATTCAAAGTATTCTAATACATTATGTCTAGTATTACCATTTGATTGTCTAGATTGTAGAGCAATTGAATATGTAAGAAAGTCGGAAAATGTTGAAGAATGTCTTAATGAGATAGAAATTAATAATCAACGTATAAACCAGCATAAACAAAATGCTATTAAAGACAGGACCACTTATCAATTAAATGAAATATATAAATATGCAAGTAGTAAGGGAGAATTTGATGGTAAAGCCTATCTATCTACTTGGTATTAAAAGGGGGTCAAATGAAAGTAAAAGAAATATTAACCGATGTGGCTACATACCTAAATATGCCAGATTTATTAGAGACAACATTGTTTGACGGATCAAAAACAGCCACTGACGAACAAAAAAATATTATTGATTTTTTAATAAAATGTTGCAACTTGGTTGTCAATCAAATTGCTACCGAGTATTACACCTTTAAAGATAAAAAGAAAGTTTCATCTACAAATGGAAAAATTAATTATTTTAGCATTAGTTCTTATCCTATTGTTGATATTATTAAAGTTAAATGTGGTGGTGTTGATGTTCAGTATGTTTGTCACTCTACATATTTAGAAGTGCCAGTAGGCGAAATTGAAGTAGAATTTGCATTTACACCTAGTCCGGCAACAATGGTATCAAGCAATATCGAATTATACAATTACAAAATCAATCCTAGAGTTATATCCTATGGAGTAGTGGCAGAGTATTATTATATTAACGGTATATACGATGATGCTACTATCTGGGATAATCGTTTTAAGACTTCACTAAATGGCATAGTGCGACCTAAAAAAGATGTAATAATTAAATCAAGGTTGTGGATATAGTGGTTAATCGTCAATTACTTCAAGGTAAAAACATATCTTATAAAAAAGTAAACTATGCCAATTTCTTCAACGGAATTAATGTTGATTATGACCAATTTATCTTACCAATCAATCATTCAATTAATACATATAATTTTAGTTTTTCACGTGGAGCATTAACTACAGGATTGGGTATTAATTCAATTTATTTTCCTACCAATGTACTTATGGTAGATAAATCTACACGTATAGCCAATTTTACAGGTTATGAGATAAAGGCTACTTGGCTATATAGAAAAGAGAATCAAAGTCGTAGCGATAATCATAATAATTTTTATTATTATAACTTGTTGATTTTTCAGACGACTAACGGCAATTTCTATTATTATGATATTTGTCATACATCTGATTATATTAAACAGATTAATGGTATTAATCTTACCGATATACCCAATATTGTTAACTATAATCTCAATGGCGTAGATTCAATACTTATATGTTCTACACAAGGTATGTATTTTTGGGATCAGACCAAAAACACTGCCACAAAAGTAGGTAATGCACCCAAGATTAAAAGTATGTGTCTGCATTACGAACGATTATTTGCTACAGTAGATAGTGATAGAAATGAAATCTGGTTTTCAGATGATTTAGATCCTACCAACTGGAATGTAAGTATTGAAGAAGCAGGATTTATTAAATTTAACGATGACAGGGGAGTAGTTAATAAAGTAGTAAGTTTTAATGATTATGTTTATGTTTTTAGAGAATATGGTATTTCACGCATAACTGCATATGCTCAACAATCCGAGTTTAATGTCGCTCAATTATTTGTGTCTAGTGGAAAAATTTATGGTAATAGCGTATGTGTATGTGGAGACAAAATACTTATGCTAACTGCTAATGGTATATATGCTTTTGATGGATATAACACTACTAAAATTAATTTAAATATAGATAATCTATTGGACAATACCCAGAATATTAATTGTCAAAGTTGTTATTGTAATGGCAAGTATTATCTTGCATGCAATCTTAATTTTCATGACGATAAAAAAGTATTGTGCGAAAATAACAATGGATTTGTTAACAATGCATTACTTGAACTTGATTTGGAAACAAAAAACTTAAATATTATGCGTGGTGTCGATATTAGAAATCTTAATGCGGTACTTGATGATAAAGTTAATAAGGTTATAGTTGTGTACAATGATGGTACTAATTATAAGATAGGTGAATTGGGTAATTTTGGTAAAGTATATGATACTGCATTGCCAAAGTGCTGGCAGTCGCCATTAAGCGATTTTGGCTATCCTGAAAAATATAAAATTATTAAAGAAATTTACCTTAAATCAAAATCCCCATTATCTATAACTATTAGGACTGAATCTAACTCAAAAACATTTAAACTTACTCCGAAAAATGGTATTGCAACACTAAAAACAATTATTAAAGGAAAACTAATTGCGGTTGATTTTGAAAGTAGTGAAGATATAGTAGAAATATCCAATCCTACTATTATTATGGGGTTAGTATGATTAACTATGGTAAGGTAGCATACAACCGATTATCTACTTTAGAGTTAGACAATAGTAAGGTTAAATATTCCTTTAATAAAAAGATGTATACTTATAATTTAACTACAACTAATAATTATTTTGAAATTAATGTTGAAGCCAATAAAGAAGTGTATTTTGAAATTAAATGCGATAAAAAAACTAGTTTTAAAGTGTACAATTCTGATGTACTACAGATGGCAAAAATTAATGTTACTGACACTATATTTTCATTATCAATTCAAGGTAAAACTCTATTAAAATTTCTATTTGATATAAGTGAAAATATTGAAGTAAATTTAAAGGTATTAGGTGAGTGTATTTGTGATGATTTAAGTAATATTAAATTAGTATCTTTGCCTGATTCTTTAGCAATAGTTAAACAATTAAAAAATCAATTTTTTGTATATTATGGCAATACTGTAGATACTACATTGTCCAATTATAATAGCGATATAAAGACTACTTACAATGGTACATTTTTAAGTCTTAACTATATTAATGGTTTGATTGTTCTATATAAAAACAATGACAATATTATTGTGTCAGGTGCTATAAATAAAACACTTGATTTAAACATTAATAGGGGAGTGATTTTTAATTACTCTATTGATGAATCAAGTTTTGCTGTAGCATATATAATTAATGGCTGTCTCAATGTAGATACGTATAATGATAATGGCGTTATTATTAATAGTTATCATGACATATTGATAGGTTATGTCAACAATATCGTCAGTATTAATACAGTAATTAATGATGTAGATAATAATATTTATTTCGTATGTACAGATGTAAATAATCACAATTACATAGTACTATTCAAAGTGCCTAATAATGGCTTATTTACTAGACTTTTAGATGTTATAGAAATAGGTGTTGGTAAAGTTAACGATGCAAGAAAAGTTACTTCCAATAACTATATGATTGGTATTAAAAATCAATGTTTAAAAATTATAGATTGTGGTGTGGATTATACTAAAAAATTAATTAATATTAATGAGATATTCAAGTTAAACAATGTGGTCAATTCGGCTGTAATAGATGATAGTAATGTAGTATTAAATTATGATGGATCAATAATTAAACACAATTTGGAAACTTAAAAATTATGTATATAAACAAAGACATTTTATCAAAAATCAAACAATTTAATTATAAGAAATTTATAGAAGGGGGATTACTAATGAGTAGTTATAGAGTACCTGATAATGTTACTAAAGATGTCCAACTTATAGCAAAAGCAAAAAAGAATCAATCTAAAGTTGATGAGATTAACAATAAGATTGATAGTATATCAAAAAAATATAGAAGTTCTGATCAAGAAAGTGTGCCTGACAAGATAGAACTTGAACGTATTAGTTATAAAAAACCTACCGATGAAGAAATAAAACAAACTAGTGAAGAACTACTAAAAGATTATAAAAATAGTAGCATAAAAAATATAGATGATGAGTACAAGAAAAAGGAAGATAATTTGTATTCTAATAAAAGTCAGTTAATTGAAAATAACGATAGTACAAAACAAAAACTTAACGATTATTATACCGATGCTAGCAAGAATGTAGAAGCACAAGCACTTAAACGTGGTTTAAGTAGAAGTAGTATAGTTATTAATCAATTAGACGCTTTTGAAAAAAGTAAAATTGATGACTATAAAAAACTTGATGATGAGTTGTCTAGTCAAATCAATGCTATTAATTTTGAACTCAATGCATTATCTTCACAAAAGGACAATGCTCTTAATAGTTTTAATATAAGTTATGCGGTTAAACTTCAAGAAAAAATTAATTCTTTGCAAGAAGAATTAACTAAAAAAGAAAATGAAGTTATAAAGTATAACAATGAAATTGCAGTTAAGGAAGCCGAATTTAATAAAAAGGTAGACGAACTAAAAAATAGTATAGATAAAGACAATTGGGAAGAAGCAATCAAGAACGTAGATTTATATGGTAAATATGGTTCAAAAATAATTGATAAAGCCAGAAATGAAGAAATATATAGCACTGTCAAAGAATACTTGGATTCATTAAATGATGAAGAACTAGAATATGTGCTATCTGACCCAGATTTTAAAAAGAAAATGGGCGATTATTATTCAAAAATTTATGAAGAGTATAGATAATGTGGCAAGAAATATTTAATCTGGCATTAAATAATGGACTATGGGCAGTGCTATTTTTAGCATTGTTAATTTATCAGTTAAAAGATTCTAAAAGTCGTGAACAAAAGTATCAACAAACTATTTTTGAACTTAACAAAACTCTTAATAAAGTTAATCGTATAGATGAGAATGTTACTAATCTTAATGAAAGCATTGATGATGTAAAAGAAAATATAGGTAAACTCGAAAATACTTTTACATCATTAATTAATGACCAATTAAAAGTAAAACCAAAAAAGAAGGTAAATGCAGATGAAAAGAAAAACGACGGGGTTTTGGATTAGTCTTGGTGGTGCAGTTGTATTGATTATACAGGCCATAGGTAATTTTTGCGGATTCAAGATTGACTCCGAATTGGTTAATCAGTTGATTACTTCGGTATGTGGATTTTTAGTAGTAGTTGGCATTCTTGTCCCAGGAGATTATAAAATTGATTTAACAGGATTATCTCAAGACGATAATATGGAAAATGCTACTAAAAACGATAATACTGCTAAAGAAATAAGTGAAAATCCACATAATAATGATTGTGACCAATCTAATGACAATAATCAAGAAGTTGACCAAGTCGACCAGTCCAGTAATAAAAAATAATAATATTTCAATTTTAGTGTAATTAAGCACTATTATAGATATATCAAGTGTGAGTAATTTTCTGTACTTGATATATCTTTTTTTGTTAATTTTTAACATTAATAATTAAATTTTACCTTTGTAGAGTATTATATTGCTTTAATTTCTGCATTTTAAGTTTATAAAAACGTAAAAAAGTTGTTTAATTAATAAATTTAATATATACTATGAGTAGAAACTATGTTAATAGTTGATAATTATAAGTAAATAGTATGAAAAATTTAAACGAAACAATCAGATATATAGGTAAAAATTTAATATTTGTAGTTGGATTTGTATTATTACCATCTTTCTATATCGGTGGGCTATTGCAACCTTTTTCTGTGCTTAATTTTATGGTTGATTACAAAAATTTGGTTGTAAACAATTTTGCCAATATATTAAGTGCATTATTTACGTCCAATTGGATTGATATTCTTAATTGGTTTTTTGCTACAATAATTTTTGTGTTAATTTTTTCAGCACTTGTAGGCAATATCGAAAATCATTTTAAGAGTGGACACCTTAACCCATCTAATACATTAAACTTTATCAATAACAACTTTTTAAGTGTATGTACTTATGTGTTTATCTTTTTAATTGCATATAGTTTGTTTAAATTATTACTTGGCTTACTATATTTTGTGGTGCACATTATCTGTGGTAGGTTGGGTAGTACACCAACTGTTGCTATGTTTGTAGTTATGACAGTATTATGTGTGGTAGCATTAGTATTTATGGCATATTTGTTTGGATTAACTTTACTTGCTATGGTTGATACCAATATTTGCGGATATTCTGTAGTTACTAGTTACAGTGATGCAAGTGATATTATTAATAATAGGGTATGGCAAGTGGTATTTCTAGTTGTATTACCATTTGTATTTATCACACCACTAGTTGTTTGTGGACATTTATTTCATTTCCAATTAATTAGCAATATTTTAGGTGTTGCTATTGCATTTATGTATTATCCTGTTATGGCATATACGACATATTTTGATTTTTCTAGAATTAATAGGTACGACAATATTAGACGTTACTATTATTAAAAGGTTTTATTATTTATGATGTACAAAAACACATTTAAACTCGTAATATCCAACTTTAATCTTGTATGGAAGATACTTGCATACATTGTTCTTTCTTCTATTTTTGTAGTGGGATTGGCATATGCATGCAGTTTGCCTATAATTAAACTTTTAGAGTCAGAAGGTATGTTGGTAACAACAATTGGAATATTTAAGAAGTTTGGTAGTGATTTTAATGTATATGGGCTTTTAGTTAATATTGTAGGACTTATAGAAGATTTTTGTACTTTAATTGCAGCCAATATTAATAAACTTTGGGTATACATTGTATTATTTTTGTTTATAGTTATAGTAGTAAGAGCCTTTTTAAGTGGTATATATAAATTTGCTACAACCAATGCATTGTATAATTCTTTAAGTAGTAATATTAAGATTGGATTTACTACAAGTTTATTTTCTTCTATTCGTATCAATCTTAAATATCAATTAGCATCTTTACTAGTGCAATTACCACTTGATGTGTTGTTGTTCGCATTGTTTTTCTATCTTGCTAGGTGGGTGATTACTACCGAAGGATTATTATTAATTGCACCTATTACACTTATAATTGTGCTAATGCTATTGTTTGCATTTAAGATAGTGCTATTTAGCGGTTGGATACCAGCAATTATTACTTTTGATTGTGGTGTATGGAAAGGACTAAAATTAGGCATAAAAGCCGTATTTAGAAGATTTTATCGTACATTCTCTACAGTAATATTAATTTTATTGACATTACTTGTAGTTAATTTTGTATGTGCTTTATGTACTTTTGGTGCTAGTTTTATAATTACTATTCCTTTAACTTTATTCACTATACTAGTGTTTAATATGACTATGTTCTATTCTAGCCAAGGTATGAGATTCTACGTTGATAGCGACACTGTTGTTACACCTAAACGTCTTGAAGAAACTGACGCAATTAGGGCATTGAAATATATTATATAATTGTATTTATTAAGTAAATAATACTTAATTGTATTATCTATGTTTATTTTTGTAAGACAATTGTAAATGTAAATGTTGTTTTTGGACAAAACTTCTCTTAAATCAGCATAATTTCTATTTACAAATTGTTAAATTTAGTTTACAATACTATAACTTTGTTTTTTGTTACTTAACACGTATATATCGTGTTTTGAATATTCATTAGGATAAAATTTTGGTTATTTGGTTTTTAATCCAAAAGTTTTTTTGTGTGTAAATTTATTTACTCGTTTTTTTGGGTTGAAAAAATAATAATCTATTTTGTAATGTAATAAGTAAAATTTAATATAAAAAAGGAGATAAGATGAACTCGGAATTAGAAAACAATGTTGAAGTTCAAGATGGTGCAGTTAATCAAAACTCTAGACCTAGACCAAGAACTCGTAATCAACGTGCACCACGTACACAAAGAGTTAATAGAAATAGAGTAGAGAAAAAAGATATTTCTGAAAACACCAATAAAGAAGAACTTACAAAAGAAACTGTAAAAGAAACAAAAGAAAAGAAATTTCAAAGACGTACACCACGTTATAGTGGTTCAAAAGTTGCTCCAGCACTAAAAATATCATTTTTAGGTGGCGTAGGAGAAATTGGTAAGAATATGATGGCGGTAGAATACGGCAATGATATGATAGTTATTGATGCCGGACTTACATTCCCATCAGAAGATATGCCAGGTATTGATTTAATAATACCTGATGCCAATTACCTAGTACAAAATAAAGACCGTATTAAGGGTATAATTGTTACTCACGGACACGAAGACCATATAGGTGCAATACCATATCTATTACAGAATGTTAATGTTCCTATATATGCTACAAGACTTACTAATGCATTAATTGAAAACAAATTGAAAGAACATAAGAAGATTAAAGCAAAATTAATTTCTGTTAAACCTAAACAAGTTATTAAATTGGGTGTATTTACTATAGAAATTATTAAAGTAACTCACTCTATCGGTGGTGCAGTTGGTTTTGCTATAACAACTCCTGCAGGCACATATTTCCATACAGGAGACTTTAAACTAGACTATACTCCTATCGACAATGAAGTTATGGATTTGGCTAGATTAAGCGAACTTGGTAAGAAAGGTGTCTTGCTATTAACAGCAGATTCTACCAATGCCGAACGTCCTGGATTTAGTATAAGTGAAGCCAAAGTAGGCAAAACTCTAGATACTATTTTCTCACAAAACAAACAAAAACGTATTATTGTAGCCACTTTCGCAAGTAATATTTATCGTGTACAACAACTATTAAATATTGCAGAAAAATATGGCAGAAAAGTTGCTTTTAGCGGTAGAAGTATGATTAACGTTTGCGAAACCGCTAGTAAATTGGGTGATTTAAAGTTCAATAAAGAGAACACCATTGATATTACTAGAGTAGATAAGTATCCAGACAATGAAATATGTATATTATCTACTGGTACTCAAGGCGAAGCACGTAGTGCCTTAACTCGTATGGCTGAAGGCGATTTCAACAAAATCGAAATTGGCGAAAATGATTTAATTATTTTGTCATCATCAGCAATACCAGGTAATGAAAAGGCTATTAATAATGTTATTAACTTACTATATAAAAAAGGTGCTGAAGTAATATATGAATCACTTGCTGAAGTTCATACATCAGGACACGCTAACCAAGAAGAATTAAAGACAATTCACGCATTATTAAAACCTAAATTCTTTATGCCAGTTCACGGCGAATTTAGACATTTAAGAGCACATGCTAATATTGCAGAAGCCATGGGTATGCCAAAACAGAACATACTTATTCCAGACCTTGGAGACCAGATAACTATTACTAAAAACACATTGTCAAAGACAGGTGTAGTACCATGTGGTAGTCTACTTATTGATGGTGTTGGAGTTAGTGAAGTTGGTAGCACTATTTTGCGTGATAGAATGCAATTAAGTGAAGAAGGCGTATGTGTTGTCGTTATATCTATAAGTATGATGACAGGTGCATTAACAAGTAAGCCAGACATTATTTCTAGGGGCTTTATCTATAAGAATAGTGACGAACTTGACGTTATTGAAGAAGCAAAAAATATTGTTATTAATACTATTAGCCAAGCAGATTTCAAATCTCAAGATTGGAGTTTGATTAAATCTAATATTAGAAAGAATTTAACTATGTTCTTTGCTAGAGAGATTAAATGCCGTCCATTAGTTATTCCTGTAATACTAGAAACAAAATAAATTAATTATAAAAAGTGTAGGTTAATTCTTACACTTTTTTATTTTTTTTTGTTATAATATGATTACTATGGATCAATTAGAAAAAATTATTGAAGTTAATAATGAGAGTATGCAAAAGTATAATCATACTCTTGATAGCGAAATGAAAGAGATACTTACTTATGCTAGAGCCAATCATATACCTGTACTTTTAGATGACACAGCAAAGTTGTTGTTTTCGACAGTGTACAATCAAAAACCAAGTACAGTATTAGAGATAGGTACGGCTATTGGCTACTCGGGTACTTTGTTACTTAATGCGACTAATTGCATACTCACTACTATCGAGAATTTTGAAAGTAACTATCTTCTTGCTAAAAAACATTTTGCTAGCGCCACCTTAACTAATCGAGTAGAAATGATATTCGATGATGCTTACAATGCTATTGTTAATCTTAACGATAATCATCGTAAATTCGATTTTATATTTTTAGATGGGCCAAAAGGTCAGTATATTAAATATTTGCCGATATTAAAATCTATGCTTAATGATGGCGGAATATTGTTTGCTGACAATGTTCATTTTAAAGGTATGGTATTTATGGAAGGGACGATACCACATAGGAAACGTACAATAGTGGTTAACTTACGTAAGTATTTGGCTCAAATTAAAAATGACCCCGATTTTGAAACCATCGAACTTGATGTTGGTGACGGGGTAACAATATCTAGATTAAAAAATAAATAAAAAAGGAAATATTAATATGTTAGAATTATTAGCACCCGCTGGGACAATGGAAAAATTAAAAACTGCATTTTATTTTGGTGCAGACGCTTGCTATTTTGCAGGTACAAAATATGGCTTAAGAGCCTATGCAGGTAACTTTACAGATGACGACTTAAGAGAAAGTGTAGAGTTTGCTCATAAGATGGGTAAAAAAGCATATATTACAGTTAATATTATTGCACATAATGAAGACTTTGATGGTATGGTAGACTATATTAAATTTTTAGATAGTATCAAAGTTGATGGTGTTATTGTAGCAGATATTGGAGTTATCAAACTTATTAGGGATACTTGTCCTAATCTTGATGTACATGTAAGTACTCAAGCCAATATTACCAATAAATATTCAGCAAAATTCTTCTGCGATATGGGAGCAAAGCGTCTTGTACTTGCTAGAGAATTAAGTATAAAAGAAATAAAAGAAATTAGAGATTACATACCTAAAGATGTCGAAATTGAAGCATTTATTCATGGTGCAATGTGTATTAGTTATTCGGGCAGATGTTTATTAAGCAATTATATGTGTGGTAGAGATGCTAATAAAGGGGCTTGTGTACAATCATGCCGTTGGGAATATACAATCCATGAAAAAAGCAGAGATAACGAAGAATATCCTATTTATGAAGATAAACGTGGTACATATATTCTTAATAGTAAAGACCTTAATATGTTACAACATATTAAAGACTTGGAAGATGCAGGAGTTACTAGCCTAAAGATAGAAGGACGTATGAAGAGTGTATATTATGTAGCAACTGTTGTTAATGCCTATAGACGTGCTATTGATGCTTTAGGTACTAATGCTTCTACTGAAGAACTATTAGCCGAACTTAACAAGGCAAGCCATCGTAAATATACTACTGGTTTCTATTATGGTAGTGACGATAAGGAATGTCTTGAATCTTCTTCTCCAGTTCAAACTCATGAGTTTATGGCTGCAGTTATTGGACACAACGAGAATGGTAAAGTTTTAATTGAACAACGTAATAGATTTAAAGTAGGAGACACTCTAGAAGTTTTAAGTCCTACCGATACTTTCAATAAAACAATTATAGTTACACCTATGACAGATGAAAAGGGTAATGAAGTTGATGATGCATTAGCAGTACAGCAAAAATTGTACTTAACTACTGACTTGCAACTACAACCGGGAGATATACTTCGTAAAAAGATTTAATAGGAGTTAATTATGCAAGATAAATACTGTCCTATATGTTTTAAAACATTTGATACTTATCCTAAAAAATGTGATTGTGGTTTTAGTGGATTTGATAAAGAAGACTTAAACCTTGATGCTAGACTTTTTAAGATATTTAAGTTTGCAAAGCAGGTTAGTCTTAACCTTATTCCTTATGAGAAGTCTTTACCCGATATTGTGCAAGGTGAACAATATTACTATGTAGAAGGTTTTAATAACGAATTACGTGGACTTGAATATATAGATTATGTTAATCAAGCACGTCCTACTTGTGTAGGCGATGGATTGTTGGCTTTTCATACTTCTACTATCGCATTAATTATTAATTGTGATTATATTGATTCTTTTGTATTCGATGACTGTAATGTTAAAATTTTAGTGCTTGGTAAAGATGTTAAAGGCTTTTTAGGTGGAAGTTTTAGACAATTTAACAACCTTAAATATATCTATGTTGATAGCGATAATCCATACTTTATTACTCGAGATAATGTGCTTATAGATAAGTCTAATATGAGTATTATTGCTTATCCCAATGATAAATTAGATAATGAATACAAAGTAGACGAAGATATTAAGTCTATTGCTAGCGGAGTTTTTGATTTTCAAAAACATTTAAAGAAATTGTATGTTCCTAAATCATTTAAAATTAAAAATGATGCTTACAAAAATATAGAGATTGTAAAGTATTAATTAATGATGTATCCAATTCTGGATACATTATTTTTTTATTAATAAAGTGTGCGTTATAACTTGTGATGTTGCTTGCTCACTTTCGTTCGCAACCCCGTTTTGCTAGTGCAAAACCGTTGTACACAACGACATCACAAGTTAATTATCTATTATTACTTTATCTAGGTGGGTATAAGTAAAAAAAAATAATATTAACGATAAAATTAATACTTTAGAGATAGTTAATAAAAATTGAATATCTTTTTTTGTTGTACAAGCAAAATTTGACAAAATACGACATATAAATAATGTAGTTCTTTAAAAATAGGAGTAATTATGGTTATTGAAGGCTACATGGCATTTTTGCAAAAGATAATGTTGTTTACATCGTATGTCAAAAATAATTCTTCTTTCGAAAAACCACTCACAACACAGCAAGAAAATGAATATCTAAAAAGATATAAAGAAGGGGATATGGAAGCCTATCGTATCCTTATCGAGCATAATTTAAGATTGGTTGCACATATAGTAAAAAAGTATAATGGTACAGACGAAGCCGATGACTTAATAAGTGTAGGTAGTATGGGACTTATAAAAGCAATAAAAACTTTTCAACTTAACCATGGTACGCAGTTTTCTACTTATGCAGCCAAGTGTATAGAAAACGAAATTCTTATGTTATTACGAGTTAATAAGAAACATAAAAATACTATATCAATTGAAGATGCACTGGGTACAGATAGCGAAGATAACGAACTAGCAATTATTGATGTGATGTTCGAAAGTGATGATGTCGAACAACGTGTACATAATTCAGTAATTTCAGAAAAACTTAATGATAAATTAAAAAAGTATCTTACTAAAAGAGAATATATAATTATATGTCTTCGTTATGGACTTAATGGTTGTCCCGCACTTACACAAAGAGAAGTCGCTAGTAAGTTAAAAATAAGTCGTAGTTATATAAGTAGACTAGAGAAAAAAGCACTTGAAACCATGAAAGATAATATAGATAAAAAAGAGTATTATTAATTGATGATATCAATATTAATATATAATTTGTTTTGTTAAGTTAAAACGTTATTAATAAAAGATAATAATCAAATACTTTTAGTAAAGTATTGCATTAGAATACAATTTATAGTATAATACTTGAAGTTAGATATTTATGTGGTCGCATAAATTTATTTATGAGGAAAGTCCGAGCAGCACAGAGTAAGGGTACCAGATAACGTCTGGCTAGGGTGACCTAAGGTAAAGTGCAACAGAAATATACCGCTCGCAAGAGTAAGGGTGAAAAGGTGGGGTAAGAGCCCACAAACTTGTTAGGTAACTAACATTTGCTGTAAACACTACCTGCTGCAAGATAAGAGAAACATTTAAAAGTTACTCGCTTCGTTTCTTGATACATCGCTTGAACATGCTAGCAATACCATGTCTAGATAGATGACCACTTAATACAGAACTCGGCTTATTTAATATCTAATTAATAAACGTATATTTTTATACGTTTATTTTTTTTGTGTTGTATCATAATTTAATATGTATTATGTCCTTATATTTTTAACTATTGTTTCAGTAATATTGTTATGTATTTCTGATAACAATTTTTCATATAGTCCAGTATTAAAAAGTTTAATAAAAGTTAACAAAAAAGTGATTAACGATTACATTAATTTTAGTAATCTTTATATATCAATAGATGGTATACGATTACGTAATTTTATTAGGTGCTATGTAGGTAATCGATGTTTCTTTTTTAAGTCAAATATTAATGGGGTAATTGCAGTTTTGCCACAAAATAACGGTGGTAATTGTTGTAATAGTTATATATGTATTAAAGGTAATTGTTTAAATATACATAATATACAATTTGTATTTTTAGGCAATAATAGGCAAGGAACTGACTTAATAAAAGTAATCAATTATACTGGTATTAATCGACTTTATAGACGTAAGTACACATATAGCAATTTATTTAATTTTAAGGTAACACATGTAATTAATTTATCTACTATGCATAGTTCAAGTTTTCGCCTTAATTTAGCCAATATTAATTATAATTTAAGTACTATGCGTAATACACGTGAAAAGTATAATAATAAAGTACTTAATTATAAACAATTTATGATTAAAAATAATTCAATATTATTTAATACAGATATTTATAATCTGTTTAAAGTAAAGAATAGTGTGAAAAATCGTATTGCAATAAAAAATATATGTGGTAACAATTTATTAAATAATACCAGTAATTGTGTAGAGTTGAAAGTTAACAACAATTGTTTTGACTACAGTATTTTTAAGTTGTTTTCATTACGTATTAATAATCCGTATTTGAGTCAGATTTTATCACGTAAGTTATATGATAATATGATTAATGAATTTCTTAAATCGTTTGATTTTCAACCTTTTATTTCACGATTATTTATATATAAAAAATATGATTTCAATTATAAATCTACTATAGAATATTTGTTAAAAAGACATAAATATATTGATGTGTTTAATTATCTTTTTACACAAGTATTAGGTATTAGTATATATGATAAAAAAATTAAATTTTTTAAGTCTCGCATTTATTTGGGGCAATTTACTTTTTGTATAAAGTGTGATAATTTTACTCATACACTTATCATTAACAATACATTGTATGGGGTTAAAGTCTTGTATAATGGTATAGTATACAATAATCCCAGTGTTATATTTTTAGATAATTCTCACTTAATAAAAATCGACAAAATTAATTAGTTGTGATACACTCATAGTGGAGTTAATTATGGAAGATTTATTTAGTGAAAATATCAGAAAGTTTGCACCACTTGCAGACCGTATGCGTCCTAATACATTAGACCAATTTTTAGGACAAGAACATTTAATATACAAGAATAGTTTTCTTGTTAGGGCTATTACAAGCGGTAGTATAGGTAGTTGTATTTTTTATGGACCACCGGGGACAGGTAAGACTACCATTGCCAATATTATAGCCAATACTTGTAAAGGACAATTTAGAAAACTTAATGCTGTATCTAGTGGTGTTGCTGATGCTAAAGCAATTATTGATGAAGCACGTAACAATCTTAAACTTTATGGTACACGTACATTTTTATTGCTTGACGAGTGTCATAGATGGAATAAAGCACAGTCTGATTATGTACTACAAGCAGTAGAAGAAGGTAGTATTATTTTTATAGGTAGCACTACCGAGAATCCTTACATTAATATGACACGTGCTATCGTTAGTAGATGTAGAGTTTTCGAGTTTAAACCATTAACTAAAAATAATATTATTACTGCTCTTGATAGAGCAATTAGCGATAAAATTAATGGCTATGGTGATTTGAAGATTGACTTTACTGATGAAGCAAAAGAACATTTGGCTTGGGCTAGTGCTGGAGATGTAAGAACTGCATATAATGCGCTTGAACTTGCTGTAAAGACTACTCCTGCTAATTCTGATGGTGTTATAGTGATTGATAAAGAAGTTGCTGAAGAGTGTATTCAACGTAAAGCAGTTACTTTAGACGAAACCAGTTTTTATGATACTTTAAGTGCATTCTGTAAAAGTTTAAGGGGTAGTGACACTGAAGCCGCTTTGTTTTATAGTCAAAAATTACTATTAAGTGGTTGTGACCCAAAGATTATTGCCAGACGTATGATTGCTCACGCAAGCGAAGATATAGGTATGGCTGATAGTAATGCTTTGCTTATGGCTATTAGTGCTTTAACTGCAGTTAAGGAACTTGGTATGCCAGAATGTGAACTTAACCTTTCCCACGCAATTATTTATATCTGTGAAGCCGAAAAAAGTAATTCGGTATTATTAGCAAAAGAAATGGCTAAAGCCGATGCTATCAAATATCTTGATGCACCAGTGCCTAATAATTTAAAGAATCATGAAAGCGGTTACAACGATAAGACTGGTTCGTACAAATATCCACACGATTATGGTGGTTACGTTAAACAACAGTATATGCCTAAAGAATTAAAAGACAGAGTTTATTATAAGCCACTTAATAATGGTAGAGAAAAAGGTATGATACGTAAAAAAGAACGTAACAAATAATTAAATGTAACAAAAATATATGTAAAATATAATTTATTCAAGTAATTGAATAAAATTTTATAGTAATAAATAAACATTAATAATAAATTATTTTATTATATATAATATATTTATAATAGTATATAAAAAATGGCTTAAATTCTCACTTTTTTAATGTTTTTTGCAAAAAAGTATTGACAAGATAGAAAAAATAGTATATTTTCTAATTGTTAAATTTAAAAATGAAAATATTAAAAAAGGAGGACAGTTCGCATGAGCGTAATTAAATTTGCTTTTAACTTTAACAAAAAATACACTAAAAATATGAATTTAATTTTATGCCATACGAATGGTTCTTTTTAATTGATACAGCACTAATACTGTATTAATATATTTGTGAGATTTTATCACTGTTTTCACACCTTCGTATGAGTAATTACGGAGGTTTTTTTATATGAAAAATAAATCAATAAAAGAGTATTTGGCTAGATATAAGTGGGCAATTGTTGCATATATAATATTCAATGCTATTTCAGCAGTATTGTCTATAGTTATGGTTCTTGGCTTTGCTAAAGCAATAGACTTGGTTACTTTAGCCATGTATTCACAGTCACTTAAAGTGTTTGCATTCACTTTGGCTTGTTCTATTTTAAGGAGATTGTGTTGGATTTCTAATGCCAATTTATTCTTTAAATATTCTTCAAAAATTATGGCGGACTTAAATTTGGACTTGGCAAAACAAGCATTCAAACTTAATTCACAAACTTATGCTGACCATGAGACGGGGACTTTTGTTCAACGTATAGTTAATGATCCCGAAAGGCTTATTAACAACTTGGCAGACGTAGTAGATATGATTACTGATATTTTGTCTTCATTAATTGTTTTGATATACATAGTTACTCTTAATGTTTATATTGGACTAGTATTGGTGGCTGTGCTTTTGGTTGGTATTACTTTAGAGATATTTAGAGTTAAGGTATACAGAACCAATGTCAGAAAAACACGCAAAGCATCGGACAAAATTAATAGTTTAACTACCGAAATAGTTAGAAGTGAAAAAGACATTAAAGCCATAGGTCTAGAAGAAAAATTAAGCGAAGTTAGTAAAAAATATTATGATGACTATAAAGATGTAAGTTATCGTACCAATTTTAAAGATATGTGCTTTTGGAGTAGCCGTAACTTTATTATTGAAACTATGGCTATAGTAATATTGATTTTGGGTGTAATACTTATCAATAAAAGTATGTTTACATTCGCTTCATTTATGATAGTATATGGTAATAATAATAGTCTATATAATCTAATCTGGCAAATGGGTAATTTGGCTTCTAAATTTTCCGAAATCAAAATTTCTAAAGACCGTATGTTTGCATTATTTAATGACGATGAATTTGTTTGTGAAAAATTTGGTAATGTTACATTAGATAATGTTAAGGGTAGGATTGAATTTAAAGATGTTAAATATTCATACAATGATTATGAAGACCCTAGTGATGACGAATTAGAGATTTCTACTAAAAAAGGTAAGGAAAAACAAAAACGTAAAATAGTTAATACCAATACTATTTTTGATGGGCTTAATTTTGAAATAGAGCCTAATACAACTGTAGCATTTGTCGGTAAATCGGGAAGTGGTAAATCTACTATTCTCAACCTTATGAGTAAAATGTTTGAAGTTGATGGCGGAGAAGTCTTAATTGATGGTGTTAATATTAACGACTTATCAAAAGAAACTTTGCGTAATTCTATTTCATTAGTTAATCAATTCCCATATATTTTTGATATGACTATTAAAGAGAATTTATTGCTTGCAAAAAAAGATGCTACTGATGAAGAAATAGATATTGCAGTAAAAGAAGCATCATTTGATGACTTTATAGATACATTAAAAAATGGTCTTAATACAAAAGTAGGCGAGAGTGGTGTTAAACTATCTGGTGGACAAAAACAGCGTTTGGCTATCGCTAGAGCGCTTTTACGTAAATCAAGTATTATAATATTTGATGAGAGTACAAGTTCGCTAGATAATTTCGCTCAAGAGAATATTAAACGTAGTATAGATAATCTTAAGGGTAAAAGTACTGTTGTTATTGTTGCTCATAGATTGTCGACAATTAAGAATGTAGATACTATATTTTTCCTAGATGAAGGCAAAATTATAGATAAAGGTACATTTGATTATTTGTTTAATAATAATGAAAAATTTAAAAATATGTTCCTTGCAGAGAACATTTAATTAATGCGATTTTAATTTAAGAGATACTTTGATTATGTATCTCTTTTGTTTAACAAAAAAGAGACATAGTTTTTATGTCTCAATTTTTTATACAAATTGGTTTTAATGGGTATTAGGTTGTATATTAAATTTGTGGTATAAACCCATCTACAATTACATTGTCGCAGTGTTTAACTACTTCCATATAATCATGCTCATTAGTTACATTGTATGCGATAATAGGTAATACATTGTATTTTCTTACATACTTATTAGGTAATTCGTCAGCATTATATACTATAAAATCTGGTTCTGCAATCTTGTTATATTTTAACTTTGTAAGTCTTTTAGATTTTAAACTGCCATAAAGTTTGTCAGGGAATTTACCACTTTTTATTCCACGCCATACATCAGGAGCATTGTTCTTAAACCATTCTAATACATAAGGGTTAGAGCATACTATAGCATATTCGCCAGTGTACTCTTTTAATATGCGATATATATTGCTTTCTATTTTTCCTACTGTGCTGTCATTAAGAATATATACAAGTACTGGTACTTGACCATTTATGATATTAAGTGCATCATTAAGAGTAAGAATGTTGTACTCGGTATTTTTAAGTTTAAGATCTTTTACATCATTAATATTAAGTGTTTGTACATATCCTGTACCATCTGTAAGTTTAGAAATGTTCTTGTAAGGAAAACATATCAAATTCTCGTCATCTAGACTTTCAACAGCCAACATAATTGGTGCTTTTTCTTTAATCGAATTTTCAATTGCTCCCTTTGAATTTTCGGGTTCTGTAGTAGTAACTAGTCCGAATCTAGTTATGGCATTGTTTACAAGCCAACTTTCAAATATGTCCATAAATATCCTTATATTAAAGGCGAAATTCGCCAAAAAATTGTTATATTGATAGAACTATAATATCAAAAATAAATAAAAATTGCAAACTGATTGCGAAAATTTTTCTAATATCAGCAGTTTTAACCAATAAAAGTGGTGTTTTTGTCAATAATGAGTGTGTATTGTTCATTAAATTGAATATAATTGTGCTACTTTTAGATTATTATATGCTTAAGATTTAAGATAAAGTAATATTTTTATTTTATTTGTTTTTTTTCTTTAATTACATTATACTAATATATATTAATAATATAGGAGATATACCTTGCAAGACAAACAGAAAAATATACGTAATTTTTGTATAGTAGCACATATTGACCATGGTAAAAGTACTTTGGCTGATAGACTTATTGAATATACTGGTACTTTATCAAAACGTGAATTAAGTGATCAAGTTCTGGATTCTATGGATATCGAACGTGAACGTGGCATTACTATCAAACTTACTCCTACCAAGATGAATTATACTTATAATGGAGAAGAGTACGAACTTAATTTAATAGACACTCCGGGACATGTGGACTTTACTTACGAAGTAAGTAGGTCTTTGGCTGCTTGCGAAGGTGCTATACTTATTGTAGACGCTACACAAGGTGTAGAAGCCCAAACTTTGGCCAATGCATATTTGGCAGTAGACAACAATCTAGAAATATTACCAGTTATCAATAAGATTGATTTACCTAGTGCTGATGTTGAACTTGCAAGAAAAGAAATAGAAGAAATAATAGGTATTGATGCTTCTATTGCTCCAGCAGTAAGTGCAAAAGAAGGTACTAATATTGATCAAGTTTTAGAGCAAATAGTTAATTATATTCCTGCTCCAAAAGGCGATGTTAATGCTCCATTAAGAGCGCTTATTTTTGACAGTTATTATGACAATTTTAAAGGCGCTGTATGTTTAGTACGTATCTTTGATGGTAGTGTAAAGGCTGGCGATAAAGTTAAATTTTTCATTACTGGTAAAGAATATGATGTTACTGAAGTTGGTGTATTCGAGCCTAAACCAGTTACTCAAGATATTTTGTCTGCGGGTGACGTAGGATATATTTGTGCTAGTATCAAGAATGTATCGGAGACAAAAGTAGGCGATACTATCACTAGTGCTATTAATCCTACTACCAATCCACTACCAGGATATAAGGAAGTTAAGCCAGTTGTGTTTAGTGGTATATTCTGTGTAGATGGTGCTGATTATGATGCGTTAAAAGATGCTTTGGAAAAACTTAAACTTAATGATGCTTCTTTGGAATATGAACCAGAGATTAGTCAGGCATTAGGATTCGGGTTTAGATGTGGATTCCTAGGATTACTTCATATGGAGATTATCCAAGAAAGACTTGAACGTGAATTTGATTTGGATTTAATTACAACTGCTCCATCAGTATGTTATAAAGTCCATACAGTTACTGGCGAAACTTTATTGGTATCTAATCCGGCAGATTTACCTAAACCACAAGATATTGATTATATGGAAGAACCAATGACTAGAGTTAATATCTTTACTCCACCACAATATGTGGGCAATCTTATGGAATTGGCACAAGAAAAACGTGGCGAACATAAAGATTTACAGTATCTTGACAAAAATAGATGCCAGTTGGTTTATGATATTCCGCTTAACGAGATTATTTATGATTTCTTTGATAAACTTAAATCTTGTTCTAGGGGATATGCTAGTCTAGACTATGAGATAATTGATTATAAGATAAGTGATTTAGTAAAGGTTGATATTCTACTTAATGGCGAAATTTGTGATGCATTATCTATGATTGTTCATAAGGATAGAGCATATTATAAGGGTAGAGCCATAGTAGAGAAATTAAAAGAAGTTATTCCTAGACAATTATTTGAAATTCCTATTCAAGCAGCAATTGGTAGTAAGGTTATTGCTAGAGAGACAGTTAAGGCATTAAGAAAAGATGTCTTGGCTAAATGTTATGGTGGCGATATCACTCGTAAGAGAAAACTATTAGAGAAACAGAAAAAAGGTAAAAAACGTATGCGTAAAATAGGTTCTGTTGATATACCATCAGAAGCATTTATGAGCATACTAAAGATAGATTAATGAATTTAGGAATATATGTGCACATACCATTTTGTGTAAGTAAATGTAAATATTGTAATTTCTATTCAATTACCCAATTGGATTGTGCTAATGATTATTTAATTGCTTTAACTAAAGAAATCGTTAAAGAAAGTATTAAGTATAAAGACTATGATATAGATACCATATTTATTGGTGGCGGAACACCTAGTATATTGCCTGTAGGTGCTATAAGCCTTATTGTCAATACAATTAAAGAAAATTATAATGTATTAAATGATTGTGAGATAACTATAGAAAGTAATCCCAATTCTATTGAATATACTAAAGCATTATCATGGAAAGAATGTGGTGTAAATCGTATTTCTGTGGGACTTCAAACAACTTCTAATCGATTGCTCAAATTGATTGGTAGAGCACATACCTTTGATGACTTCGTTAAGGCTATGGAAGTCCTTAAAAAAGTTGGATTTGATAATATTAATGCCGATATAATGCTGGGGTTACCTACACAAAAACAAAGTGATGTCAAAAATACACTTAAATATTGTTTTAATTTAGGTATTACTCATATCAGTGCATATACCTTAATCTTGGAAGAAGATACACCACTATATAAGTCAGTAACTAATGGCGAGTTATCTTTACCTAAAGAAGAGAAAGTTATTAATATGTTTAATTATGTTTTAACCCAAACTCAATTGGCAGGGTTTAATCGATATGAAGTTTCCAATTTCGCTCGTAGCGGATTTGAATGCAAACATAACCTTAATTGTTGGAATATGTGTCACTATGTTGGATTTGGTTGTTCGGCACATAGTTTTGTCGGTAATGAAAGATTTAACAATATTAGTGATGTTCATAAATATATTGAATGTATGTCCAATAATAAAAGTGTTGTAGAGAATAGTGAAGTATTAGACAATCGAGAACTTGTAGAAGAGAGTATAATGCTTGGGCTTCGCACAACATTAGGTGTAGATTTAGATATGTTAAAGCATAAACTTAATTATGATTTATATAATATTAAATCTAAAGAAATTGCTCAACTTATTGATTTAGGATTAGTTATATGTGATGGACACCGTTTATCTGCTACGACTGCTGGATTCTATGTGCTTAATCAAATTATAATAAGGTTAATAGATTAAATAAATATATTTATAAAATATATAATAACTAATTTTAATTGGTTATATTAGAAATAAAATATCATTTAATTTAAGACATCATTTGTATATGATGTCTTATTTTTGTAGTTGATAAATTTTAACAAAAAAATATAAAAATTTTTAAAAAATTTAACATAAAAATGTTGACGAACGTATATAATAAGAGTACAATAGTGCTAGCAATCAAGAAAAGAGAGTGCTAACAAATAAAAATATTATTTGCTAATAAGGACGATAATGAAAAAGGAATTCAAAATATCAGAGCGTAAACATGACTTGCTGATAAGTGCTGTAGAGAACTATATCGAAAATGTTAGTCCTATAACAAGTGAAAAAGTGCATAATACTTTATTTAAAAATTTAAGTAGTGCTACACTTCGTAATGAGTTAAGTGCTTTAGAAGAGATGGGGTATTTAAGACAACTTCATACTAGTAGCGGTAGAGTACCTACAACTAAGGCTTATAGATATTATGTTAACCATATTATCAACAATAGAGATATTGATGCTGATTTGGTTAATGAAATAAAAGATAAGTTTGTTATGCGTTCGACATTCTTGAGTGATATGTTAAGCGATATTGCCAAGAGTATTAATCAGATAACCAATTTCCCTACATACGTTAGGATAAAAAGTTATGATGATTTGACTGTTCAGGGTATTAATATTATTCCTTTGATTACTGGTCAAGGGTTATTGTTATTCCAGACAAGTGCAGGATTGATTAACAACACTATCGATCTTAATCCAGATGTTACAGAAGATATATGTAAAGATGCTTCCAAGTATCTTACAACCAATCTGTATAATAAAAAAATCACTGACATTATTGAAAATATTGACTATTATAATCAATTGTTCAAGCGTCAAATAAGCTTTTATCAAGAATTGTTTGTTGCAGTTACTGGTATATTGAAACAATTTACAGAGCAACGTGCTTCAAAACTTGTTCATGCTAATTCGACTCGTTTACTTAATGAGCCAGAATATAAGGACATTAATGAAGCAAAGAAATTCTTAAGACTTATAGAGAACGAAAAAGAGATTAAAGAGATTATAGACAATATTGATGATAATTCTTCTAGTGATGTAGTATTTACGATTGGCGAAGAAAATCTTAATGAAAAATATTCAGACTATTCAATCATTAATACCAATTATAATATTGGTAATGGTGTAGTAGCCAGCGTAAGTGTTCTTGGACCCGAACGTATGGATTATGCCAAAATTGCTTCAGCATTAAAATATATATCTGACGAATTAGATAAATATAATAAGGAGTAGTAAATGAAAAAAAAGAAACATATTTGCGAAGACGAGCAATGTGCTTGCGATTGTCATGAAAATAAAGAATGCAATGATGTAAAAGACAATTGTGAGTGCAGTGACGATAAATGCACCCATGATAACAATTGTAATTGCAATGAAGATAATTGTGATTGTCATGATCAAAATTGTGACTGTGGCGATGAATGTGATTGCAATTGCGAAAATGAAGATTGCGGGTGTGAACATGAAGACATAAGTCAAGATGCTTTAGGTTATCTTGAATTAGCACAAAGAATACAGGCTGACTTTGAAAATTATAAGCGTAGAAATGCAGAAATTGAAAAGACAAGTTTTAACAATGGTGTTTATGCTATGATTGCTAAACTATTACCAGTTATGGATAGTTTTAAACAGGCTAGAGCAACCATTAAAGACCAGAGTGCATTAGAAGGCTTGGAGATTATTCATAGTCAAATTATTAAGGCAATGGCTTCATTTGGAGTACACAAAATTGAATGTGTAGGACAAAAATTCGATCCTAATTTACACAATGCAGTTATGACTGATTGTGACGAAACTAAAGAAGATGAAGTAGTTTTGGAAGAATTACAGGAAGGATTTAAGTCCGACTCTAAAGTTATTAGACATAGCGTAGTTAAGATTAATAGACTTTAATTTTTAACTACTATGCATATATTAAAAAAATCAAAAAATAAAGTAAAATTTTATAAATAGGAGATATATTATTATGGCAAAAATTATTGGTATTGATTTAGGTACAACAAATTCATGTGTTGCTGTTATGGAAGGTGGTTCACCAGTTGTTATACCTAATGCAGAAGGCGACAGAACAACACCAAGTGTTGTCGCATTTAAAAAAGATGGTGAGAGACTAGTAGGACAAGTAGCAAAACGTCAAGCAGTTGCTAACCCAGATAATACAGTTATTTCTATTAAACGTCATATGGGTAGTGATTATAGAGTAGAGATAATGGGTAAGAAATATTCTCCACAAGAAATCTCTGCTATGATATTAACCAAATTAAAAAATGATGCAGAAGCATATTTAGGAGAAAAAGTTACTGAAGCAGTTATTACAGTTCCAGCATACTTTACAGATTCTCAACGTCAAGCAACTAAAGATGCAGGTAAAATTGCTGGTCTTGAAGTAAAGAGAATTATCAACGAACCTACTGCAGCCGCATTGGCTTATGGTCTAGATAAAGGTGATAACAAGAACCAAAAGATTCTAGTTTATGACCTAGGTGGTGGTACATTTGATATTTCATTACTAGAAATTGGTGATGGTGTATTTGAAGTATTGGCTACTGCTGGTGACAACAAACTAGGTGGCGATGACTTTGACCAAGAAATTATGAATTTGTTGATTGAAGAATTTAAGAAAGCAGAAGGTATTGACTTATCTACTGATAAACTTGCAATGCAAAGACTAAAAGAAGCAAGTGAAAAAGCAAAAATTGATTTAAGTGCTGTTACAAAAACAACAATTAGTTTACCTTTCATTACTTCTAATGAGACTGGTCCAAAGCACTTGGAATATGAATTAAGTAGAGCAAAATTTGAATCTATTACAAGTTACTTAATTGACAGAACTCTAGAAAAAGTAAAACAAGTTATGAAAGATGCTAAATTATCATTTAATGACGTATCTAAAATATTAATGGTCGGTGGATCTACACGTATTCCTGCCGTTGTTGAAGCAGTTAAAAACTTAACTGGTAAAGAACCATTTAAAGGTATTAACCCAGACGAATGTGTTGCTATGGGTGCTGCTATTCAAGGTGGTGTACTTGCAGGTGATGTTAAAGATGTATTGTTACTAGATGTAACTCCATTGTCATTAGGTATTGAAACTTTAGGTGGTGTATTTACAAAACTTATCGAACGTAATACAACAATTCCTACAAAGAAATCTCAAGTATTCAGTACTGCTGTTGATAATCAACCAGGTGTTGATATTCACGTATTACAAGGTGAAAGAGAATTTGCTAAAGATAATAAGACTTTAGGTAGATTCCAACTTAACGATATTCCTCCAGCACCACGTGGTGTACCACAAATCGAAGTTACATTTGATATTGATGCCAACGGTATCGTTTCAGTAAGTGCAAAAGACTTGGGTACTAATAAGACTCAAAGTATTACAATCACTTCTTCATCTAACTTGAAAGAAGAAGAAATTGACAAGGCCGTAAAAGAAGCAGAAGCACATGCTGAAGAAGATAAAAAACGTAAAGAACTTGTTGATTTACACAACGAAGCAGATAACTTGGTATTTGCACTAGAAAAGATGTTAAGAGATAATGGCGATAAGATTAGTGCAGAAGATAAAGAAAAACTAGAAAAATCTATCGAAAAAGCAAAAGAAGAATTTAAGTCTGATGACCCTGATACTATCAGAAAGGCTATGGAAGAATTAAGTAAAGAGAACGAAGGTGTAGTAACAAAACTATATCAAGCAGCCGCTGAAAAGGCACAGGCTCAACAACAATCTGAATCTTCTAGCGAAAAGAAAGATGAAAAAGATGATGAAGTAATTGTTGAAGACGATAAAAAGTAAAACAATTAATTTAATAAATATTAATAATGATTAAGTTAAGACGAAAATGCATATATGTGTTTTCGTCTAACTTGATTAAATTCATTTAATAAAGGAAAATATATCGTGGCTAAAAATTATTATGATGTCTTGGGTGTATCCAAAACAGCGACTGCAGAAGAAATTAAATCAGCATATAAACAATTAGCAAAAAAATATCACCCAGACCTAAATCATGAAGAAGGTGCTGCTGAAAAATTTAAAGAGATTAATGAAGCCTATGAAGTTTTGGGAGACGAGACCAAACGTAAAAATTATGATACCTATGGTTCGGCTGATCCTAATGCTTTTGGTGGATTTGGCGGTGGTCAGGGCGGATTTAGTGGTGACTTCGGATTCGGTGGTTTGGACGACTTGTTTAATATGTTTGGTGGTGGATTTAGTTCTAACTTTGGTGGATTTGGTTCTAGCCAGCGTAGTACAGCAGTTAATGGTGCAGACATTGATATTAAATTGAATTTAAGTTTTGAAGAAGCAGTATTTGGTTGTACTAAAGAAGTTAAAGTACCATTGGTAGAGAGATGTGAAAAATGTAGTGGTACTGGCGCTAAAGATGGTACTAAATACTCTACATGTCCAGAGTGTAATGGTACAGGTACAGTTACTTATACCGAACAATCATTCCTAGGCAAAATTATGCGTACTGGGGTATGTAAAACTTGTAATGGTACTGGTAAAAAGATTATTGAAAAATGTGAATATTGTAATGGCGATGGCTATAACAAAGTTAACAAAACAATATCTATAAAAGTACCAGCAGGTGTAGATAATGACCAGATTTTGACTATGCCTAATAAAGGTAATGCTGGTATTAGGGGTGGTAAAAATGGTGATATTCATTTCTATGTTTCTGTTAAACCACATAAATTGTTTACACGTGACGGCACTGACTTGAATTTAAAATTATATGTCCCATTTAGTTTGTTATTAACTGGTGGCGAATTGGAAGTTCCATTGGCTAAAGGTACTACAACAATAAAAGTACCAGAACTTACTCAAAGTAATACTGTCTTTAAGTTGAAAGGTAAGGGTATAAAGAAACTAAATTCTAACTCTTATGGTAACATTAATATTACTTTGGTAGCCGAATCTCCAAAGTCTTTAAATAAAGATGCTAAAAAGATACTAGCCGAGTTAAGTGATAGTATAAGCACAGATGATTATTCTAGATATAAAAGTTATCTTAAAGATATTCAATCATTAAAAGATTAATAATATAACTACTATGTTTTAAGTTTTTAACTATAAAATATAGTAGTTTTTTTATGCAGTTAATTTAATTTTGTTTAAATAAATGTATTTATGTGCTATCATATCTATATGAAAACATTTTTTGCTACCGATATTAAAGACGGTATAGTTAAACTTAATAATGACGAACATAATCACTTAAAAAATGTAATGCGTCTTAACGTTAATGATAAGGTTAAAGTTGTTACGGGAGATGAATACGATTATTTTTGCACTATAACTAATATAGGTAAGTCAGAAACAACATTAAAAGTTGACTCACGTCAACTTAATAATTCCAATCCACATACCAAGTTAACTTGTTATATGGCGCTTATTAAAAACGATAATTTAAGTCTTATTGTTCAAAAATTAACCGAACTTGGTTGTTCGGATTTTGTTCCTTTTGAAAGTCAATATACAGTTAATAAAGATAAAGGCACAAAAACAGATAAATTAAATACAATTACCCAACAGAGCATTAAACAATGTGGACGTAGTAAACCTATGACTATTCATAGTACTATTTCACTAAAAGATATTAAGCCATTATTATCACAACATGATTTAATAATATTCGCCAATGAAACCGAAAAAAGTATGCCACTTAATCAAGTGTTGCTGGAAAATTCTAATGCTAAAAATATTGCTTTTATTGTTGGTTGTGAAGGTGGATTTACTGAAGAAGAGATTAATTATTTAGTGGATTCTGGTGCTAAAAGTGTAACCTTGGGTAGTCGAATATTAAGAGCAGAAACAGCAAGTATTATGCTTGCAAGTATTATTTTATACGAGTTTAAGGAGTATTGTTAAGTACTATGCAAAATGATAAAAAATCGCTAAAAAAAGCCTGTTTAATTAGTTTAGGCTGTAAAGTAAATAAATATGAAATTGATTGTATGGCTACAATATTGAATGATGCGGGTTGGCAAGTTACTACAGAGCATGAGCCTGCAGATTTATACATAGTTAATACTTGTGCTGTTACCAATGAAGGCGAAAAAAAATCAAGACAGTATATTTCAAAATTGTCGTCTCTTAATCCTGATTCAAAGATTATTGTTTGTGGTTGTGCTAGCGAGAATAATATCGAACAATTCAAAAAGCCTAACGTAATATCTGTTATCGGCAATGAAGGTAAGGAACGTATTTTAGAACTTATCGATAATCCAAGATTTGAAAAATTTGAATTTTATCCAAAATATAACCAAGATGTAAAGAACCCATATAAGTCTCAAACTAGAGCATATTTAAAGATTCAAGATGGTTGCAATAATTTTTGCTCTTATTGTTTAATACCATATGTAAGGGGTCGAAGTAGATCAAGAGATTTTGAAGATATAATGAATGAAGCAAAAGTATTAAGCAGTAATAGTTCAGAGATAGTACTTACTGGTATTGATATGAGTAGTTTTAAGATAGATGGCGAATTGGGACTAGGTAAACTGGTTTATGCTATGCGTAATTTAAGTTCAAGAATACGTATTGGCAGTCTTGAAGTTAATATTATTACACCAGAGTTTTTGCAATATCTTAAAAACACGCCTAACTTTTGTCCACAATTTCATTTAAGTTTACAAAGTGGTAGTGATAGTGTTCTTAAACGTATGAATAGACACTATACAAGTGGCGAGTATTTAGAAAAAGTTGATTTAATTAAAAAATATTTCCCATTAGCCAATATTACTACTGATGTTATAGTAGGATTTGCAGGCGAAACTGATGAAGAATTTCTACAGACAGTTGAAACTTGTCGCCGTGCTGGTTTTGGTAATATGCATATTTTCCCATATTCAAAAAGAGCAGGTACAATGGCATATAAGTTACCTGTACCACCACACGACATTGTTAAAAATCGTATTAAACAGTTAGAAGAAGTTAGACATGAACTTACACTAGAGTATTATAACAAAATTGCCAATAAAGATTTTGAAGTTTTGGTAGAAGATAAAGAAGATGAATACTATGTAGGTTATACTGAAAATTATGTCAAAGTGTACCTTGAAGAAGAAGTTGAATCTAATCATTTCTATAAAATTAAATTGTTACGTCCAATTAAACAAGGTATGCTAGCCCAATTAATTAAATAATATTTGTTTATATAATTGTATTACAAATAATAAATTGAATAACAAACACAATTTGAATTTTAATTAAAAGAGTTTATAATTAAATTTGATTAATTTTGTTACCATTAAATAATATATTTTTTAATGGTAAATATATTTTAACATTACAATAAATAAAAGGAGTTTATATATGGATAATTGTATTTTTTGCAAAATAATTAAAGGGGAAATGCCTAGTTATAAAATTTATGAAAATGATAAAGTTTATGCATTTTTAGATATATCTAAAGATTATTATGGACATACTTTGGTTGTACCAAAATGTCATTGTGTTAATATTTTAGACTGTCCAAAAGATTATCTAGATGCTGTTATTGAAGCAACTCAATTAATATCTAATCACTATGTTAAAGAATGTGGTTTTGATGGTGTTAATGTCCTTAATGCTAGCGGTGAGAGCGCCGAACAAAGTGTTATGCATTTACATTTTCATATTATTCCTAGAAAATCAAATGACGGTTTGCATACATATCCAACAAGAGAAAATCAAGGCTATGATATGGAAGCAATACTTGAACATCTTAAACTTAAATAAAATACAATTTTCTCTTGACATTTTGTCTTTATATAGGTATTATATTTAAGAATTTATTATAAGTGGGTGAATAATTAATGTCAACAGTTAGAGTTGGTGAAAACGAAAATGTTGAAAGCGCTATTAAACGTTTTAAACGTAAATGCCAAAAAGATGGTATTATTGGCGATCTTCGTAAACATGAAGCATACGAAAAACCAAGCGTAAAACGTAAAAAGAAAACTAAAGCCGCTATCAAACGTAACAAGAAAAACAATAGAGTATAGTAGTTTTTAACAAGGATTTTATATCCTTGTTTTTTTATTTCTTCAATTAATTTCTTGCGATTTTTGTCTAAATAAAACGAATTTTAACTAGTTATGTAGTTTATAACTTTTGCTGTAAAAATTGCTTTAATTTTTTCAATTATGAGTTTACAATGGTGTAGAAATTACAAGGAGTTAAAAGTTTTATGAGTAATAATTTAAAAAGTATGGCTAGTATTGCCAAAGAACGCTTAAAACGTGGTTTATACACAAATGCAGAAAAAATAAAAGCAAAAAATGCAATGAATGTGAATAGTTATTTTATTAAAAATCTTGAATCATTAAAGAAATTAAATGGACAGGCTGAATTTAAATGTATCACCAACGAGATTGAAGAAGAATTCTATGATAAAGTATACAAAATACTTAATAGTCCTATAGAAATATACAATCCTATTGGTAGACTAGTAGATCAGGATACTTATACACAATTAAGTGATATTGAAAAACAATTTTATATACTTAATATAGTTGATAAGTACAATAAAATCAAAACGGAGTATCAGCAGTCTTTATCAAAAATTGGTTAATAAGTATTTAATAAAATATAGTATTTTGTATCTTATTAACATATATATAAATTGATTAAAAATTCCAAATTTGTTATAATCTATTGATTATAAATTTTGGAGTTTTTTTATGCTTGATTCACTTAATGAAGAACAGATTAAACCTGCAATGGATACAGATGGTGCTATACTTGTTACAGCGGGTGCTGGTAGTGGAAAAACTAGATTGTTAACTGAACGAATCAGTCATTTAATTAAGGAATGTGGTGTAGATCCATACAACATTTTGGCTATCACATTTACTAATAAAGCAACCAATGAAATGCGTGAAAGAATACTTAAATTTTGCCCTAGTGCAGAAAATTTATGGATTTCTACTTTTCATAGTATGTGTGCTAGGATATTAAGAGAAAATATATCCGCTTTAGATGGTTTTAATAGATTTTTTACTATATATGACACTACCGATAAAGACAAATTACTTAAAAAAATAGTTACAGATTTTGGCTTCGAAAGTGACAAAGTTAAAGATTTTGCTTGTGAAATTGATAGGGCAAAAAACCTAGGAGTTGACCCAGACGAATATTACCAGATTACCGAATTTAAAAGTGATGCCGTTGAAGTTAAAAAAGTTTATAGTGCATATCAAAATGAATTAAAAAATAACAATGCTCTTGATTTTGATGACTTACTAGTAAAAACACTAGAACTATTCAAAACTTGTCCTGATATTCTTAAGAGATACCAAGAGAGATTTAAGTATATTCATATAGATGAGTTTCAAGATACCAACTTGGTACAGTATAAGATAGCAAAAATGCTTGCGGGCTTACACCAAAATATTTTTGTTGTTGGTGATGAAGACCAATGTATTTATGGTTGGCGTGGTGCTAATATTGAAAATATTATGAACTTTAGACAAGATTTCAATAATGTTAAGTGTTACAAACTTGAACGAAATTATAGAAGTACTAAAAATATACTAAATATAGCCAACAAACTTATTAAAAATAACACATCTCGTATAGAAAAAGTTTTGTGGACAGAAAATGATGAAGGGGAAAAACCTGTATATTTTTCTGCATATGATGAAACTAAAGAAGCCGAATATGTTTCGGGTTCGATATATAACTTAATTAATCGTGGTGTTAATCCTAATCAAATAGCGATATTATTTAGATTAAGTGCAATAAGTAGACTTATTGAAGAAAAATTATTAAGTTATAATTTACCTTATGTTGTATCAGGAATATTTAAGTTTTTTGAAAGAGCGGAAATAAAGAATGTTCTTGCATACCTACGTTTAACTGTTAATCCTAAAGATAATGAGAGTTTAAAACGTATTATTAATTTCCCTAAACGTGGAATTGGTAGCGTAAGTATTGAAAAAATAGAGAGTATAGCAAAACAGAATGGTGTAAGTATGCTTGATGTTGTACTTAACGAACAATACGAACTCCCTAAATCTTTACGAGATAAATTAAGTACATTGAAGTACGTATATGACAATCTACCAGATGTAAAAAGTGGTATGTTTAATTATTGTGATAAGATAATTAAAAATGCAGAAATTTATGGTGCATATAACAAACAAGATGATGAAGACAATGATAGATTACTTAATATTTCTCAATTAATGCAGTCTATTAAATCTTTTGAAAATCAGAATCCTAATTGTGAACTTTCTGACTATCTAGAAAGTATTACTTTACAAAATAGTATCGAGACAGATGATGATAATAACTCGATAAGTGTTAGTACCATTCATGCTGCCAAAGGGCTTGAATTTGACTATGTATATATTATGGGAGCAGAAGAAGGATTGTTTCCGGTTTCTAGAGCCATGGACAATAATGACGAAATTGAAGAAGAGCGTAGACTAATGTATGTTGCAGTTACTAGAGCAAAAAAACAAGTATATATTACTAATGCCAAGTCAAGATATTTATATCATGATAGAAGTTATACAACACCATCTAGATTTATTAAGGAAATGGATCTAGAGCCAAAAAGAGTTAATACTGAAATTAATAGATTTGGTAATAATTATAGCGGGGAGTACAATCGTAGTTATAGCGGATCCAATTATAACGATAATTATTCGTATAGTAAAAAGTATAATAATTATCAATCTTCATATAATTCTAATTCATATAGTCAATATAAACAAACTAATAATAATACAGAAAGTATGTATAATTATGCACAAGACACAAGCGAAAAAGTGTCAACTAATTTACAAGATTTAATGGTTAAAAAAATAACCAATCAAAAATCAAATTACGACAATTATACAGTTGGTACTCAAGTATTGCACCCTAAATTTGGTATAGGAACAATTATAAAAAGTAATATATCTAGCAATTCGCCAGATGTTACAGTTGATTTTGGAAAATTTGGTAACAAGACTATGTCGTTATCAATTGCACCACTTCAAATATTAAAAAAGAAATAAAAATAATTATAAATGTATAACCAAATAAAGTTATTAAAGTATAACAATAAATTAATTTTATAATGAATAATTATACATTTTATAAACAGTTATGGAGTATTTATGGACAAAATTAAACGAATGAAAGAATTAATAACAATTATTAATAAGTACAATTATTATTACTATGTACTTGATAATCCGGTTATTGCTGATAGAGAATACGATGCTATTTATGATGAATTAGTCGCATTAGAAAAAGAAACTGGTGTTGTTTTTCCAGATAGTCCTACAAAACAAGTTGGAGATATGGTACTTGAAGGTTTTAAAAAGTACACACATATTAAAAAACTATATTCTTTAGATAAATGTAATAGTTTTGCCGAACTTGAATCATGGGTTAATAATGTTACAGAGCAATATGGCGAACAAGTGTATTCTTTAGAATATAAATTTGATGGTTTGCGTATTTCTATAATTTACGAAAATGGTCAATTAGTTACTGCTGCCACTAGGGGTAATGGTTATATTGGCGAAGACGTTACTCAACAAGTTTTAACTATAAAAAGTATCCCATATAATATTCCATATAAGTCAAAACTTGTCGTTGAAGGCGAAGCGATGATTAAATTAAGTGATTTAGCGGAGTACAATCGTACCGCTACCGAACCACTTAAAAATGCTCGTAATGCTGCTGCAGGTGCTATTCGTAATCTAGATCCTAGAGTTACAGGAAGCCGTAATTTAAGTATGTTTTTCTATGGTATACCATATATTGAAGGATATGAATTTTCTACTCATTTAGAGATTATGCAGTTTCTAAAAGATAATGGTTTCCCAGTATATGATTATCAAAAGACTGTATCAAAGATTGAAGATATTGAACGTGAAATTGATAATATAGATAAGACTAAAAAGAACCTTGATATATTGATTGATGGGGCAGTATTAAAAATCAATGATTTAAAGGTAAGAGATAAGATGGGATTTACTGCCAAGTATCCAAAATGGGCTGTTGCATATAAATTTGAAGCACAAGAACTTACTACTACCTTAAACAATGTTGTATGGCAAGTTGGACGTACAGGTAAACTTACACCCATTGGAGAAGTTGACCCTATTGAATTAGCAGGTGCTACAGTAAAAAGAGCCACACTTAATAACTATGGAGATATAGTTAGAAAAGGGGTTAAACTTAATTCTAAAGTGTTTGTTAGACGTAGTAATGAAGTAATACCAGAGATATTAAAAGTCGCATCAGTAGATAATACTTGTGTAGATATAGTTAAACCTACTGTTTGTCCAAGTTGTGGTACACAACTAATAGAAGATGGTGCTAATTTATTTTGCCCAAATTACTATGGTTGTCCTGATCAGATAGACCAACGTATAGACCATTTTGCATCAAGAAATGCTATGAATATAGAAGGTATAAGTGAAAAAACGATTGAAATGTTACGTACTACACTTAATCTTCACACTGTTGCTGATTTATATACTTTAAGTTATGATGATTTTAAACAATTAGATAAATTTAAAGACAAGAAAAGTAGCAATCTTGTTAATAGTATTAATAATAGTAAAAAGCCTAAATTTAGCAATTTTATTTATGCATTAGGTATACTTGGTGTAGGAGAAAAAACTGCAAAAGATATTGCTAAAAAATTTAATAACTTGAATCAATTAATGAATGCATCATTGCAGGATTTGTTAACCATTAACGACATAGGCGAGATTATTGCCAATAATATTGTTAATTTCTTTAAAGATGAAAAACAAATTCAACTAATCAATAAATTGCTTGATTTAGGTATTGATATTCAATATTCCAACAATGTCCAAAAATCACACCCAGTATTTACTGGAAAAACAATTGTTTTGACTGGAGATTTAAACAATTATACTCGTACACAATTAACCAATATTCTTGAAGAATTTGGTGCAAAAGTAACTTCATCTGTAAGTAAAAATACCGATTTAGTTATAGTAGGAGAGAACGCTGGTAGTAAGTATAATAAGGCTAAAGAACTTAATATTCCTATTATGCTTGAACCTGAATTGCTTGACAATTTAAAATAATTCTACTGCATTTTTAATTTAATTTTTCAAAATTTTCGATTAAATTTAGAGATTATTTTTAAGTATAATTTGATTTTTTAATAAAAATATTAAAAAAATTTATAAAAGTACTTTATTTATAAACATAATATTGCTATACTATATAAGTATTAAATATATATAAAGAGGCAATGTTATGTTATTAGAACCACCTATTGATCAACTTATTGCTAAAGTTGGTAACCCATATAAACTTGCAGTTATGGTAAGTAAACGTGCAAAAACACTTCAACAAACTCTAACTGAAACAGAAAGAGAAGAAATTCCAGAAGTTACACGTGCTGTCAATGAGGTTTATAACGGAAAAATAATTTCAAAGTAAATTCTATTGCTTCTATTTCTAGCAATAGAATTTTTCTTTGTATTTATTTTTAATTAATATTTTATTATTTTACATTGGTTTAATGATTCTAGTTATTTAAAGGTTGTATTATGTACGCAGAAGTGGTTGTAGATGTATCAGCGGATTTGCTGGACAAAATATTTGATTATAGATGCCCCGATGATAATGTTAAAGTAGGGCATAGAGTTTTAGTACCTTTCGGTAAACGTAGTTTAGAAGGATATGTACTTAAACTTAAAGATACCACAAATTATGACGTAAACCTTGTAAAAGATATTATTAAACCACTAGATGATAACCCATTAATTACTACAGAAATGTTTCAAGTAATTGATAAGTTAGTCGAAACATACAATTTAAGATTAATAGATATTATTCATCTTATCATTCCAGCCCAAATACGTAATGGCAAGATTAAACCACAAAGCACAAAAATGTGCTATTTAACCGAATATGGTTTAGGACATTTAGATTTAATTAAACCTAATTCAAAGAATCAGATTTTGGCTTGTGCATATTTAAAAACAAAGATTAAAGAAGATATTGTTATTCTTAATAAGAAATTTGGTAATGCTACCATAACAAAACTTATTGAAAAAGGCTATATTGCTTTTGATATTGTTGGTAAAAATCGTAATCCTTTTAGTGAAGATATTGCAACTAGTGTTGCATTTACATTAACTGATAAACAAAAAAATGCTGTTGATAGTATTATTAATAACAAGAATTTATTTAACTTATTGTTTGGTGTAACAGGAAGTGGCAAAACTGAAGTTTATATGCAAGTTATTAATTATGCACTAAAAATGGGTAAGACAGCAATAATGTTAGTACCCGAAATATCTTTAACACCAAAAACTGTTAAACAATTTAGATCTAGATTTGGTGATAAAGTCGCAGTGTTGCATTCTGGACTTTCTGATGGTGAAAAATTTGATGAATGGTATCGACTTTATACGGGAGAAGCAACAATAGCGGTTGGTGCTAGAAGTGCGATATTTGCACCGATTACTAATGTTGGTGCTATAATTATTGATGAAGAACATGATTCTTCATATCAGTCTGATAATAATCCACGTTTTGAAACTATTACAGTTGCCAAAATTAGAGCAAAATACAACAATTGTCCGTTAGTATTAGGTAGTGCAACTCCTACTATTGAATCATTTTATAAAGCACAAATCGGAGAGTACAATCTTATTACTTTAGACCAACGTATTAACAATATGCCATTGCCAAAGATGGATATAGTAGATATGTGTAGTGAATTTAGAAGTGGCAATAAGACTATGTTTTCTGGGCAGTTGCTTAATGATATGAGTAAAGCGATTAATAATGGCGAACAAATTATGTTGTTTCTTAATCGCCGTGGATTTTCAAGTTTTCAGATGTGCCGTGAATGTGGCTATATAGCCAAATGTACAGATTGTGATATATCTTTGGTATATCATAAGGAAGACAACTTGCTTAAATGTCATTACTGTGGCAAAAAGTTTAAACCACTTACTGTATGTCCCAACTGTCATAAAGATACTATTAAACTTGGTAACACTGGTACCGAACGTATCGAATCTCAATTAAGTCAACTTTTCCCTAATACTAAAGTTTTTCGTATGGATAACGACACGACAACATCAAAAAACTCACATGCACGTATTTTAAAGGAATTTGAAAATACACGTCCTGCTATTTTAGTTGGGACGCAAATGATCGCTAAAGGACATGACTTTCCGCTAGTAACTTTAGTAGGTATACTTGATGCAGATTTAAGTTTGTACTATTCGGATTTTAGAGCCAATGAAAAAACTTTCCAATTGGTTACACAAGTCGCAGGTAGAGCGGGTAGAGCAGATAGAGTTGGACATGTAGTATTACAGACATTTTTCCCTAAACATTATGTCTATAATTTCTGTGCCAATTATGATTATATAAGGTTCTATAATAAAGAAATTAATCTGCGAGAAACAGCATCATTCCCACCATTTTCAAAAATTGTTCGTATATTAATTACTTCCGATAATGATGAAGATGCCAAGAACCTTACTCATGATATGTTTTTAAAATATAAACAACTTCGTATTGATAATAAAGACCAATTTTATTTTTTAGAAGCAATGCGTTCTCCGCATTCAAAAATTAAAAATAAGTACCGTTATCAAGTGTTAATGCGAATAAAAGATAATAAAGAAATAATAAAGAAAATATTTGATATTTCTAATGTTATTACTAATAAAGCAACAATATTTACAGAAATTAATCCGCAAAGTTTGGATTAGAATTTTAATAAAAAAGGAGATAATATGGCTATACGTAATATAGTTTATAGTGATAATGAATTTATAAGAAAAATAAGTAAACCTGTTAACAATTTTAATGAGAGTTTATGGGAACTTTTAGATGATATGAAAGAGACTATGCATAAGTTCAATGGTTGTGGACTTGCTGCCGTACAAGTAGGAGTGCTTAAAAGAGTCGTTATTGTCGAGATTAACAACGCATTTATCGAACTTGTTAATCCAGAAATTTTGGAGACAGTAGGCGAACAATGTGAAGTTGAAGGCTGTTTAAGTGTTAAAAATATTACTGGTTACGTTAAACGTCCCGAACAAGTTACAGTTAAAGCATGTGACAGATATGGTAACGAATTTGTTATTACTGGTACTGGATATTTGGCTACAGCATTGTGTCATGAGATTGACCATACTAAAGGTATATTGTTTATAGATAAGATGGAAAAAGATTACAAACCTAAAAAAGAGAAAAAAGAGAGTAAATAATGAAAATAGTATTTTTTGGAACACCAGATTTTTCAATCCCAACATTACAAAAACTTATAGATAGTCACCACGAAGTTATAGGTGTTGTCACTCAACCAGACAGACCAGTAGGACGTAATGGACGTATTGTGTTTAGTCCTGTTAAACAATTGGCACTTAAATATAATATTCCTGTATACCAATATGAAAAAATAAGACGTGACGGGGTAGAAGAACTTGTAGGACTTAAGGCTGATTTATTTGTAACTGCCGCTTATGGACAGATATTAAGTAAAGAAATTTTGGACGCTTCAACTTATGGTGTATTTAATGTTCATGGAAGTTTATTGCCTAAATATAGAGGAGCAGCACCTATTCAATGGGCTGTTATTAATGGCGAAAAAACTACTGGTATTACAATACTACGTAGTGATGTAGGTATGGACGATGGCGATATTATTCTTAAACATGAAGTAGATATTATGCCTGAAGAAACAGCGGGTGAGTTGTTTGATAGACTAGCAGTAATTGGTGCTGATTGTCTTATGGAAGCCTTACAACAACTTGAAGATGGTACTATTACTTATACACCACAAGACCATTCTTTAGCCACTGTATGTAAAATGCTTAAAAAAGAGAATTGTACTCTTAATTTTGACAATTCAGCATATTTGGTTAAACAATTTATATTGGGTCTTAATCCATGGCCGGTAGCCGAAATGAAACTAGAAGAAGGCAGATTTAAGGTATATAAGGCTATAGTTTATAATAATAACGACTTGATGGTAGATAATTACAAAACTGGCGAAGTTGTACTTGCTAGTCCAAAATCTGGTTTAGTTATTAAAGCCAACGATGGCTTTGTGGAAATTACCGAAATTCAAGCCGAAAATGGTAAAGTTATGAATGCAAAAAGTTTACTTAATGGTAAACATATAAGGGTTGGACAAATAGTTAATGAATAAAGAACTTGATTTAGCATACCAAGTTTTAAATAAAGTTTATTTTAAAAAAGCGTATGCTTCTATCGAACTTAATAAACATAGCACTAATGACATTAATTTTAATCTTGTTACAAAGATTGTTTATGGCGTTATTGACCAAGATATCCAATTAAACTATTATTTAAGTCAATTTTATAAAAAATCGCCTAAAAAAGATGTTTTATTGCTATTAAAGATGGGTGCATATGTGCATTTTAATGTTGATAGCATACCAGATTTTGCTATGGTTAACGAACTTGTCGAATTGTCAAAGCGTACTTATATGCGTCCATATAAATCATTTATTAATGCAGTGCTTAAAAAAGTTGTTATTACACCATTTTCTTTGCCTGATATTAATAACAAAACTCAATTTTTATCGATTAAATTTTCAAAACCAGAGTGGTATATAAACCTTTTACTTAATAACTTTGATTATGGTTTTGTAGTTAGTTTGTTAAGTTGTGAATTAACTACTGATACTCATATTAGAGTTAATACTAGACTTGTAGATGTTAAAGAGTTTATACAAAAATTAGACGAGTTGGGCATACAATATAAACCATCAATTTTTGAAGATGCTTTATATGTCGATTATTCAAGTTTGGTTAGACAAAAACAATTAAATAATTTGTATACAGCGCAGGGGATTCCTAGCATGATTGTCGCTAGAAATGTTAAAGGTAATAAAGTATTGGATTTATGTTCTGCGCCGGGTGGTAAAGCCATTTATACTGCCACACTTAATCCTAGTTGTGAAGTTATTGCTTGTGATATTTACGAACATCGTTTACAACTTATTAATGAATATAAAAATAGATTAAATATTGATAATGTGACCACATTACTTAATGATGCTACAATATTTAATCCACAGTTTGAAAATATGTTTGATTGTGTTATTTTAGATGTTCCTTGCTCGGGATTAGGTGTAGTTGATAAAAAGCCTGATTTATTACTTAACAACCAATTAAAGTTTGAAGAACTACCAAAAATTCAGGCAAAAATACTGGATATAGCATCAAAATATGTTAAAATAGGTGGAAGTATAGTATATAGCACTTGTACCATATTGCCACAAGAAAATGAAAATATAATTAATGGCTTTCTTAATAGCCATCATAATTATAAGATTACTTGCGTAGATACTTTTAAAGTGCCATCAAAAGATGAATGTGGACTAAAAACTTTTTACCCACATATCAGCCATACAGAAGGATTTTTTATAGGGAAATTAGAAAGATATGAATAATTTATTAGATTACGATATTAACGAACTTACAAAAATAATTGAAAATTTAGGCGAGCCTAAATATAGAGCAAAACAACTTAATAACGCTATACTTAATGGTAAAAACTACGGACAAAATACTGTATTACCACAGTCTTTGCTTGAAAAATTGCAAACACTTGGATTTGATATGCAGAGTGTTAAGATTTATAAAGTTTTTAAGTCAAAAGATAAGACTATTAAATTTTTATATAAACTTAACGATGATAATATCATAGAAGGTGTATTAATGTCTCATGTCTATGGCCGTACACTATGCATTAGTACTCAGGTTGGTTGCAAGATGAACTGCTCATTCTGTGCAAGTGGTCTTAACTTTGTTCGTAACCTTACGGCTGGAGAAATATTGGGACAGATAGTAGCCGTTAACGCATATTTAAAGGGTAGTGTTAGTAACAGAGAAATTACCAATTTAGTACTTATGGGTTCTGGTGAACCACTAGATAATTTTGACAATGTTGTTAAATTTTTAAGACTAGTTACAAGTGAAGATGGGTTTAATTTTAGTGTACGTAATATTACACTTTCTACTTGTGGTATCCCTAGTAAGATAGAAAAATTAGCCGATATTGGTTTAAGTATTAATTTGGCTATTTCTTTGCATGCTCCTAATGATGAGATTAGACGTAGCATTATGCCAGTAGCAAAAAGTTTTTCTATAGAAAGTGTTATTGAAGCAGCCAACTATTATCACACAATAACCAATCGTATGATTTATATCGAATATACTTTGATTGATGGTGTTAATAGTTCTATCCAGAATGCTCAAGAATTAGCATATTTGTTACGTAATTTAGACTGCCGTGTTAATTTAATTTCCTTAAATGAAGTTAAGGAACGTGGACTAAAAGGTGTTACTGATAATAAGACCAATTCTTTCTTGCGTGAGTTATTAAAGAATGGTATTAGTGCGACAGTGAGAAGAAGTCTAGGTGATGATATTGATGGTGCTTGTGGACAGTTACGTAATAAGGAAATCAATGGCGAAATAGATAGTACTATGCCATCTAGTGATAATGAGTTAATTAAGGCAGATATTGATACTTTGCATAATACTAAAAAATCTATTAATCGACCTAAATCAAGTCACACTAGAAGTTATAATAATAACTTAAATTCACGTTCAAAAAATAATAGAAATAGCGGTAATAAATTTAATGAAAAATCTTCTTTTGAACGTAATCAACGTAATGGCTTAAATAAAAAATCTAGTGATTATCAATCTAATAACTATGATAAAAACTCCAGATATTCTCGAACATCTAACAATAATTCGTATAATAAAAATTCTTATAAAGATGACTTTGGCAAAAATTCTAGAACTAGTAAAAATACTAGAACCAATGCTTATCAAAGACAGGACTATAATAACAAAAATAGTAGGGGTAAAAAGAGATTTTAGGCAAAATTGTAAAAGGAATATCCAATCAATTTTTAGTATATTGTGACAACCAGTATCTTAATGCTGTCCCATTAGGTAACTTAAAAAAAATGGGTAGATTGTTGGTTGGAGATAATGTAGAATTAATAAAAAATGACTTTAGTAATGATTATGTTATTACTAAAGTTTTGCCACGCAAAAATGAAATATTACGACCAAAAGTTACTAATATTGATCAACTTTTGATAGTTGTATCAAAGACACCGAAACCAGATTTTTATCTTGTTGATAAACTTATTATTAATGCATATGCCAATAATATCGATCCTATTATAGTAATCAATAAATTAGATTTGTTTACTAAAGAAGAAATTAATGATATTGTTAACCAATATAAAGATGTAGTTGATAGTATTATTTTGACTAGTGCTATTGAAAGTAACTTATCTTCATTAAAAGATATACTTAAAGGAAAAGTAAGTGTATTTGCAGGGCAAAGTGCTGTAGGGAAAAGTAGTCTTATTAATTGTATTGATAACAATATTAATCAGTCAACAAACATATTAAGTAGGAAAGTTGAACGTGGTAAACATACCACAAGAGAGTGCACAATTTTTGTCCTTAAAGACAATATAATGATAGCCGACACTCCGGGATTTAGTATGCTTGAACTCAATATTAAATATAACGAACTTAAAGACTATTATCCTGAATTTAGCGGATATAATTGTAAATTCTACAATTGCACTCATACCAGTGAAAATGGCTGTGGTGTAAAAGAAGATGTTAATTTAAAAAAGATTAATAATGATAGATATAATAGGTATCTTGAATTATTTAAACAATTGAAAGAAAAATGGGAGAGAGAGTATGATTAAAATCGCACCTAGTACGAATCCTGAAAAAGAAGATAATTTGGTTAATTATGTTAAGGAACTTCAACTCGCTAATGCCGATATTCTTCATTGCGATGTTATGGACGGAAAGTTTGTTGAAGCCAAGTGTTTAAGCCCAGAATTATTATATGAAGTTGGTCAAAATTCTACTATACCGTTAGATGTGCACCTTATGGTGTCCAATCCTATTCAAGTATGGCAAGAATATTATAAATCTAGACCTACAATTATTACTGCACACTATGAGAGTTTTAACAATAAAACCAATCTTTTCTATTTTATTAATGAAGTACATAAAAAGAAAATTATGGTAGGTGTAAGTATCTGTCCTGATACTTCTATTGATGTCTTATTACCATATCTACCTATGATTGATTTAGTTTTGATTATGAGTGTTGTACCAGGGAAGAGTGGACAAAAATTTATAGAAAGTACTTATGAAAAAATTATGGCACTAAAAAAAATAATCACTGATAATCACTATAATGTAAAAATAGAAGTTGATGGTGGTGTTGATGCTACCAATATTAAATTAATTAATAAAGCAGGTGCTGATATAGTTGTTATGGGCAGTGCTGTGTATAAATCTGAAAATAAAGCCAATTTTATTAAAAAAATAAAGGAAATAGCCGAGTAATACACTATATGGCTAAATTCCTCTTATTTTAATATTATTAATATTGTTTAATTCTTTTAATTTGTGATTAATTTATGCAATTAATTTAAAATATTGATTTTGTGCATTTTAACGAAAAACAGAGTATATTCATATAAGATATAAAAGACTTTAAGGAGTAAGATAGATGAGAATATACTGCATAAAATGCCCAAAGTTTTTAAGCCCATTATTGAAACTTATCTTTAGAAAAGCACTTAATGGAGATATGGAAGAACTAAACAATTAAATACATAAACAGCAATAAAAAAAAAGGAGTTTAACTCCTTATTTTTTATAACTATAATGGATAGTCTATACTAATACTATAATCATAATGCTAACAGTAGGTTAGTCACTGTGTGACAATTGCACCATGTTTTTCATTAGATTGTCTTATAATTAGTCTTCTTTCTTTAAAGTTTTTAGACATCTTGTGCAAATATATTTGTTTTCTACTTTTCCGTCAACTTCAATTGCTTTCTTTTGTAGATTTGCACTCCAAGTACGTTTAGTAGCAATATGAGAATGGCTTACTTGGTTGCCAGAAACTTTACCTTTTCCACAGATATAACATACTCTTGGCATAATTACTCCTCCGTTAATTTTAAACTGCAATGTATTATACCAAATAAAGTTGATATGTGCAACCATAATTTGAAAAATTTTTAATAAAACACCAATATATAGTTAATATTTAGTTAAAATTATATGGTTAAAGTGAAAAGTCAAAAAAAATTGTTTACATTTTTGGCTCTATATTGTAATATATAATGTGTATGTTAGTTTAAGAAATATTACATTAGTTATGTAGTATTAAATAATTTTTACAATAATTCATTATTTAATATATACAATATTTCTTTTCCAATCATTCATAGAAAATAATTAAAAGGAACAACTTATGTCTGTAAAAACAAGTAACGCTTACGGTAATATTACTATATCCAATGAAGCCATTGCTATAGTTACAGGTTATATTGCACGTGATTGTTATGGCGTTGTAGATTTGGTTAATCAAAAATTAACCGATAGTTTTTCCGGATTGTTTAAAAAACAAACCTTAAGTAAAGGTGTTAAGATATTAACTGTTAATAATAGAATATATGTTGACCTTTACGTAGTTTTAAAATATGGCGTGTCTATCAGTGCAGTTGCTGATAGCCTAAAAAAATCAGTAAAATATGGATTAGAGCAGTTCACGGGGATGATTATTGACTCTGTCAATGTTAATGTTGTTGGCGTTAGAGTTTAATAGTATTTCGTCGTGTTTTTTCCGTTTCGTAAATTAAAAGGAGTATTTAATGCAAAAGACTATTAATAGCACTCTTTTTCGCAAAATGATTATTGCGGGTGCTAAAGTTTTAGATAACAATAAAAAATTTGTAGATTCACTTAATGTTTTCCCAGTTCCAGATGGAGATACTGGTACAAACATGAGTTTAACATTTAACAGTGCTGTAAAGGAGATTAACAATTGTCCAGACAATTCATTTGCAGCAATTTCTAATGCTTTAAGTAAAGGAGCATTACGTGGCGCAAGGGGTAACTCTGGTGTTATTTTGTCCCAAATACTTAAAGGTATCGCTACCGAAGTAGGTAAGTGTGAGAACGAACTTACTACAAAGCAATTCGCCAAAGCGATGGTTGAAGGTTCACAAGTAGCATATAAAGCAGTTACTGTACCTAAAGAAGGTACTATTCTTACAGTTATAAGAGTTATGGCAGAAACAGCAGTAAAGGCTGCAAAGAAAGTTAGCGATTTCGAGCAATTCTTTGACATCATTCTTACCGATGGTGAAGCCATACTTCAACAAACTCCAGAGATGTTGCCTGTTCTTAAAAAGGCAAATGTTGTTGATGCTGGTGGTAGGGGACTTATAGTTATCTTTACCGGTATGCAAAAGATGCTACTAGGCGAAGAAATTGACATTAGTGTTGAAGAATTAGCACCTGCCAACAACAATATTCCATCTTTTGGCTCTGATAGTAATGATTATATCATTAACCTAGACAATCTAGGAGATATTGAGTTTGCTTATTGTACCGAATTTATGGTTACACATATGAAAGCAAAAACTACTATCTCTGATATTGATAAATTAAGAGAAAATTTAATGCAAATTGGTGACTGCGTTGTATGTATCGGTGACCTAGAACTTGTTAAAGTCCATGTTCACACCAACGAACCTAATATTGCTTTGGGATATGCGCTAGAAATGGGCGAAATTATCAATATTAAGATTGAAAATATGCTTGAACAAAATCGTGAACTTAAACGTAAACGTACACAAGCACAAGCCAACCTTAAACCTTTTGGTATGGTTGCAGTTGCACCAGGCGATGGTATTGCAGGAGTATTTAACGATATTTTAGTTGATGCTATCATTGAAGGTGGTCAAACCATGAACCCTAGTGCTGATGACATTGCTAAAGCCTGCGATAAAGTACAAGCAAAAGAAGTTTTTGTTTTGCCTAATAATAAGAATATTATTTTTGCTGCTGAACAAGCAAAAGAACTTACAAGCAAAAAGTTACACGTTATACCTACAAAATCAGTTCCTGAAGGCATTTCTGCTGCATTGGCATTTAATCCAGATGCTACCGCTGAAGAAAATATCGAGAATATGAAGAGCAGTAAAGACAATGTTACTGCAGCATCAGTTACTTATGCGGTTCGTACTACTCATATGGACGGATTTGACCTAAATCAAGGCGATATTATTGGTCTTAATGATAGTAATATTTTGGCTAAAGGTCTACTAGTTAATGATACTACCATTGATTTAATTGAAAAAGTTAAAAATGATGATGTAGTAAATATTACCTTGTTCTATGGTAAAGATATTAAGTTGGAAGAAGCCGAAGCACTTCAATCAAGACTTGAAGAAAAATATCCAGACTGTGATATTACTTTAGTTCCGGGTGGACAACCAGTATATTATTATATAATTAGTCTAGAATAATTAAATACTTTAATTTATACAAACATAAGACTTGGTTAATGTTAACTAGGTCTTTTTGTTTGTAATTAAAATTTTTTTAATTAAATTTTATGTTACAATCATAAATCTGCTTAAAGTATTAATAAATATAATCAAACATTAATAATTTTATCAATATATATGGTGTTTTATTAATAATTTTAAGCATTTTTACTTCCATATTTTTAAAAAATCAAATTTTTTTAGTAACAAAAATGGCTTAATTACGCATAAATTTATAATGTTAAAAAAAAATTAAAAAATATTAAAAAATTGATAAAAAAGTCTTGCTTTTTTCCGTATGATTTGGTATATTATAAGAGCGTTAATAAATAAGTTATTGATGCATTGCAAACATATTGGTGTGGGAGTTTAGCTCAGTTGGGAGAGCATCTGCCTTACAAGCAGGAGGTCATAGGTTCGAGCCCTATAACTCCCACCATTTTATTTGCGGGGGTGGCTCAGCGGTAGAGCGTCGCCTTGCCAAGGCGAATGTCGCGGGTTCAAATCCCGTCCTCCGCTCCATTTTTTTATTAAGGATAAAATACTATTTATTGTAGTATGGCACTAGTGTGGCACCGTAGCCAAGCGGTAAGGCCAAGGTCTGCAAAACCTTTATGCTCCAGTTCGAATCTGGACGGTGCCTCCATTAAGCCGAAGTGACGAAATTGGCAGACGTACAGGACTTAAAATCCTGGGGTAGCAATACCGTACCGGTTCAAGTCCGGTCTTCGGCACCATAATAAGTAACTAGCATTAGTTACTTTTTTTAAGCCAATTTTTCAATTATTTAGTAGTTTATAATACTAAAGAATAAATTTAATAATAATATTATTATTTAAAGGAGATTATATGGCAGCACAAAAGACAGTTTATCATGTATCAAAAAGAGATAACGATGGAAGAGAATGGAAGGTATTTATTCAAGGTTCTGATAAAGTAATCAAACTTTTCTCCACTCAAAAAGAAGCATTATCTTATGCTTCACAATTATGTGATAATAAGAATGATGGCAGTTATGTTGTATTACATGGTCTTGATGGTAAAATAAGAAAATTCTAGTAATCTAGCCATTTTTTACATTTTATATAATGTATTTTTTGTAAAAAATAAAAAAAGCACTATCTTTATAGATGGTGCTTTTTTTGGTTAACTAGTCACAATTTTTAGTTCTTGCACTAGTTTTTCCTGTGGTTTTTGAACTTGTTCTACCTGTTGTGCTGTTGGTACAACCTTTAGCACTTCTAGAACCACAAGCAGATGTCTTATTAGTAGTTTTATTTGAAGTTCTGTTAGTTACTGATTTAGAACTTTCATTACTACTTTTTGCTCTTGCTCTAGCACTAGTCTTTGCAGTTGTTTTTGCACTAGTTTTGTTGGTAGAATTGGTTGATTTTCTAATCGCCATTCTGTTCACCTCCCATGAATTACAAAGTTTTTACTTTGTATTATTATTTTTATCTAATTACGAGATATAATACTTAAAAAATGATGGTAATTATTGGATTTATGTACTTTTTTATTAAAAATTATATTTATGTCTTAAATATTATCTTAAATAATCCAGATTATTAATAATTTCTAGATATTCATTCCATTTGTGTTGACGAATAGGCATAATATAATCATCAAAAATTAATAGTAGTGCAGGGCTTATGTTATGATACTTTTCTACAATTTTATAATCAGTTAATTTACCATCACGTATTAATTTTTTTGCTTTTGCATGATAATTAAAATACATATTACTATTATGTGTAAAATAACTTAAAATATAGGGATTTTTTAATAAAAATAGTCTAAAATATAATAGAAATTTTTTTATATATTTGCATAAGTGCGTTATTATGTGTTAGAATTATATCGTATTTAAGGAGAAAATTATGGGTATAACAAAAGAAGTTTTAGACAAAATGAGTGAAAATAGACCTGTATGGCCAAAACGTGCCATAGTTACTAGTGGTATGCCATATGGTAATAAATCTTTGCATTGTGGACATATTACACTATTTATTCATTCTGATTTTTTTGCACGTTTTTTACGTGATAGATTAGGTAAAGACAATGTTATCTATGTATCTGGTACAGACTGCTATGGTAGTCCTATTATGGAAGGATATAGAAAAGCAAAAGATGCCAATAAAGTTACCGGCACTATTGAAGAATATGTAGAGTCATATCACAATCTACAAGAGAGCATTCTTAATCAATATAACATATCGCTTAATATCTTTGGTGCGTCAGGTATTGGGGAAGCCAAACCTATACATCAAGAAATGTCTAATCAAGTATTTAATAGATTATTAGAGACCAATAACTTAAGTCCATTAAAAACACTACAGTTTTATGATGAAGAGAAAAAGACTTTCCTTAATGGTAGACAAGTTATGGGTAAATGCCCATTTGAAGGCTGTCAATCCGAACATGCATATGCTGACGAATGTGATTTAGGACACCAATATATGCCACAAGAACTTATTGACCCAGTAAGTTCATTGTCTGGTAAAAAACCAGTTTTAAAAGAAATTGGTAACTGGTACTTTAATCTAGAAAATTATATTGGTTTGCTTAAACAATGGACTGAATATTTGGATAAAAACACTCCAACTAGAAAATACGTAACTAAAGAAATTAACGAGTTTTTGAAAAAACCAGAATTGTACGTAAAGAAGGAATTTTTAGACCAATTTAAAGCCATCGAAAGTGAATTACCAGAACATGAATTAGTAGTAGATAATAAGCCATCATTTACAGTTATATTTAATAAATTAACTGATAGAGAACATTCTTGTGATATTTTAACTGAAAAAGGTATAAGGTATCGTACAGGTAAGACTTTAGTACCATTTAGACTTACTGGTAATATTGAATGGGGTGTTAAAGCACCAGATACTAAAGAATTAAAAGATTTAACATTCTGGGTATGGCCAGAAAGTTTGTGGGCTCCTATTTCATTTACACGCACATATCTTAATAAATTCAATCGCCAAAACACATGGAAAGATTGGTGGTGCAGTAAAGATAGTAAAGTTTATCAATTTATTGGCGAAGATAATATATATTTCTATGGTCCTGCTCAAACTGCTATGTGGTTTGCTATGCAAGGCGATAATCCTACAATTGATGTAAAAGATGGAGATTTATCTATACCACAAATTGTAGCCAATAAGCATACTTTGTTCCTTAATAAAAAAGCAGGTTCAAGTTCTGCAATTAAACCACCAATGGCAGACGAATTGTTAAAACTTTATAGTGCAGAACAATTACGTTTCCATTTCCTAGGTATGAATGTAGGTAACAATAGTGCAAGTTTTATGCCAAAACCACTTAACCCAGATGCTAATCCATCAGAACAAGACCCAGTTGTTAGGGAATATAACTTATTAACCAATGTATTTAATAGAGCATTACGTACTTTATGCTATACATGGCAAAAATATTATGATGGTGTTATGCCATATGGTGAAGTTAGTGAAGAAATTAAGAATCAATGCAGATATAGTGTACTAAAATATGAAAAAGCAGTGTATGAACATAAATTCCATATGGTATGCTATGAACTTGATACATTAATACGTAATATCAATAAGACTCTAACTGCATTTAATGGTGATAATGCTCATACTGATGAAGCAAAACAAATTCTAGTAGATGCATTGTATATGAGTCGTATTGCATTAACTTTGTTGCATCCAATTGCTCCAGAAAGTGTAGAGAAAGTAGTTGAATTCTTTAAATTAGATCCAGCAATATTTAGTTGGGACAATATTGATAAAGATATTTATGCATTTGTTTCAGATCCACATAATCATAAACCTACTTTCCTAGAGCCAAAAACAGATTTCTTTACCAAACCTAGTTGGCAATATGAAGAATAATATTTAATCATTAAAAATAGCCTATATTTAGGCTATTTTTTTATTATCATATATACATAAATGAAATGTAATTATTTAATTATGTAATTAAATATCTATATTAATTTTGGATTGGTTTTATAATGTATATTATTGATAATTATTATTAATAATGTATATTTATGCATTTTAACATTTCTTAAATTATTTTCATATATTTTCTTGACAATATGAATAGAAATTCATATACTATAAAAGAATATGAACCGCTATTCATATTATGTGGTAAAAACGACTATATGATATGTTTATTGGTTAATTGATAATAATTAATTAAAGGTGGATTATGGACAAATATATAAGCCCGACTTTAGAAGAAATTAATAAAGTAGGAGAGTTGTTTAAGATTATTGGTGACACAACTAGACTTAAGATAATATTTAGCCTATTGGAGAGCGAAAAGAATGTTAATGAAATAGCACTTGCTACATCTAGTTCTCAATCGTTAGTTTCACATCAATTAAAGATACTTAAAGATAACTTTATTGTCGATAGTAGGAAAAATGGTAATTTTGTTACTTATTTTCTTAATGACGAACATATTAATACATTAATCACTATTTGTCGTATACACATTAACGAACAGGGAGAATAATTTTATGAAGTCTAATTTTAAGTTAGTAGGTGTTGATTGTGCTGTTTGTGCTGGTAAACTTGAACACGCAATTAATAAATTACCATATATTAAAAGTGCAACATTAAGTTTTGTTGACCTTAAATTATATGTAGAAACTGTTGATGATTTTAATCATACAGAGCAAGAATTAGAGAATATGTTGCAAGAACTTACATCTAAAGTATTGCCCAATGTTATTGTTAAAAATCTAAAAAAACAAAATTATCTTGATTCTCTAAAAGCAAGGAGTAAAAACAAAAAGTTTAAAGATAGTGAAGTATCTGTTAATGAGTCGTCTCATATCCATGTTAGTGATACTGATATTGACAGCGTAATATCACAGATTACTATTGATAATTTGCCAGAAATTAAAGAAGAAGTGAAACCCGAAATTGAAGCAAAAAAGCCATCAACATATAAAATTAATTGGTTTAACTCGGAATTTATTAAAGTATATATTTCTACAGTATTATTTATATTGGGATTAGTATTGCCAGTAGGTTTCTGGTGGAAATTTGGTATTTATTTAGTTTCTTATCTTGTTGTAGGTTACGAAGTAATTATTGGTGCGGTTAAAAATATTGTTAAAGGTAAATTCCTTGATGAAAAGTTTTTAACAAGTCTTGCGTCAATTGCTGCTTTTGCCATAAATGAAATGCCCGAAGCAGTGGCTGTAATGTTATTGTATAATGTGGGAGAGTTGTTCCAAGACCATGCAGTAGCAAAGTCTAGAGCAGCCATAGGTAGCATAGTTAATCTTAAACCTGAATATGCCAACCTAGTTAACGATGGCAAAATAGAAGTTGTTAAACCTGAAGAATTAAAAGTTAATGACATTATTCTTATAAAAGTAGGGGAAAAAGTTCCTACAGATGTAGTATTAGTTAAATCCGAAACTAATTTTGACGTAAGTTCAATCACAGGCGAAAGTATGCCTATGTTTGCTGAAAAAGATTCTAAAGTCTTTTCTGGTAGTATCAATTTAAGCAATGCAGTTTATGCTCGAGTAGTTAGTACTTATGAGAATTCTACTGTTGCAAAAATATTGGATTTAATTGAAAATAATTCAAGTAAAAAATCAAAAGCAGAGAATTTTATAACCAAATTTGCTAGATATTATACTCCTAGTGTAGTTGCTATTGCTGTAGTATTGTTCGCATTATTCCCACTATATTCTGGCGGTATAGTTAGTGGTGTTCATAAAGCCGCTGTATTCTTGGTTATTTCTTGTCCTTGTGCATTAGTTATTTCTATACCATTAACATATTTCTGTGGACTTGGTGTTAGTGCAAAATATGGATTACTTATAAAAGGTGCTAATGTATTAGATAAAATTAATAGTTTAAAAGCAATATGTTTTGACAAAACTGGCACAATAACTATGGGTAAATTTAGAATTACCGAAATTAATAGTCATGATGAAAAAGAAATGTTAAAGTTCCTTGTATATGCAGAAAGTACTTCCAATCACCCAATTTCTAAATGTATTGTAGGCGATAATAAAGTAGACCCTACACAAATAACCGCTTCTAGAGAAATTATGGGACAGGGAATTATTGCCACAGTATTTGGCGAAGAAGTATATTGCGGTAATGAGAAATTACTTGAAAGTAACCATATTGATTATAACCCACAATCAGTTGCTGGCACTATAATTTATGTTGCTACAAAAGACGAATTTTTAGGTTATGTGGTTGTTAGCGATGTTGTTAAGGATACATCTAAAGATGCCATCGGCGAATTAAAGGCAAAGGGTATCAAAACAATTATGTTGACTGGTGACAATAAAGTTACTGCCGAATTCGTATCATATGATGTCGGTGTAGATGATTATAAATACAACTTATTACCACAAGATAAAGTGGCCGAATTTGAAAAAATAAGTGAAGAATATGGTAATGTCGGTTATGTTGGAGATGGCATCAATGATGCTCCAGTACTTGATATGTCAAGTGTAGGTTATGCTATGGGTATTAACGGTAGTGATAGTGCTATCGAATATTCCGATATAGTTGTTATGACAGATGATTTAAATAGTGTTGTAGACTCTGTCAAAATTGCAAAGACTACACGTCGAATCGCTACTGAAAACATTGTCTTCTGTTTAATAATTAAATTTATAATTATGGTATTAGGAACAATAGATTTAGCACCTATGTACCTAGCAATATTTGCCGATGTTGGTGTAAGTATTTTAGCAATACTTAATGCTATTAGAATTTTCACCATTAAATTAGGTAAAAATAGAAAAAATGAGAAAAAATTATTAAATGATAAAACTAGTGAATAATAAAAAGTGAGAAAATGGTAAATATGCCATTTTCTCTTTTTGTTTTTATAATATTTTGTTACAATTAATTAAGGAGAGTAGAATATGAAAAAAGCATTTAAAATAACAGCAATAACATTGGCAAGTCTGTTGGGTGCTGTAATATTGCTTGTGTGTGGCTACTTAATATATGTTTCTTGCCAATATTATAGGATAGAAGATAATCTAGAATTAGAAATTAATAATAATCAGAATGATAGCATATCTACCAACACCAATTATACTATTACCACATATAATATAGGTTTTGGTGCGTATAATCATGAATTCTCATTTTTTATGGATAGCGGTAAAATGCTAGATGGTAAAAAAGTAACTGGTAAGAATAGTAAAGCACGTTCAAAACAAGTTGTTCTAGATAACACTAATGGTGTTGTTAATATCGCAAAAGAATTAAATTCTGACTTCTATTTATTCCAAGAAGTAGATACTAAAGGGGATAGAAGTTATGATGTAAATCAACTTGATATGCTTAAGTCTATAAGTGATGATTATGGCTATACTTATGCTATTAATTTTCATTCGGCATATTTAGCATATCCATTTAATGACCCACATGGTGCTAATACCGCTGGTGTTGCTACTTTTAGTAAATATAAAATAGAACAATCTACTCGTATTTCTTATCCAGTAGATAATAGTTTTCCTAATAAATTTTTTGATTTAGACCGTTGTTTTTCTATTAACCGAGTTAAAGTAAACAACGATAAAGAACTTGTAATAATTAATTCACATATGTCAGCATATGATAAGGGTGGCAAGATTAGACAAAAGCAATTGGCTTGCCTTAATGCTATATTGACTAGTGAATATGAAAAGGGTAATTATGTAATTGCTGGTGGAGACTTCAATCATGATATTGCTAATAGTATTAATTTATTTCCTACACAGCAATATGTACCAGAATGGGTGTTCCAATTAACACAAGAAGACTTGGCAGACCACTTTAGATTTGCGTCATCTACTGATGATGCTACTTGTAGGTCAACAGATATACCATATACTAAAGGTGTCAATTATAGTGCAGTGTTAGATGGTTATATCATTAGTGACAATGTAGAAATTACCAATATAACCAATTTGGTTAATGGTAATAGTGTAGATTTTCAATATTCCGATCATAATCCGGCAACACTTACTTTTAAACTTGTCTAGTTAAAGATTACTTTCACTTTGACAACAGATGTTAATTTAACGATAAATCCATATTAAATAATTTTGATTATATATAATAGTTTCTAATTATTTTATTAATAAATCAAGCACTTTGAGTTTAAAGTAATATCTGTTGCTGTTAATATCTTTTTAGACTATTTGTCGATAACTTTCGATAGTTAAAAAATATATTATGTCAAAATATATAGTACTATGCTATAATATTATGCAAAAATAAAAATAGTCGCTTTATTGCGGCTATTTTTTATGCTTTAAATAAATATAAAATTAGTTATTTATTAAAGAAATCTACAACATCTTTATATACTTCTTGTTTTTTAGCACCATTAAGAATTTCATGTAATTCATTTTCATATAGTTTCATTTCTACGTTAACATGTTGCTTTTTATATGTCTTATACAATTTTGTTACCAACTTACCATTGCCACCTACTGGATCTTTATCGCCAGCAATTAATAATATTTTTTTCTCTGGTGTAATCAATTTAAGGTCTCTATAGTTACGTATCGCATTCTTAAACAAACTTTTATAGAAGCAAGCAGGGAATGGTGTGCCACAATATGGGTCTTCTTGATATGCTTTAAATACTTCATCATCAGTAACTAGCCAATTGCCATTAGGATACTTTTTAGCATAACTACCAAAACTTAATTTTTCTATAAGTTTTGCAGTAGAATGATTGCCTTTAAATAGGGCAGTGATATGAGCAATAATGTCAGCCATAAACATTGTAAAGGTTTTGGTGTAAGCACTACCGCAAATAACTATCTTGTTGGCTAAATTGCATATTTGAGTATAACGTTGGGTAATAAATGAACCAAAGGAATGTCCCAATACGTACACAGGTAAATCGTATTTTTTAATCAACTTTTCAGTTATCAAAACTTGGTCAGATACTATTTCTTTAAATATATCTCCATTGGTATGTCCCAATACTTTTACATCGCCAGCAGTTTCGCCATGACCACGTAAGTCGCTTGCAAATACAATAAATCCATTTTGATTAAGATATTTTGCAAAGTCGTCATATCTTTTTGCATGTTCCTGCATACCATGGATTATTTGAACTACTGCTTTTGGGTTGGACACTTCGTCCCAAAAGTATCCTACTAAATCTTTATTTTCATAACCAGTTATTATTTCTTTTCTCATAATTTTTACCTAGCCTTTGTATAAACATCTTTTTACTGCATCATGCCAGCCAATGATTAGTTTTTTTGCATCATTTATTTTCATTTTTGGTGTAAATGTTGAAGTGAATTTAATATGTTTTGATATATCGTTAAGAGATTTATATACACCACAATTAAATCCTGCCATATATATTGTACCAAGGACTGTGGCTTCTATGCTTTCTTGTCTTAATAATTTTACTCTAATTAAATCTGTTTGGAATTGTAATAAAAAGTCATTTTTACTTACTCCGCCATCAACTCTTAATTCTTGTATATTAATATGCTTATTTTCCATAGTTCTTACTATGTCGTATGTTGAATATGCCATACTTTCTAATATGGCTCTACTTACGTGTGCTTTTGTAGTACCACCTGTTATGCCATATATTATACCTTTAGCCTTTGGATCCCAATATGGAGCACCCAGCCCCGTAAATGCTGGTACACAATATAATCCTTCATTACTTCCTACGCTTTCAGCAAGTGCAGAAGTTTCTCTGCTATCCTTAAACAATCCAAGTCTATTTCCCCATTCTAGGGCAGCACCTGCATTAAATATACTTCCTTCAAGAGCATAGTTTATTTGATCATCAATCTGCCAAGCAATTGTTTTAAGTAATTTCTTATTAGTCATACTTGCTTGTGAACCTATATTCATTAATATAAAACAACCTGTGCCATATGTGTTTTTTGCCATTCCTTTTTCAAAACAACCTTGTCCAAATAGGGAAGCTTGTTGATCACCAATAACACTTAATATTGGTATTTCTCCAGCAATTGTTTTTGCCATACCAAAATTATAATTACATGGTTTAACTTCTGGTAATGAGTTTTTATTAATCCCGAATTGTTTAAGAAGTTTCTCGTCCCATTTAAGGGTGTTAATGTTGTATAACATAGTTCTTGAAGCATTAGTAACATCTGTATAGAAACTTTCACCTTTTGTTAACTTTGCTATAAGGAAACTATCTATTGTGCCAAAACATAATTTGTTCAGTTTGTTTAATTTTTTAACTTCGGGTACATTGTTAAGCATCCATCTCATCTTTGTAGCCGAAAAATAACTATCTACTATTAAACCTGTTCGTTTTTTAATATCGTCTTTATTTTTTATACTGCTACAATAATCTGCAGTACGTCTGCATTGCCATACAATAGCATTACATGGACTATCAAGTGTATCTTTATTCCATGCTACAGTGGTTTCACGTTGATTGGTTATGCCTATGCCGTATATATCTTTATCGGTTAAATTAAATTTCTTTATTGTATCGTTTAAAGTTTTTTCTGTACATTTCCATATTTCTTTTGGGTCATGTTCTACCCAGCCAGGTTTAGGGAAATATTGAGTAAATTTAACCTTTTCGACATTTACTATAGTATGTTGTTTTGTATCGTACAAAACAGTCCTTACACTAGTAGTTCCTACGTCTATACCTAAAATATATTTTTTACCCACAACTACTCCTAATAAATATTAAATTTTTTTACATAATAATTTTAACAAATTTTTATAAAAAATTAAAACAATTTGCTTATTTATTTATACTAACATAGACTTTTTTGTTATAATATTTTTAAGCAAAACAATAATTAATATTCAAAAAATATATTGTAGGAGTGAAATATGGATTATGATGTTGCAATAATTGGCGGTGGAGTAATAGGCTGTGCAGTGTTAAACAAATTAACCAGACACGGTGTTAAAGCCATACTTATTGAAAAAGCCAACGATGTTGGTATGGGCAGTTCAAAAGCCAATAGTGGTATAGTTCATGCGGGTTTTGACTGTAAACCACATACTTTAAAAGCAAAATTTAATGTAAGGGGCAATCAATTGTTTCATACTCTTTGTCCACAACTTTCAGTTCCACTTATTAAATGTGGTGCTATCGTTGTAGGCAATGATAAAGAAGCAGTAAAAGAGTTGTATGAACGTGGTATAGCAAATGGTGTTGATGGCTTGTCGGTTTTAGATAGAGCAGGACTACTTCAATTAGTACCAGATTTGAAAGAAGAAGTGACTTGCGGATTGTATGCTAATACATCATGTGTTGTATCACCATATATGTTTACCATTGCTCTAGCAGAAGAAGCAGTAATTAATGGTGCAAAAGTTGTATTTAATACCGAGATAAATTCTTGTGAACATACATCTAATGGATATAGATTAAAAGCCAATAATCTTGATATAGAAGTTAAATATATCGTTAATGCATCTGCTATGGGATATAACGATGTAGCAAAGATACTTAATACCGAAACTTATCCACTTGAGTTTAGACGTGGCGAATATTATTTACTTGATAATACAGTTAATATAACTGATTTAACAATATTTCCACTACCAAGCAAAACAAGCAAGGGAGTTTTAATTACTCCTACTGCTGACGGTAATACTCTAGTAGGACCTACATCATATCCTTGTGAGTTTAGTACTATGACAACTACAGAAGGACTTAACGATGTTAAACAAAAATCTACTGCAATTCTAGATGTTCCTTTTAATAAAAATATACGTAATTTCTCTGGTGTTAGAGTTATTAGCGGAAACGATTTTATTGTAGAAAAATCAAGTATGCAGGACGGAATAATTAATATAGCAGGTATATGTTCACCGGGATTGAGTTCTGCACCAGCAATAGCAGAATATGTTGTTGAAGATTTGTTGGGGTATAATCAAGAAGAAATAAAAATGATTCCACGTAAACCATATACAGATATTAACAAACTTGATAGTGTTCAACGTAACCAATTAATTAAAGATAACCCAGATTACGGTAGAATAGTATGTAAATGTGAATGTGTTAGTTTAGGAGAAATTAAAGAAGCACTTAACTCTCCACTTAAACCTAATAGTGTTGATGCTATTAAACGTAGAGTTAGGGCGGGTATGGGTAGATGCCAAGGTGGTTTCTGCTTAACTAAAGTTATTCAGACTATAAGTGAAACACTTAATATACCTAGCGAAGAAGTAGTTAAAGAAAATATGGGTTCTAACTTTTATATTTCATCAATTAATCCAGAGACAAAGGAGTAATTATGGGAGAAAAATTATTTTATGACGTAGTAGTTATTGGTGGCGGACCAGCAGGTATGGCTGCTGCTATAGAAAGTGATAAACTTGGTGCAAAAACTCTACTTATCGAACGTAATGAGAAATTAGGTGGTATTCTTAATCAGTGCATTCACAATGGCTTTGGTTTACATTACTTTAATGAAGAACTTACTGGGCCAGAATATGCTTTAAGATTTGAAGCATTAATTAATGATACTAAAGTTAAGGTTTTACTTAACACATTTGTTATTGATGTTACAGGACATAATATAACATTTATCAATCCAGATGGCGAAACCGTTGTCGAAGCAAAAGCAATAGTAATGGCTATGGGCTGTAGAGAAAAGACTCCAGCAGGTATAACATTAACAGGTACTAGACCAGTAGGAGTTTATACTGCTGGACAAGCACAAAAGATGGTTAATTTATATGGTAAATTGCCAGGTAAAAATGTTGTTATTTTAGGCAGTGGTGATATAGGTCTGATTATGGCAAGAAGACTTACTTTTGAAGGTGCAAAAGTTATTGAAGTACTAGAGATTATGCCAGAATCTGGCGGACTTAAACGTAACATTCAGCAATGTCTTAATGACTTTAACATTCCACTTAAACTTTCTACTACTGTTACTAAAGTAGTAGGAGATACACGTATTGAAGGCGTATATGTAGCACAAGTTGATGGATTTAAACCTATTAAAGAAACCGAGCATTTCGTACCTTGTGATTGTTTGATATTATCTGTAGGATTAATACCCGAAACAGATTTAATCAAAGGATTAAAACTTAACCCAAAAACTAATGGTGCAGATATAAATGAATATAGGGAAACAAACATTGATGGTATATTTAGTTGTGGTAATGTTCTACACGTACACGATTTGGTAGATAATGTTACTGAAGAAAGCAAACTTGCTGGTGTTAATGCAGCAAAATATGCTTTAGGATTATTACATTATGATAATCCATTTAATATAATTGCTGGCGATGGTGTAAGATATGTATCTCCATCAAAAGCATTTAAAAATGATGATCAACTAACAATTTACTTTAGATTAAGCAATCGTATCACTCGTTCATTTATCACATTAAAATGTAATAACGAAGAAATATATTCTAAATTTGTTCTTGCAGCCAATGCCGGAGAGATGCAAAAAATAGTTATTGATAAATCTAAAATTAACGGAGACGTTACAGTTTCAGTAAGGGGGAACGTATGAAAACAACATGTATTATGTGCCCAGTAGGTTGTGAATTAAATATTGAAAAGAATGGAGACGATATTATCGTTACTGGCAATGGTTGTATTAGGGGCGAAACATATGGTAAAGCCGAACTTACCAATCCAAAACGTATGGTTACTGCATTAATTAATACAAGTAAAGGCGTTCTACCGGTAAAAACTACTGATTTAGTGCCAAAAAATATGATTAATAATGTATTAAATGCGATTAAAGATATTTATGTAGATACTGCTAAAGCAGGAGATATAGTGCTTAAAAATGTATGTAATCTAGGCGTTGATATTATCGTGACAGGTAATTATTAATAACAAAATACAATAATATTAAAATTTATTTTGGAGTGAATTATGGAATTATTAGATGTCTATAATGATCAAGGTGTTCCTACTGGTCGAACAGTAATTAGGGGCGATAAAACTGCAAAATTTAATGATAACGAACATATTGCAATTGCTGTTGTTTTTATACAAAATAATAAAGGTGAATTTTTAATTCAAAAAACATCAAAAGAAAAAGGTGGGGAGTATTCTTCAACTGGTGGTCATGTTGATAGTGGTGAAACTCCACTACAATCAATTGAAAGAGAAATTAAAGAAGAATTAGGTTTAAATATTGATAAAAATGAAATTGTTGAACTTGGATATATGTTATTTGATATGCCTATAAGATTTTTATATTATGTTAAAAAAGACATAAATCTATCAGATATTAAGCCACAGGAAGAAGAAGTAGGATCTGTAAAATTTATGTCTTGTGAAGAGATTAATAATTTAATTAACTCTAAAGAAATGTTAAAATCTCATGCAGTAATGTTTGAAGAATTATTAAAAAGATTAAACAAATAAATGTAATAATTATTTATATTATCGGAAGTTAG
>DJSB01000030.1:0-21266 GCA_002437945.1 Christensenella sp. UBA6345 | reverse complement strand
AGCAATATTTTCGTATAACTGATGTTTATTCAAACTGTGATGTCACAAGATATTGTGGAATTGCGATTAGCAACTTGTGTTGTAAGCAAAGTGTACAACACAACATCACATAGTTTAAATTAATTTTATAAAAAGCAGTGCTTTGCACTGTTTTTTTGGACTTATTAACTATTAAAAATTATTGATTATTTTTTTATTTTTAAATTCTCTATAATATATTAAAAATAAGTCAAAATAAATTAAATATTAATTTTACTTTTCTCATATACTAATTTTGTAAGGAATTTTTATGTGGGAATATAATATAGTTTGCAACCCAAAAGATAGGGTACATTTACGTAATATAGAAAACAATTTAAAATCAAAATATCCATATATTATCACTGCATTAAGTGATAACGTTTTATCTGTAGCATTAAATTATAATCAAAAGCCAAAAGTTTTTGAATATATAAAAAGGCTTTTAGCAGAAACAATTATTTATATATATAAAGAGAAATTACTTCTTAATAGTATTAACCTTAATTATTTAAGTGAAGAGTATAAAACTGCATTTATTAAAAGTCTTATATATTTTGATTATGAAGAAGATATGTTTGAAATAATTAATCAATTAGACTTTGATACTGGTATTAACCTTGATTCTTTTTATAATTTTAGGCTAAAAAAAGTTAAGCAAAAATGGTTACAGTTAGTAAGTATATGTCAGAATAATAATGTATTTTTAGAATCAGAAACTTTTCTAGAATTATTAAAATTCTTAATAGAAAGTATTATACCAAAACATAAATATATTGATGTATTCTACAATGGTATAGGCTTTGAAATTGTTGATGAAAATAACAATATAATTAGTTTTAATAATACCGGCAATCCAGAAGCCAATTTAATTTCTGGACTTATAAGCCTAGCACCTAAAACTATTAATTTACATTGTGCTGGTATGTTAAGCGATAATACATTTAAGATTATTTATTATATTTTTAATAAAAAAGTAAATTTATTGGTTTAAAATATATTGACTTTAGTTAATAATAATCATATAATTAGCACGTACATTTAAGTACAATATTTATTTCGGGTTGACGGAAAGACAAGTAGAAATAAGTCCATATGTTACAGAGAATAATGCCTTGGCTGAGAGCATTAACTTATACTTATTGTTGAAACCACTTTTTAGACCGGACCATTTTATGTTTTGGGATTAAAACATATTTAAGTGGCAACTATTAGTTGCAATAAAGGTGGAACCACGGATAAAATTATTCGTCCTTTGATTATATCAAGGGGCTTTTTTTAAAGCCTATCAAAAAAGGAGACTATTTAATTATGGAAAAAGAACAAGAAGAACAACTACACATGTATCGTCATAGTATGGCACACGTACTTGCTAAAGCACTTACTCAACTTTGGCCAGACGTTAAACTTACTATTGGACCAGCCATCGACAATGGATTCTATTATGACATTGATTTAGAGCATTCAATCACACCAGATGATTTTAAGGCTATATCTGATAAGATGGACGCTATTATCAAAAATAATGAAGACTTTGTTAGACGTGAAGTAAGCAAGGCAGAAGCATTAGAAATGTTTAAAGACAATAAGTATAAGACCGAACTTATTAACGAAATGCCAGAAGACGAAGTAATTACTGTATATTATACAGGTGATGACTTTGTAGACCTTTGTCGTGGACCACACGTAGAAAACACAAAATACTTGCGTGGTTTTGCATACAAAATTGCTAAAGTTAACGGTGCTTACTGGCGTGGTAATGAAAAGAACAAAATGCTACAACGTGTATATGTTTATGGCTTCTTAAATAAAGAAGATCTTAAACAATATGTTAATATGATGGAAGAAGCATTAAAGAGAGACCACAGAAAACTAGGTAAGGAACTTCAATTATACTTTATCTCTGACTATGCTAAAGGTATGCCAACATATATGCCAAAGGGTTTAATTCTTAAAAATACACTTATAGATTTTTGGCGTGAAATTCATAGAAAAGCAGGTTATATTGAGATTGAAACTCCTATGGCTATGAACAGACAATTGTGGGAAGTTAGCGGTCACTGGGATCATTATAAATCTAATATGTATACTTTCACAGTTGAAGACGAAACATTTGCTATTAAACCTATGAACTGCCCAGGTGGTATGTTATATTATCAACAAAATATTCATTCATACAAGGAATTCCCATTAAGAGTAGGCGAGTTGGGTAAAGTTCATCGTCATGAAGCAAGTGGTACACTTAATGGACTATTAAGAGTTCGTTGTTTTACCCAAGATGATGCTCATATATTTATGTTGCCTAGTCAGATTGAAGACGAAATTAAAAATGTTATGAAACTTGTTGATCAAGTATATACAACTTTTGGATTAAAATATACAGTTGAATTATCTACTATGCCAGAGAGCCATATCGGTGAAGTATCAGAGTGGGAAATGGCAGAGACAGCATTGTCTAATGCTCTAAAACATATGGGACTTGATTTCAAGATTAACCCAGGCGATGGTGCTTTCTATGGACCAAAAATTGATATTCACGTTACTGACTGTATCGGTAGAGAATGGCAATGTGGTACTATCCAACTTGATATGCAATTACCTAAACGTTTCAATTTAACTTATGTTGATAGTGATGGCAGTTTAAAAGAACCAATTATGATTCATAGAGTTATTTATGGTTCAATGGAGAGAATGATTGCTGTACTTATCGAAAACTTTGCTGGAGCATTCCCAACATGGTTAGCACCAGTACAAGTAAAAATACTTAATATCGCTGATAGTCATCTTGAATATGCTAATAAGATTAAAGAATTATTAGATGATAATAATATTAGAGTTGAACTTGATGATAGAAACGAAAAAATCGGTAAAAAGATTAGAGAAGCCCAACTTGAAAAAGTGCCTTATATGTTAGTTATTGGCGATAAAGAAGTTGAAGAAGGTAAAGTAAGTGTAAGACATAGAAAGGAAGGCGATAAAGGTTCTATGACTATAGACGAATTCCTTAATATGATTAAAGCCGAAATCAAAAGTAAAGAAATTAAATAATTGATATAATAAAAAGCAGAGCATTAATATTGTTCTGCTTTTTTATTATTTATTAATATAAATGGTTTATTATCTGTTAATTTTGTGATATTATATTGTTAGTCGATATAGATAATATGATGATTAAAAAATAACGTTATATATCAATTTTATTTATATAAAGTTGTTGACAATCATTAATATTATATGTATAATAGACACGTAAAAAGTAGAGGTACTTAACTTCTCACCAGCAAATGAAAGATTTTCGCATGGTAATAAAAATTAAATTAATATAAATACTAATTTATTTTTTATGTGAGAAGTGGGTGCGTATGCCCACTTTTTAATTTTATTTAGGAGGATACAGCCATTAAAGAGTTATTAATTAATGAGCAAATCAAAGTTAACGAAGTTAGACTAAACGGAGAAATGGGAGTTACATACGGTATAGTTTCTATTGATGAAGCAAGACGTATTGCTGAAGAACAAGGTCTAGACCTAGTATTAATCTCACCACTTGCTACTCCACCAGTATGCAAAGTTATGAACTATGGCAAATATCGTTTTGATATGATGAAACGTGAAAAAGATGCCAAGAAGAAACAAAAAGTTGCAGAAGTTAAGGGTATGCAATTAAGTATGAATATTGCTGATAACGACTTAAACTTTAAGGCAAAAAATGTTAAGAAATTTTTAGCCAATGGTGACAAGGTTAAGGTTGTTTTAAGAATGTTCGGTCGTCAACTTCAAAATCCACAAATGGGTATGCCTATTATGGAGAAATTTGCTAATTTAGTTGCTGAAGAAGGAGAAGTTACTTCACCTGCAACAGTTAACGGAAGACAAATTATTATGGTAATATCACCAAAAAATACAAAGTAATTAAATACTTTGTATGTGCATTATGCACAAAATTAAACATAAATTTTATATATCGTAAGGAGAAAATTATTATGCCTAAACAAAAAACAAGAAGTACTGCAAAAAAACGTTTTTCAGTAAAACCAAGTGGTAAAATCAAACACGCAAAACAAAATCGTAGACACATTTTAACAAAAAAAGCACCTGCAAGAAAGATGGCTTTACGTCAACCAGCATATGTTTCTAAAGCAGACGAAAAGAATGTTAAAACAATGTTGAATGTTTAATCGGTAATATTTTAAAGGAGAAGTACAATGAGAATTAAAAGAGCAGTTAACGCAAATAAAAATCGTAAAAAAGTATTAAAAGCAGCAAAAGGTTATAGAGGCTCTAGAAGCAAATTATATCGTGTTGCTAACCAAGCCGTTATGAAGAGTGGTCAATATGCATATGTTGGCAGAAGACTTAAAAAACGTGACTTCAGAAGTCTATGGATCGCAAGAATCAATGCAGGTTGCCGTATCAATGATTTATCTTACAGCAAATTTATGCATGGTCTAAAACTTGCTAATATCGATTTAAACCGTAAAGTTCTTGCAGACATTGCATTAAACGATGCACCTGCATTCAAGGCACTTTGCGACCAAGCAAAAAGCAAATTAGCATAATTATTAACTTATTAAAACCTATATTTTCTATAGGTTTTAATTTGATTTAAAAAGTGAGTAATTTATGATAAAAGAAATTACATCAATAAGTAATCCTACAGTTAAATTTACAACTTCATTAAAAAACAAAAAAGATTGCATAGCCAATGATTTATGTTTTGTTGAAGGCGAAAAAATAATTATGGATATGCTAACTAAAGGCTATACTCCCAATAGATTATTTATTGAAGAAAGTAAGTTAGAAAAATACTCTGACTTGACCACTAAATATGAAAATATTACATATAAAGTGTCTCAAGCAGTGGCAAAAAAATTATCGGATACTGTTACCAATCCGGGAATTTTTGGACTTTTTAATTTACCAAAACAAAAACCATTTGATTATAAATCAAAATTTTTAATAATAGACAATTTACAAGACCCGTCTAATCTAGGTGCTATTATAAGAAGTGCAGTAGCATTTGGTTTTGTTAATATAGTATCTATTAATTCGGTATTTCCATATTTACCTAAAGTTATTAGGTCTAGTATGGGATATGTATTTGATGTAAACTTTATTAATATGACTTTTTCAGATTTAGAGAAGCAAAAAATGGATACACCATTCCAATTAGTTTCTGCCAATCTTAATGGCGAAGACTTGAAAAATGTATCACTTCAAGACTCTTTTGGCTTAATTATAGGCAATGAAGGTAATGGAGTTAGTAAATGTTTACAAAATTTAAGTGATGTTACAGTCACAATACCTATGCAGAACAATGTAGAAAGCCTAAATGCTTCTGTTTCTGCAAGTATATTAATGTACAATCTATCAAAATAAAGGAGAAATATATGTCAGGTCATAATAAGTTTAGCAAGATTAAAAACATTAAGGCTAAAAACGATGCTGCTACTGGTAAGATTTTCACAAAAATTGGTCGTGAAATTCAAGTTGCAGTTAAAGAAGGTGGCCCAGACCCTAACTCTAATGCTAAATTAAAGAACTTAATTGCAAAAGCAAGAGCCAACAATATGCCTAATGATAACATTACACGTTCTATTAAACGTGCTAGTGGTGAACTAGGTTCTGTTAACTACGAAGCAATTACATATGAAGGGTATGGTCCTGCAGGTTCTGCTATTATCGTTGAAGCATTAACCGATAACAAGAATCGTACTGCTAGTGATGTTAGACATTTATTTGATAAGTTTGGTGGAAGTTTAGGTGCTACCAACTGCGTATCATATCTTTTCTCTAGAAAAGGTATCATAATCATACCACGTGGTATGGGTATCTCTGATGACGATTTAATGATGATGGCACTAGATGCTGGAGCAGAAGATTGTGTTATGTATGACACATATGCAGAAGTTACTACAACTCCAGAAGCATTTGAATCAGCAAAGACATATTTTGATGAAAACAAAATTGCATATGATTCAGCAGATTTAGATTTAGTTCCTGCATCATACTTAACTTTACCAGAAGATAAACTTTCTAGTTTCCAAAAACTTATTGAATCTTTGGAAGATAATGATGATATTCAAGAAGTTTATCATAATGTTGAACTTCCTGAAGAAGAAGACGAAGAAGAATAATTATCAATTAACACTTAAATATAATAATGTTTTGTTATTAATTTAAGTGTTTTTTTTGTTGCTATTTATTGAAAAATGCATGGTACATACAACAAAAATTAATTGGTTTATCAAACTTATGTTCTATAAATCAATTGACAATTTTTTTAAAAATAATTAAACTATGAATAGCATTAAAAAATAACTTAATTAGGCTATTTTTTTTAGTTTGCATAATAGTCGGGAGAAGATATGATTATATTAGGTATTGACCCAGGATATGCTATAGTTGGGTTTGGAGTAATAGAGACTACACCACGAGAAACAAAGGTTATAGATTATGGAGTTATTGAAACTGATAAAAGTTTAAAAATGTCTGTTCGTCTTAACAAAATTTATGATGGGTTAGAGTATTTAATTAACAAATATAAACCAGACCATTTTGCTATAGAAGAACTTTTCTATCATACCAACCAAAAGACAGTAATTAATGTTGCTATGGCTAGGGGTGTTACAGTGCTCGCTGCTACTAAATTTATGGGTGCAGATAAATTGTACGAATACACACCACTCCAGATTAAACAAGCGCTTACTGGTAATGGTAGAGCAGAAAAACAACAAGTTCAGTATATGGTTAAAGCAATACTTAACCTTAACAAAATTCCTAAACCTGATGATGCTGCAGATGCATTAGCAGTGGCACTATGCCATAGTCAAACTAATTTAATTTTGTCAAATACTGACATTAAATAGTTTTTGTTTTTGCTAGATTTATAGTATACTCAATATGTATTGAAATTTAATATGAGTTTTATTAAAAAGGATAATTATGTATTCATTTATAAGCGGAATTGTTGATGAAAAAACCGAGCAATATGTAGTAATAGACTGCAATGGCGTTGGTTATGAAATATATGTTTCTAATAACACTTTATCCAATCTACCAAGTGTAGGAGAAATGGCTAAAGTATATACTTATCTTCAAGTTAGAGAAGATGCTATGCAATTATTTGGATTCTTAAGTAAAGAAGAAAAAAATATGTTTCTTGAACTTATTACCGTATCTGGAGTAGGTCCAAAGATGGCACTAGTTATTTTAAGTTCATTAAGTATTAATAATTTAATTAATTGTATTACTTCTGGCGATGTAAAAACATTATCACAAGCAAAAGGTGTAGGTAAGAAAACAGCCGAACGTATTATTGTTGAACTTAAAGGTAAGTTAGGCGATTTAAGTTTACCATTAATTGATGGGATTGCTTATACTGATTTTGCTTCATCTGCCTGTGACGAAGCATGTGAACTTTTAGTTAACATGGGATTAAGTAAATTTGATGCACTTAAACTTATTAAAAAAGTAGCATTGCCAGACGATACTACCGAAGTTATTATTCAAAAAGCATTAAGAAATATGAATTAGGAGTGCCATGGAAGACGATAGATTTATTACTAGCACCAGAAATATGGAAGATGAAGATGTAGAAAATACACTTCGTCCCACAACTATGGATGACTATGTAGGACAAGAAAAAGTTAAAAATCAACTTAATATTTATATTCAAGCAGCAAAAAAGCGTGGCGAATCTCTTGATCACGTATTATTGTATGGCCCACCGGGACTAGGTAAAACCACTTTAAGTCATATTATTGCCAATGAACTTGGTAGTAGTTTAAAAATAACCAGTGGACCAGCAATTGAAAAAGTTGCTGACTTGGCTAGTATATTAACCAACCTTAATAAAAATGATGTATTATTTATTGACGAAATCCATAGATTAAGTAGATCAGTAGAAGAAGTATTGTATCCTGCTATGGAAGATTATGCTTTAGATTTTATATTAGGTAAAGGTCCAAGTGCTAGGACAATGCGTCTTAAATTACAACCATTTACTTTAATTGGTGCTACTACAAAGGCAGGTATGCTTACTGGGCCATTACGTGATCGTTTTGGTGTTGTATGTAGATTAGAGATGTATTCTAAAGAAGAATTAAGTCGTATTATTATGCGTTCTGCCAAAATTCTTAATATAAAAATTGACGACCAAGCATGTACCGAACTTGCATTAAGGAGTCGTGGCACACCACGTATAGCCAATAGATTTCTTAAACGTGTAAGAGATTATGCCGAAATTAAAGGCGAAGGTATTATTAATTTACAACTATGTAAAGATGCATTAGAGATGCTTGAAGTAGACGAATTAGGACTAGATTATACCGATAGAAAATTATTATTAACCATAATAGATAAATTCCAAGGTGGACCAGTAGGACTAGATACATTAAGTGCTGCCACTGGAGAAGAGTCCAATACTATTGAAGATGTATACGAACCATATCTAATCCAATTAGGATTTATTGCTCGCACACCACGTGGACGTATTGCATTGCCTAATGCTTATAAACATTTAGGTAAACCTATTAATGCTAATCGTCAAAAATATATAGATATGTTTGTAAGTAAGGAAGAAGAATAATGGATATTTACAATAAAAAAACTTATTATTATGATTTACCAGAAGAATTAATTGCCCAGACTCCAGCCGAACCTAGAGATAGTTCTAGATTATTAGTATACCATAAAGACACTGGTGTTATGGAGCACAAAATATTTAGAGATGTTATTGATTATTTAAAAGCAGGTGATGTACTTGTGGTTAATAACACAAAAGTAATACCAGCAAGATTGTATGGTACTAAAGTTGATACTGGTGCAAAAATTGAAGTTTTATTATTAAAACGTAAAAATCTTACAGATTGGGAAGTATTAATTAAACCAGTTAAACGTGTTAAAGTAGGTACTGAAGTTTCATTTAGTGACGAACTTAAATGTGTTGTTACACAAATTAATGATTTTGGCAATTGTAATATTACATTTAAGTTTGATGGTATATTTGAAGAAATACTTAATCGCATAGGCGAAATGCCATTGCCACATTATATCAAACAAAAATGTGCTAATAAGGAACGATATAATACAGTTTACTCTAAATATGATGGTAGTAGTGCAGCACCAACTGCAGGTTTGCATTTTACAAAAAAATTACTAGAGAAAATTAAAGAAAAAGGTGTAATTATTGCTGAAGTATTATTACATGTAGGACTTGGTACTTTTAGACCAGTTAGTGAAGATAATATTCTTAACCACGATATGCATACCGAACATTATGAAGTTACTAAAGAAGCCGCAGATATTATCAATAAAGCAAAGGCTGAAGGTAGGAGAGTTATTGCTGTAGGTACTACAAGTATACGTACTCTAGAGAGTGTGGCTACAAAATATGGCAAAATGCGTGAATGTAAAGAAGATACCAATATTTTTATTTACCCAGGCTATCAATTCAAAATTGTTGACGGAATAATCACTAATTTTCACTTGCCAGAAAGCACATTAATTATGTTAGTAAGTGCCTTTTTAGGTATTGAAAACACTCTTAATATGTACAATACAGCAGTAAAAGAAAAGTATAGATTCTACAGTTTTGGAGATGCAACTTTGCTTATTTAAGTTCTGTCTTGTGCAGAATTAAAAATTAGTCAAAAGTAAATTATAAAGTTAATGAAACTTTTCTTTTGACTTTAATAACATTTATTAAAAGGAACATTATGGACAAATTTAGTTTTGAGACAATAAAGCAAGACCCTAGAAGTGGCGCTAGAATAGGTAAATTTACCACACCACACGGAGTTATTGAAACTCCAGTATTTATGCCAGTAGGTACACAAGCCACTGTAAAAAGTCTTACTCCAGAAGAATTAAAAGAGAATAAAGCCCAAATAATCTTAAGTAATACCTATCACTTATATTTAAGACCAGGGCATGAGATTGTAAAAAAGGCTGGCGGATTACATAAATTTATGAATTGGGATAGACCTATACTTACAGATAGTGGCGGTTTCCAAGTATTTTCTCTATCTGATTTAAGAAAAATTAGTGATGATGGCGTAGAGTTTAGATCACACCTTAATGGTTCAAAGCACTATATTACTCCTGAAAAAGATATGGAAATACAAGAAGCCTTGGGTGCAGATATTATTATGGCATTTGATGAATGTACAACTTATGGCACAGACAGAAAACATAGTGAAAAAGCACTAGAACGTACCATGAATTGGTTAGACAGATGTTATAAATATCACCAGAATGATAATCAAGCATTGTTCCCAATCATTCAAGGTAATTTCTATAAAGACTTACGTATTGAAGCCGTTCAAAGAGTTTTACCATATGTTAAATATGGTGTTGCTATAGGCGGATTATCTGTTGGCGAACCAAAAAATATTATGTACGATATGATGGACGCTATGTATCCATATTATCCTACACATGTCCCTAGATATCTTATGGGAGTAGGTAGTCCTGATTGTATTTTAGAAGGTGTCGAACGTGGTATTGATATGTTTGACTGCGTATTGCCTACACGTATCGCTCGTAATGGTACTGCTTTTACTCGTACTGGTAAACTTGTAGTTCGTAATGGCGAATATAAAGAAGACTTTAGACCAATTGACGATACTTGTGATTGTTACGCTTGTAAAAACTATACTAGAGCATATATCAGACATTTGATTAATGCTGGAGAAATATTAGGTGCTAGATTATTAAGCATACATAATATTCACTTTTTAACCAACCTTATGGAAGAAATTAAACAAGCAATTAGGGAAGATAGGTTTAAAGAGTTTAAAGAAGAATATTTAAAAAATTACAAAATTTAGATTTATTACAAAAAATAACCAAATATAACAAATATTTCATTGTTAAAAAATTATATATTTGTTATAATCACAAAGAATAAATTATAGGAGTATATTATGTTAAGTTTATTAAATAACACTAATTTCTTTTCAAAATACGGTTTGTTGATTGTATTAGTTGTTGCATTAGTTGTATTAATGTTTATTTCATTCAATCGCCGTAAAAAAGAAGACACTTATAGGAATGAACTTCTTAAAAAGGTTATTCCGGGTGCAAGAATTAAGACTTATTATGGTTTATATGGTAAAGTATTAAAAATTACCGAAACTACAGATGGTAAGATATTGCTTATCGAGACTGGAGAAGATAAGAAAGTTTCTTATATGAATATTCATATCAATGCTGTATATGGTATTGACGAAAAAGAAGAAGTAACTTTAGACGAAAATGGTCTACCAGTTGATACTGAAAAGAAAGAAACAAAATCTGAAAGTGAAAAGAAATTTGAAGAACTTGAAAAACAACTTGCTGAAAAAGAGAAAGAAAGTGAAAGTAAGGAAGAAGTAAAGGAAGAAGTAGTAGAACCTGTTGTTGAAAGTCCTGCAGAAGAAAAAGTAGAGACTGTTGATAATAAACCAAAAACTACTAAATCTACAAAATCAACCAAAACTTCAAGTACAAAAAAGACTACTGCTAAAAAAGAAACAAAGTAGTACTATGCATATTAAAAAACCGCCTATTTGTAGGCGATTTTTTATTTCTTGCATAATACATAAATTTAAGATAAATTTTTAATAAATATAACTTATAATTATCAATTTTTGTCATAAGTTAAAGTGCTTGTACATATTGTATAATAACATTAACTTGGAAGGTGAATATGACAAAACATAATAGAAATAATCTTGTGGTATTGTCTAGTGTATTAAAAGGTTCTGGTATTGCTGTTTCTATTACACTTATCTTAATTTTACTATTCGCTGTAATAATCAAACTTACCAATATTCCAGACAATTTTATTATGCCTATTAATCAATTTATCAAGATATTAAGCATTTTTCTAGGGTGCTATCTTACACTTAAAAAAGTCCAACAAAAAGGACTAGTAACAGGCATTCTTATAGGATTAGTATATACAGCCTTGGCTTATTTAATTTTTAGCATACTTGGCAATACATTTTCTTTAGATGCAAGTTTGTTTATTGATATGGGGTTTGCTATGTTAATAGGCGGATTATGTGGTATTTTTGCTGTAAACAAAAAGATTCGTAATTAATTATAAATATTTAATCTATTTTTAGTTTTTTAATTAGAAAAATATGTAAAAATTACAATGACTAGATAAATTTTCTAGTCTTTTTTTATTTAGTAAATATTTAGTGTTATTATTTTCATTTATCTGGGAACAATTTAAACGATTATGTTTGACTTATATTATATATTTATATATAATAATTTCAGCAACTTTTAAGGAGTAAACAAAGTAATGAAAAAGAAAAGAGCAATCCGTAATTTTATACTTATCGGTATTGTTGCATTAATAGGACTTGTTTTAACAATTTTCAGTTTTGACATTCCTTTTACCTATTATACTTATAATGGTTTTGCAAAAGGCATTCAACTTGGCTTGGATTTAAAGGGCGGAGTTATGGCAGTATACGATTGTGAAAAATCTAGTGAAAGTGAAGGTTCGCTTGATGATCAGATTGATGCTACTATATCTAGACTTACCAATTTAATCACTGCCGATTATCCAGAAGCAACTATTATTAAACAAGGTAATAGTCAAATTAGAATTGAAGTACCAGATGTCGATAACCCTGATGAAGTATTAGATTTAATTGGCGAACCTGCCAAATTGGAATTTAAGAAAGAAGAGTCTGATACTGCCGAAGCGGTATTAACTGGTAAAGATATTAAGAGTGCAGAATATCAATATGATTCTAGCAGCAATCAACATGGTGTTAGTATTACATTTACCACTGCAGGTGCTACAAAATTCTACAATTTAACTAGCGAACTTGCTACTAGCCAAAGTCCATTATATATTTATTTAGGCGGGGAATTATTTAGTTCTCCTACAGTTAAAGAAGTTATTTCTGGTGGAAAAACATTTATTTCTGGTGGCATGAACACACAAGCAGAAGCAGAAGCATATGCTACAAAAATATTAAGTGGTACTTATTCAGTTAATTTATCATTAAGTGAAAAGAATGTTATTACAGCCACACTTGGTGAAGACGCATTAACTTTAAGCATTATTGCTGGACTAATTGGTTTAGTATTAATATTTGCATTTATGTTTATCATTTATAAAAATTTAGGATTAATTGCCAACTTATCTTTAATATTCTACACAATTATCCTTATGTTCTTACTTTCAGTATTACCATTTGTTCAACTTACATTACCAGGTGTTGCAGGTATTATACTTGGTTTAGGTATGGCAGTTGATGGAAATATTGTTATTTTCGAACGTATTAAAGATGAATGCAAAGCAGGAAAGAAAATACCAGCAAGTGTTAAATCAGGTTTCAAACGTGCATCTGTAGCAGTTTTAGATAGTAATATTACTACAATAATTGCTGCTATCGTACTTGCATGGTTGGGTACAGGTGCTATTAGGGGATTTGCTTATACATTGCTTATTAGTATGGTAGTATCTATGTTTACAACTCTTGTGGTTACTCGTGGATTTATTAATATCGCACTTGATATTAATTGCACCAATTATAAAGCCTATGGACTTACTAAAGGTGTTGACCTTAATAAGACAGCAACCACTGAAGTAATCGAAGTAAAAGAAGATACTAATAAAGAAGAAGTTAAGGAGGTTAAAAATGTCTAATTCTAATAAAAAGACTTCCTTATCAAACAAATACAAAGAGTTTTTAAAGAAAGATTTCAACATAGCAAAGAATTGGAAATATTACTTTGCTGTTCCACTAGTTCTTATACTAGTTGCAATAATTGTGTTTGCTTGCATTGGATTTAATTTAGGTATAGATTTTACCGGCGGTACAATTATAAAAGTTAACTTTGGTACAGATATTACCAATAACGAATATAATCAATACAAGTCTGATTTAGAGAAAATTATAAAAGATCATGGTATCGTTAACTATAGTTTACAAAAGGAAGGTACTAATGATGAAGCCGCTATATCTATTAAATTCCAAGATATTAAAGGCAAAAATGAAACTCAAATGACTGAAATATTGTCTGATATAAAAGATGATATTATAGCAAAAATTAATCCTGACGATGCTATCGCAAACTTTAAAGTTGAAGATAGTCAACGTATAGGTGCTAGTGCAAGTTCTAGCCTTGTTAAAAATGCTTTACTTGCAGTTTCTATTGCTACAGTATTAATGCTTATTTATATTGCAATTAGATTCGAATTTGCTAGCGGTATTGCTGCTATAGTAGCCTTACTACATGATGTATTAATTATGTGTGCTATGGTTATAATATGCCGTATTCAGATTAATTCTTCATTTATCGCAGCATTAATTACAATTATAGGTTACTCAATCAATAACACTATTGTTATTTTTGACCGTATTAGAGAGAATTTACGTAAAGAAGAATATAGAAAGACCACCAACGCAGAAATGCTTGATATTTCTATTAAACAAACTCTTACACGTACAATTTATACTTCTCTAACAACAATATTATCTGTTGCATTGCTTGCTATTATCGGCGTATCTTCAATTAGAGAATTCTTATTCCCAATCATTATTGGATTATTCGCTGGTACTTATTCTTCAATATTTATTTCTGGTTCAATTTGGTCATTTATCTATAAGAAAGATAAAGACAAACGTTTACAAAAACGTATTGCAGATGAAAAGAATAAATTAAAGAAAAATAATACAGATAACCCAGACGACAAAATCGTTGTTTAATTCAAAAACCCCTTCACATATTGTAGGGGCTTTTGTTTTTTAATTTAATTAAAAGTGTAAAAATTAATGAAATTTATTAATAGATTAAATGATATAAAATTTAATAACAAACTAGTTAATAATCTAGCCAAAGAATTTAATGTTTCTAATGAAGTCATTAAAATTCTTTTTTCACGTGGTATAACCAACAAAACAGATATAGACCAGTTTCTTAATTCAAGTATTAACCAGTTCTATAATCCATTTCAACTATCAGGTATGTCTTCTGCAGTATCAGCAATTCAACAGGCTGTAAAAGATAATAAAAAGATACTTATAGTAGGAGATTATGACACCGATGGTATATGTTCAACAGCCATACTATATAAATACTTTGAAAGTATAGGTAAAAAAGTAGATTACTTTTTACCCAATAGATTTGCCGATGGCTACGGACTAACAATTGATACAGTTAATAAGATAGTAGAGAAATTTGACCCACAATTTATTATTACAGTAGACTGTGGTATTTCTTGCTATAAAGAAGTAGATTATATTAAATCTCTAGGTATAGACATTGTTGTCACTGACCACCACGAAATACCCGAAATTATACCAGATTGCATATGTGTAGACCCTAAACTTCAAAGTGATTATCCATTCAAGGAACTTTGTGGTGCGGGAGTTGCATTAAAAGTAATTCAAGCCTTATCAGGACTTAACGAAGCGCTAAAATACACCAATATTGCCGCATTAGCAACTGTTGCTGATATTGTTCCGCTTAAATCCGAAAATAGGGCAATTGTAAAGCATGGACTTGCTAATGCTAATAGTCTGCCAGTAGGAGTACTTCAATTAATAGAAAATTTAAAAATAAAAGAACTATCGTCTTCTGATATTGCATTTAAAATTGCTCCTAAACTTAATACAGCAGGACGTATGGGAGATGCAACTGTAGCATTTAAATTGTTTATTGAAAAAAATCCTACTGAAATTTTAGAAATATTAACATTGCTCGAACAACAAAATAATCAACGTATTGAAGCAGGTAATAGCATATATGAAGATTGTATTAACCAACTAAAAAATCAATGTATATCCGATATGCGTGCCATTGTACTATACTCTCAATCATGGCATGCTGGAGTGCTAGGTATTATATGTGCTAAACTTACAGAAAAATTTAATAGACCAGTCTGTCTTCTTACTAAAGTAGATAATGTATATAAGGGTAGTATAAGAAGTTTACCAGGTATTGATATATTTAAAGAATTAACAAAATGTAGCGATATTTTAGTTAAATTTGGTGGACATAGTGGAGCAGGCGGTTTAACTATTGAAGAGTCTAATTTAGAATTGTTCAAACAACGTCTAAATGACAATATTAAAAATACATATGATGATTCTTATTTCGAACCGGTTAAGTATTATGATTTTAATCTTAATAAAGAAGATGTTACCATTGACTATATTAAATCGCTTCAAGTACTAGAACCTTTCGGTTTCGGTAATGAAAAGCCAGTTTTTATGTATACCTTTAATAATATTAAACCAGAAAGGTTAAAAAATTATCCCAACTACATAAAAATTCGTACTGATAAATTAGAAATAATGACTTTTAATTTAAGTGAATATTATGATTCTCTTTTGACCAATTGTAATAAAAATGTGATATTGGACATTAACATAGAAACTTATAATAATCGTGAAAGATTAAAGGGAATTATCAAAAACTTAATGTTTGAAAAATTATCTACATCAGTAAGAAAAGATGTAGTATTAGGGTATTATGCAAAACAGTTAATTTCGCCTACATATAGGGAATTTAACAATATTGTTGATATAAGTGTTAATGATATTGAATCTATTATGCATAGTAATTTTGGCACACTAATTGTTACCAATTCGTTTGAATCATATAAGTTTGCTATTGAACATTTTTCTAACCATATTATTAATTATGAATCATATTCGGTAAAAGATTATACAGGTTCTAATACATTATTATTTATGGCAAAATCTACTGTTAATTTTTCTAATTTTAATAATGTTATATTTTTAGACGATATTATAAATAAAGATTATCTTTTAGGTTTTAAATCAAACGTTTATTTATGTTCAATTAATCATGATGATAATATGCTTACAACTTTAGATTGTTCTAGAAAAGAATTTGGATATTATCACTCTGCAATAAAAATAACTAATGCAAAAGAACAACATTCGTATTCCGAACAAGAATACTTTAATCTTATTAAATTTAATAGTGGCTACAAGAATCTTAAATTTAATCAATTTATATTCGTTACTCAAGTTTTAAGTCAACTTAATATTATTAATATTAATTCTCAACTTGATTATTATAACATTTCTATTAATAATAAAGTTACAAGCCAACTTAACAATTCTTCAATTTACAATTTTGTTAAATTATATAAAGAAACACACTAGGAGTAGTTATGCAATTAATTTGTAATAATGAAAAATTTAATGATGAACTTTTACTTGTGGTTAAATTATTTTATCCTGTAGAAGAAATAGAAAATTTAAACTTAAATTTTAATATTAATTATCAACTTAATAATGATCAATTAAGTTATACCATATCTATAACTGGTGATTATACGAAAGAATATTCTACCACTGTTAATTTGACCAAATTACAATTAACTAAATCCGATAAGTATATCAAGCGTTATTTAAAAATATCATTATATGATATGCTTGTCCAATTAACGGGCAAAACCATGCCATGGGGAAGTTTAACTGGTATTAGACCAACAAAACTTTTTTACGAACTTAAAAATGAACTTAATAGTTCATTGCTTGCAAAAAACGAATTAATAAAAACCTTTAGAGTTTCACCACAAAAAGCAGAAGTTGTTATGGAAGTAACTCGTAATCAGTCTCGTATTGAAATAAATGATAACTTGGTTGACCTTTACATTAATATTCCTTTTTGTACCACCAAGTGCTATTATTGTAGTTTTATATCTGCGCCTATCAATCAATGTCAACAATATGTCGAACCTTATATTGATGCCTTACTTAAGGAATTAGATGCTACTAAACAAATAATTAATCAACGTAATTATATTGTTAAATCTATATATATCGGCGGTGGAACACCAACATCGTTAAGTGCCGATCAATTAGATCGTATACTTACTCAAATTACTTATCCAGTGAGTGAATTTACGGTTGAAGCAGGGCGACCTGATACTATCACAAAAGAGAAATTAGATGTATTAAAAAAGCATGGTGTTACACGTATTAGCATTAACCCACAAACATTCTCTAATCGCACACTAAAATTAATCGGTAGAGCACATACTAGTCAAGACATAATTAATGCATATAATATGGCACTACCATACAATTTTTCTATCAATATGGATTTAATTGCTGGACTAGAAAATGAAAGTTTTAATACATTTAAAAAGAGCCTGTTAAATACTCTTGAACTTAATCCAGATAATATCACAGTTCATACATTAAGTGTTAAACGTACAAGTAAATTAAGCGATGGCGAAGGCGAAAAGGGTAATGCGGAAGATGTTACAAAGATGATAGATTACTCCTATCGTACATTGACCAATGCTGGCTACAATCCTTATTATTTATATAAGCAAAAGAATATGGTAGGCAACCTTGAAAATATAGGATATACACTTAAAGGAAAGGAATGTATTTTCAATATAGATAGTATGGAAGAAGTTGCTACAATAGTAGCAGTAGGTGCTAATGCTATATCTAAAAGATTTTTTAGTTTAACCAATCGTATAGAAAGACAAGCAAATGTTAAAAATCTTACTGATTATATTAATCGTATAGATGAAATAATAGAGAAAAAGAAAGATTTTTTTAAATAATATTTAATTAATCTTTACAATTATTAGTTTATATGTTAGTATTATATGTACTTTAAACTAGGTTTAACGCATATCCTTCATTTACGTTTAACTTGGTATAAAGCGAATTTATTAGGAGGAAAACACAATGATTAAGAAAGACAAAAAACAAGAAGTTATCAAGGCATACCAATTAAGTGATAATGATACAGGTTCTTGTGCAGTTCAAATTGCTATTTTAACCGCTAGAATCAACGAATTAACAGAACACTTAAAATCTAACAAGAATGATAATCATTCTCGTCGTGGATTAATCCAGATGGTATCTAATCGTAAGAGTTTACTTAAATACTACGAGAAAAAAGACCTTGAAGCATGCCGTGAATTAAAGAAAAAATTAGGTATTAGATAATAAGTAAAGGTGGAAGATTTCTTTCGCCTTTTCTTTTGTTTAAATATAGGTAATTTATAGGGGAAGTTCAAGGAGGAGAAAATGAACGAAGTAAAAAAATATCAAACAGAAATTGGTGGTAAGCAAGTTGATATTACTCTAGGTAAATATGCTTTTCAAAGCAATGGTAGTGTAATTGTTACTTGTAATGACACCGTAGTTATGGTTAATGTAACCATGAGTAAAGAACCACGTCCGGGACAAGATTTCTTCCCATTAAGCGTAGATTTTGAAGAAAAATTATATGCTGTTGGTAAGATTCCAGGTGGATTTAAACGTAGAGAAGGTAGAGCAAGTGACCAAGCAATTTTAACAAGTAGATTAATTGATAGACCACTACGCCCATTATTCCCAAAGGGTTTCTTTAACGATGTATCTGTTATTGCTACACCATTATCAGTTAACCCTGACTCTGCACCAGAGCCACTAGCAATGTTTGCTAGTTCACTAGCACTTACATTGTCAGATATTCCTTTCGGTGGCCCTACAGGTAGTGTAGATATCGCTTATGTTGATGGTAAGTATATCGTTAACCCTAACCAAGCCGAACGTGAAGCAAGTCTTATGGACTTAACAGTTGCTGGTACTAAAGAAGCAATTCTTATGGTAGAAGCAGGAGCAAAAGAAGTATCTGAAGAAGTTATGCTTCAAGGTATCTTATTTGCACACGAAGAAATTAAAAAACAAGTAGAATTCCAAGAAAAATTAGCAGCAGAACTTGGTGTTAAGAAGAACGAAGAAATTAATTACTACGTTATTCCAGAAGAAATTGAAACTGCTGTAAGAGAATATGCTACTGATAAAGTCAAAGATGTTATGTCACACTTCGATCGTCATGTTAGACAAGATGCTGAAGAAGTTATGGACAAAGATGTTCTTGAACATTTTGCAGAAACATATCCAGATAATTCAAGAGAAATTCTTGATGTACTTTATAAGATTAAAAAAGAAGTTATGCGTTCAAAAATTATTAATGATGGTGTAAGACCAGATGGACGTAAAACTGACGAAATTAGACCTATATGGTGTGAAGTTGGTATATTGCCTAGAGTACATGGTTCAGGTGTGTTCACACGTGGCGAAACTCAAGCATTAACAACTTTAACATTAGGTTCATTACGTGATACTCAAATTCTAGATGGATTAGAAGATGGCGAAAGTGAAAAACGTTATATGCATCACTATAATATGCCAGGATATTCTACTGGTGAAGCCAAATCTATAAAGAGTCCAGGTAGACGTGAAATTGGTCACGGTGCATTAGCAGAGAGAGCATTAATGCCAGTATTACCTAGTGAAGAAGAATTCCCATATGCTATACGTACTGTAAGCGAAATTTTAAGCAGTAACGGTAGTACTAGCCAAGCAAGTGTTTGCGGTAGCACATTAGCACTTATGGACGCAGGTGTTCCTATTTCTGCTCCAGTAGCAGGTATTGCTATGGGACTTATTAAAGATGTTGAATCAGGAAAAGTTGCAGTTCTTACAGATATCCAAGGTCTAGAAGATTTCTTGGGCGATATGGACTTTAAGGTAGCAGGTACTACAAAAGGTATTACCGCTATTCAAATGGACATTAAGATTAAGGGTATAGACGAAAATATTTTACGTACAGCACTAGAACAAGCAAGAAAGGGTCGTATGTTTATACTAGGAAAGATGACAGAAGTTATCAGTGAACCTAGAAAACAATTAAGCCCATATGCTCCAAAGATTATTACATTTACTATCAATCCAGATAAGATTAAAGATGTTATCGGTTCTGGTGGCAAAACAATCAATAAAATTATTGACGAAACAGGTGTAAAAATCGACATTGATGACGATGGTAGAGTATGTGTAGCAGGTGTTGATGCTGAAATGAACGAAAAGGCAAAACAAATTATTCTTGGTATTGCTGAAGTAGTTGAAGTTGGTAAAGTATATACTGCTAAAGTTGAAAGAATAATGCCATTTGGCGCATTTGTAAGTTTTGGCTGGAATAAAGAAGGTATGATTCACATATCTAAATTAAGTTCAAAACACGTAGATAAAGTTGAAGACGTAGTTAAGATAGGTGATATCGTTGAAGTAGAAGTTATTAAGATTGACGATAAAGATCGTATCGACCTTAAATTACTAGCAGTTAACAACAATTAATTTATAGATTAATTTACAATTAAACATTTAAAAAAGACAATATTTAGGGTTATCCCTTTTGAAACTAGCAAAAAAACAACTCAAATAATGAAGTGAACCCCGTAG